>CABUQV010000004.1 GCA_902493855.1 uncultured Collinsella sp.
GTGCAGCGTGCGCGGGCCCTCCCGACGGGAAACGAAAAAGCCCGGTTTAAGACCGGGCTCGAACAAACACGCCTATTGACAATGGCTTTCTCATATTAGAGGGGTCGACGCCGTTAAGGCATTGACCCCTTAATCGAAGTAACGGCGCTGCCCAGCTATCCACAACTTGGGCTGCCGTCGACCTTATTCTACCCACGGACATTGAGTTTAACAAATGGTTTTTTCGGTAGCGAAGCCTCGGTCCCTCAGCCGCTCAGCACCTGCTTCCTACTCCAGCCACCATTCCATATCCACGGAGCACTCGACCTCGATAGGCTCTGGCTCCAGCACCGTCTCCTCGGAGCCTCCGGACGCCCCATCGGGAGCACACGCGGCAACACAGTATGTTCGACCATAGCCCGCCGCCCGACTGTTATACGAGATATGCTTGACGCCGCCCAGCATAGACCCCGCCGCAACGGCAAGTGCCTGCGCGTTGCCGCGAGCACGTTCAACCGCACGGGCAATCAGGGCGTCTTCCGCCGCGCGCTGATCCGCCAACTCAAATCGAATGCTCATGTCGGCATGTGACTCGCAGGTATTGAGTGCGGTCCACACAGCAGCAAAGTCAGTCGAATCGACAGGCGCGGCAACCGTACCGTACGCATAGTAGTTGTAGCCCACAATCGTCGCCTTCTTGCGCGTCATCTGCGCATAACAAGTGTACCGACAGCATGTTAATTCGCTATCCAAACCAAAGGGCGCCAGCGCGGCGGCTACGCGGGCGCGATCGGTGTTGTAATCCTCCAGGCACGATTCCTTGGTGGTGCGGCGACCACCAAAGCCAATGCTAAAGATCACGCGGTCGGGCATAACCTCGTCCTCTATCTCGGCGCCAACGCTCACATAACCGGTCTTATCCGTTGCCATGACATCCGTCCTTTCCACGAATGGCTACGTTGCGGTAAGCGTAGCCACCCGTGCGGACACAAAAATGGGATGCTGTGCCACGCGCGCCAGGCACGCGCCATGCAGATGGCCCCAAGAGAGTCGCCCGCTCTATTCAAATGGATGAAAAAGATTGCGGCCCGGTGACTTGAATCAGAGGTCATCCCGGGCCCATCAGAGCTCGTAGAGCTCTTGGTTGCTTTGGTCTCGCTCTTCACGGCGCTTATCGAACTTTCCGAGGCACTCAAGCAGCATTCGAAGCATAACAAGTCGCTGCCATTAAGGCACCGACCTCTTGACCAAGCAACGGCGTTTCCCAGCTCTCCAGAACTTGGGCTGCCGTCAACTTTATTCTATCCGCGAGCATCTGGTTTACCAAATGGATTTTCGGTAAAGGAAGCACGGCACGCCCGCAAAACCACTACGCCCCAAGTGCCGACATGGGGATCACCGCCACGCCGTCGTCGCGTGTGTAGGCAATGCTCCCCTTTCCAACCACGACCGCCAAAAACGCCGGCGCGGCATTCTGGGCGGCAGGATTGGAGAGCACTTTCCTCTCCAGCGCCTTGAGATTTCTCGCTCCATCGTCTGCTTTCGCATCACTCAGCTTGACCTCGATGGCTCCCATCCGCACAGGTCCTCGGTCAGCTTGAGCCTGTTGAAGAGATCCAGGTGCGCAGCGATGGTCCTCTCGTCGGGGCCCGTCTCACCGTACGAGGCGTCCTTTATGAGCGTCTTGTACGTGACAGCCTGGCTCTCGTTCATGGCAAGAGCTCGCAAAAGGCTGTGTGCAAGCTCGGGCGATCATGCGATATACGAAATTACGCCATTCTCAATGCTGTTTTTACGCCGTTCTCAATGTAGTTTTTACGCCATTTTCATTGTAGGTTTTACGCTTGGCATCCTTAGCGCGACCCATTCCGAGCAATCACATCAGAGCGCGCTTGGTTATCTCCGCTCGCACATCTCGGCAAACGAAATCAGCTTGGTATCTCCCCTGCTCGCCGCAGCTTCCTGACATCCTTGCGTAAAGCCACGCTTCGAGAAGATCACGTAGCTTTTATGCTGACGCCTAAAGAGCTCGCTTCGGTACACGAGCTTTTCCAGAACATCCTCGCCTGCCGGTTCGTTACGCCATTTGCACTCCGCAAAGAGCGCCGCGCCCTCTCCGTCGTCGACAATCAAATCGATCTCTTCCTGCGTACGCGTCCGATTGTCCGTTCCCCACCAACGGCCAACTGTTGCCGGCACCACACCAAGTTCGCCCGCGCGTGCGAGTTCGTACACGTATTGTCTGCATATAAGCTCAAAGACCGTACCCATGTAATCCGATACGTGCGGCTCAATGCGCCTATACGCCATCTCGGCCATATCGTTTTGAATCAGCCCAATGTTCTGCGGCACAAACTTGTACCAGAACCTAAACATCTGGTCGCTCAGCAGATACACGGCTCGCTTATTGCTCGTCTCGTTTAGGGGCAGCTCGCGCTCGACAATCCCAAGCGACGCCAGCTTATCCACATAGCTCTTTACGTTGCTCGCAGGGATTCCCATAGAGCTCGCAATCTCTGAGATCTTCGAGCGCCCCTGGGCAATTGCTTGCACGATCGCATCATATTGCTCGGGATTGCGGCACTCTTGCAATAGCAGGTTACTCGGCTCCTCAAAGAGATGGCCCGTAGGAGTAAGAAAAAGACGTTTGATGTTGTCCTCGAGCGATACGGTAGGATCGACTTTCTCGATATATGCAGGAATGCCGCCCGTCATGCCATAGCAAACTGCAGCATCTTCGCGACTCATGCTCTGCCACAGGCCGAGGGTCGTCGTAAAATCGAGCGGCATGATCTTAAACTGGGCCGTACGCCTACCGTATAGTGGGCTCTCGTAGCCCAACACCTGTTCCTCCATAAACGAAAGCGACGACCCGCACAGGATAAGCATGAGCTTGGTCTCTTTGTACAAGTGGTCGATCTTGCCTTGCAGCAACGAGCTGATTTCGGGATTCGATTGGGCGAGATAGGGATACTCGTCAATCACGACAATCAAACGCTCCGTTCGAGCCATGGTGGCCAATGCATCGAACGCTTCGTCAAAACTACGAAACGACACGCCTGCAGCACCAACCGAGCCTGCAAGTATCGCCTGGCTAAAGCCGTGCAGGTTTGCCTCCGCATTGGTACGACGAGCTTGAAAGTAAATAGCCTTCTTGCCTTGGATGAACTCTGTGATAAGGCGCGTTTTACCCACACGACGGCGGCCGTAAATCACAGGCATTTCAAAGGAGCCCGTGCCATACAGTCGATTGAGCTCGGACATTTCCGCTGTTCTTCCGATAAACATAGGGCCATCCTTCCTTCACGTTATAGCTAGCCATATTATACCTTTCTATAATATAGCTAGCTATAACGTAATTCGACAAGCGGCGCACGAAAAGGGGCGATACACCGCCGCACGTGGACCGTTCCGGAAAATGTATCCCGTTCTGGAGCCAAAAACTGGGCCGTAGTTTCCGCCAAACATGCCATCCGGAAAGCGTGTCCCGTTCTGAGCCTGAATTCTGGGATGCACTTTCCGCTGAAGCTTCTGCCGGAAAATGCATCCCATTCCGAGCGCTCATTCCGGGTCACAGCTTCCGCAGATACAAGACGACGATCCGCAGCCCTTATCACATGCCTTCAAATATGCGATCAAGAAACACAAAACAGCAGATAGAATGCTCTTTTTCAAAAAAGTACACGTTCCGAAACTTACCAAGACTTCATATCCAGCTACCGTTCACGGTCGCCGATTACCGCCCACCGATTCAAACAAGAAATATGTCGTCAAAAGCATGTCATCTACCTGCATGGTTAGATTTTGGTCAGCTTTTGGTCAGCTGAGCGGCAAGTTCCAGCTGATACGTTTTTGCTACCCAAAAGGAGGCGGTAGCTCATGACCCATTGCAATGACCAGCTCATCGACCAACTGCTCACTCAAGCCGAACAAGAGGGGCGCTGTCTGATTCCCCCGAGCGCGGAGATCCGAAAAGCGCTCCTTCGGCGCATCGGCGACATGGTCGTCTCCCCCATGCCGGGATTGTTCGCGCGCAAAATACGCTGGGATGAGCTCAACCGGGCGCAGCGTCATTGCGAGATTATTCGCGCCCTTGCGATCATCCACCCCGATTGGACGTTCTGCGCGTTTTCGGCTGCCTGCCTGCTGGGGCTCGAGGTCTCGTGGCGACACCTGAATGTCGTGCATGCCTGCAGCTCGACAAAGCCGTCGGCTCGTCCGGGCGCACATAATCAGCGACACCAGATTGAGCCGGCCGGAGCAATACGCAGAGCCGGCATATCGGTAACGCCGCCCATCCAAACGGCCACAGATTGCCTGCTGCAAACTGGTTTTGCCGACGGCATGCCCATTGCCGATTCGGCGATCTCAAAGCTCGGCCTTGCGCCGGAACAGCTGATGGAGGCCGTTGAGCAACGAGCGACTGCCCGCAATGGTCGCACGATTCGCACCGCCCTCACGACACTTCGATATGCCGACGCCCGCGCCGAGAGCGGCGGGGAATCGGTCACCCGAGCCGTCATGATCGAGACGGGCTTTGCGCCCGACTGGCTTCAATACGAGCTGACGGACCCCTTCGATTCGGCCAAGCCCATACGAACGGACTTTGCCTGGGAGCGCCAGGCGCGGGAACTCACGCTGGGCGAGCTCGACGGGCTCATCAAATATACCGCCCAGACCATGCTGGCCGGACGCACCACCGCCGAGGCGCTCGTTGCCGAACGACAGCGCGAGGCGCACCTATCGCTCTACGGTCACCCTCTGCTGCGCTTTACCATCAGCGAGGTCCGCTCGGCAGGAATGCTCGCCAAAAAGCTGCAGACGGCAGGCATCCGGCAGACCGCGCTGCCGACATGGCTCAACGATATTGAGCTGTAGGGGCTGCTAAGTTTATGCCCGCCTGTCCACCAAACTGGGACACACTTTCCGGTTGGCAGCACCCGCGGAAACCGTGTCCCAGATTGAGCGCTCAAAACGGGATGCGCTTTCCAGATGGTATGCCTAGCGGAAAGCGTGTCCCGGAATCAGGCCTCGGAACGGGTCGTGCTTTCCGGTTGAGTCCTTCAGCGGAAACCGCATCCCGGAATAAACGCTCAAACTGGGATGCACTTTCCAAACGGCCGGCCAGCGGAAAACGCATCCCATTCTGGGGCATGATTCCGGGACACAGCTTCCGGTTGAGGGCCGATCCGGAAAGCGCATCCCACTCCGGGACTGGATTCCGGGACGTAGTTTCCGCCGAGGGCCCAAAAAGGAAAGCACATCCCGTTCTGAGTGCCAATTCTGGGATGTAATTTCCGCCGAGGGCTCCAAAGGGAAAGCACGTCCCATTCTGGAGCCGAAATCTGGGACGCAGCTTCCGCATGCGGAGGCGCTCCAAACAAAAGGCCCCGGCTCGCGATGGAGCTGGGGCCAAAGGCGCAGCATATGCAGTTGGTGTTGAGCGCGAACAGCCCGTCAGCAATGCTGTCCGCACCCTACCCTACCCGCGGCGACGGGCGCGGCTGTAGGGCGTATCCACCATGGGCAGATCTGGACGTAGTTTGCCGTCAAACGCGCGGTAGGCGTTCTGCACGGCGGGCGCCGTGGGGATCGTTGCGATCTCGCCGATGCCCTTGCCGCCGTATGCCACGGGCAACAGCTCGTCCTTCTCCACGTAGATGGCGTGGATATTCGGAATCTCGGGCGCACGGAACAGCCCGAGCGTACCGTACCTTGCCTGGGGTACGCAGTCCTTGAGCGGCCAGTCCTCGGTAAGCGCATAGCCCATACCCATGAGCACGCCGCCTTCGATCTGACCCTGGATGGAGATGGGGTTGACCACCTTGCCGGAATCGTGCGCGGCATAGACCTCGCTCACGCGGCCGTCATCATCCAGAATGACCACATGCGTGGCAAACCCGTAGCAGATGTGGCTCTTGGGGTTGGGAACGTCGGCGCCCAGCTTGTCGGTCGGCTCCAGGTACACGTAGCCAAACTCGCATCCCTCGAGCGCCTTGATGGCAGCCGCGGGATCCTGAGGATGCATACCCTGGCCGGCGACGAGCTCCTGCGTGCGCAGCTGATAGCCGCGACCGTCGTCGTACTCAATCTTGACGCCGTCGCCATGCGCGCTCACGGGAGTATCGGGTGCGGGCTTGCCGGCCTCGATGTCAAGCATGGCATCGCGCAGCAGGAAGGCGGCACCGCGCACGGCCTCGCCGGTCACGACCGTCTGACGCGAGCCAGACGTGGTGCCGGAGTCGGGAGCGTTCTCGGTGGAGCACTCGCCATTGGCAATGCAGCTCAGCGGCAGACCGCAGGCCTCGGCAACGTCCTGCAAAAAGACCGTGTTGCAGCCCTGGCCGATGTCGGACGTGGCGGCGTAGACCACGGCGCGGCCATCCTCGACGCGGATCTTGCAGCGGCCGGCATCGGGCAGGCCCACGCCCACGCCGGCGTTCTTCATGGCGCAGGCGATACCGGCGTGTCCGGGATGCGCGTAGTAGGCATCCTTGACCTCGAGCAGCGTCTCCTTCAGTGCCGTGGAGCAATCGGCAATCTGGCCGTTGGGCAAAACCTCGCCCGGCTCGATGGCGTTACGGTAGCGGATCTCCCACGGATCCAGGCCGACCTTCTCGGCCAGCAGGTCGATCAGGCTCTCGAGCGCAAACTCGGACTGGCAAACGCCAAAGCCGCGGTAAGCACCGGCGGGCGGGTTGTTGGTGTAGTAGCCAAAGCCGCGAATGTCGGTGTTCTGGTACTTGTAGGGGCCGACGGCATGCGTACAGGCGCGCTCGAGCACCGGGCCGCACAGCGACGCGTAGGCGCCGGTATCAAAGTTGATCTCGCAATCCAGGCCGGTAAAGTTACCCTCGGCGTCGCAGCCCAGTGTAAAGGTGCCGTCCATGGCGTGACGCTTGGGATGGAAAGCGAGCGACTCGGCACGCGTGAGCTTACACTTCACAGGACGCTGGAACTTATATGCGGCGAGCGCGGCCAAGTGCTGGATGGACACGTCCTCCTTGCCGCCAAAGCCGCCACCCACGAGCATGGTCTCGACGACCACGCGCTCGGGCTCGCTATCCCAGCCAAACATGTGAGCGCACTCTTTGCGCGTGTCGTAGGCGCCCTGGTCGGTCGACTGCACCTTGACGCCATTCTTGTACGGGAAGGCAACGGCGCACTCGGGCTCCAAGAAGGCATGCTCGGTAAAGGGCGTGGTAAAGCGCTGCGTCACGGTAAACGCGCTCTCTGCCAGCGCCTTGGCGGCGTCACCGCGCGTCACGTGACGGCTCTGGCACACGTTGTCCTTGAGCTCCACCGTGTTGCCAAAGGCAAAGAAGCTGTCGTGCAGGCGCGGGGCGTCGGCAGACCTGGCCTCGGCGATGTTGCGCACGGGCTCCAGCGGCTCGTAATCAATCTTTACGAGCTTCTTGGCCTTCTCGAGCGTCGCCTCGTCCTCGGCAACCACCAGCACGATGGCATCGCCCACGCAGCGGGTGATGTCGCCCTGGGCGATCATGACGTCCCAGTCCTGGATAAGGTGGCCGACCTGGTTGACCGGCACGTCCTCGGCGCGCAGGATGCCAACCACACCGGGTAGGGCCTCGGCCTTGGAAGTATCGATGGAGAGCACGCGGGCACGCGGATACTTGGAGCGCACGGCGCTGGCGTAGGTCAGGCCCGGCTGGTCGATCTCGTCGATGTCGTCGGGATACTTGCCCTCGCCGAGCACCTTCTTGCGCACGTCAATACGGAAGGCGCGCTTGCCCACGCCGTAGTCGTCGCCGCGCTCCAGATCCTCGTCGATCTGCTTTTCGCCGCGGAGCACCGCAGCGGCCAGCGCAATGCCCTCGATAATCTTTTTGTAGCCGGTGCAGCGGCAAACATTGCCGCGGATGGCGTACTTGATCTGCTCCTCGGTAGGCTCGGGATCCTCGGCGATGAGCGCTGCACCCGCCATGACCATGCCGGGGATGCAAAAGCCGCACTGCACGGCGCCCACGGCGCCAAAGGCGTACACAAAGGCCTCGCGCACGTCCTCGGGCAGGCCCTCGACGGTCACGATGCTGCGGCCGGCGGCAAGAGCGGTGGTCAGCACGCACGCCTTGACGGCCGCACCGTCCACGTGGATGGTGCAGGTGCCGCACGCGCCCTCGGAGCAGCCGTCCTTGGCGGAGTGAATGTGTAGGTCGTCGCGCAGATAACGCAGCAGCGGTTTGTTTTGGGTCGTCGTGCGCTCGACGCCGTTAACGGTAAAAGTGAATTCCTGTGCCATGGTGATTCCCTTCTACACGCCAGCGGCGATGCCGGTGCGGTCGTGGATGGCGCCATGCGGGCAGACGACGGCGCACATGCCGCACGACAGGCAGTCCGCGCCGTCGATATGGGCGCAGTTGTCCTCGATGCGGATAGCGCCGGCGGGGCACTTTTTGGCGCACATGCCGCAACCGATGCAGCTCGTGTCGCAGATCTTGCGCGCAATGGCACCTTTGTCGGTGTTGTTGCAACGCACCAGAATGTTCTGGTAGCCGGGAACGAAGGCAATCACGCGCTGCGGGCACGCCATGCCGCACAGGCCGCAGCCCGTGCACTTGGAACGGTCCACGCGGGCGATGCCATCGACCAGCGCAATGGCGCCGTGGGGACAGGCCGTGACGCAGGCGCCACAGCCAATGCAGCCTTCGCTGCAGCGGGCGTCGCCGCCTGCGGAGGCACAACCACTTCCGCAGGCAACGTAGGCCACGTTATGTTGAATGGATTTGGCCATAAGAGACTCGCCTATTTCTTAAGAAGGTACGAATAGTTGTCGCGCACGGCCCTGATAGTCAGGCGGACGGCCTCGGGAAGGCCGGTGTTGACGGCATCGACCGAGACGGTGCGGACCGTGCCGGCGACGCGGACCTTAAAGTGATCCTCGTCCACGGCCAGGAAGCCCTCGTTCTCGGAGTTCTCCATGTCCTGCTCGCTCCAGAACAGGGTGAGCTTGTCCTTGTAGGGACGACCCTCCTGGTAGGGGCAGAACACGGCGCAGTTGCCGCACTCGTTGCACATGCCGTCGACATGGACGACCTGATGCTTGGCCAGGCCCGGCACCTTAATTGCCACGTTGGCGCGGTTGGGGCACACGTCGCAGCAGACCTCGCACACCGAGCCGCAGCCCAGGCAGCGGGTCTTGGTGCAGTTGCGCTTGTCGCGGCACAGCGACCCCTTGCGCTCGTAGCAGGTGTCCTCGCGGCCGGCCTGCTCGTTGCAGTCGGCGTACTTGTTAAAGTCCACACCGGCGATGGCACGGGCGACCTCGGCGGCGTCGGCGATAGCCTCGACCACGGTGGCAGGACCGCGACGGCAGTCGCCGGCAGCCCAGACGCCCTCGACGCCAGTGGAGGTGGCGGCAAGGCGGCCGCGACGGTCGTGCTCAACGCCCGCGGCATCGTACAGGCTGGCATCGATGCCCTCGCCCACGGCGCAGATCACCGTGGTGGCGGAAAGCTCGACGGTCTCGCCCGTGGCGACGGGGCTGCGACGGCCGCTTGCATCCGGCTCGCCAAGCTCCATGACGTCGCAGGTCAGCACGGCGCCGTTAAGCGCCTTGGGGGCCAGCAGCTCGCAGAACTCAACACCATCGGCAAGAGCAAGATCAAGCTCTTCCTCGTCGGCGGGCATCTGCTTCTTGGTGCGGCGATACACCAGGCGCACGTTCTTCACGCCAGCCAGGCGCTTGGCCACGCGAGCCGCATCCATGGCGGTGTTGCCGGCGCCAATGACCACGACGTCCTCGCCCAGCTCGAGCTTCTCGCCCCTCTTGGCGGCCTCGAGGAACTCCAGCACGTCGAGCTCGGCATCCTCGCCCAGGCCCGCAGAGCCGGGCATCCAGGCGCCGGTGGCCACGACCACGTCGGTAAAGCCCTGGGCCTTGAGCTCGTCAATGGACTCCACGCGGGCATTGAGCTGCACCTTGGCACCAAAGGCCAGGCAGAGCTCGGCATCGTGGGAGATGTCATCGCTCGCAATGCGGAACTCGGGGATGACGTGACAGACCACGCCGCCGAGCGAATCGCGGGCCTCGAAGATGGTGACGGGCACGCCAGCGCGCGTCAGGAAGAACGCCGTCGCCAGGCCGGCCGGGCCGCCGCCGATAACGGCAACGTTGCGCTCGCCGTCGTTGGCGATGGCCTGGGCGCGCAGCTTGGGCAGCACGGCGGTCATGGCCTCGCGGGCGGCCTTGAGCTTGCTGGCGCGGATCTGGGCGCCCTCGGGCTCGTAGAACGCACGCTCGCAGGCACGGCCGCAGGGATGCGGGCAGATAGTGCCGGTAATGAACGGCAGGGCGTTGCGCTCGATGATGATGTTGAGTGCGTCCTCGTAGCGGCCCTCGTCAACAGCCGCCAAGTAGGCGGGAATATCCTGCTGGATGGGGCAGCTCGTGCGGCACGGCGTGGTAAAGCAGTCGGAAAGCGGGCTCTTGCCGGCAACCTTGCGGTCGGGTAGCGGGCGCAGCGGCTTCTTGTAGAGCGGGTTGGTGAGCGAGTCGGTCTGGATCGCGGTCACAGCCTCGAGCGAGACGCCCGCGAACGGCTTGCCATCCAGGTCGGTAAACTCGCCGGCCATCTGGCTAAAGCGCTCGTAGCCACCGGGCTTGAGCACGTCGGTCGCCAGGGTGACGGGCCAAATGCCGGCATCGTACAGGGCGCGGATGTTGTAGACCGTGGCACCGCCGGAGTAGCTTATGCGCAGTTTGCCATCAAACTGCTCGGTAATGCGGCGGGCAGCCTCGATGGTCAGCGAGAACAGCGAACGGCCGGACATGTACATCTCGGTGGAGGGCAGCTCGTTCCTCGTCCCGTCGACGGGGAACGTGTTGGTCAGCTTGACGCCAAACTCCAGGCCGCGCTCGGCGCACAGGGCAATCAGGCGCTCGAACATAGGCACGGCATCGGCCCACTGCAGGTCCTCGCGGAAGTGCGTGTCATCAAAGACGATGTAGTCAAAGCCCAGCTCGTTCAGACGCTGGCGGGCAAACTCATAGCCCAGCAGCGTGGGGTTGCACTTGATGTAGGTGTTGAGACCCTTCTCGGTAATCAGGTAGGTCGCGATGCGCTCGATCTCCGCCGGCGGGCAGCCATGCAGCGTGGACTCGGTAATGGAGTTGGAGACGCGCGCCGGGATGGACTCGACAAACGCGGCATCGACATGCTCAAACTTGTCCAGGTTAGCGAGCGCCCACGTGCGGCACTCGTTCCAGACGTCAGAGCCGCTGGCGTCCTTCATGCCCTCGATGTAGGCGTCGACCTTGGGGCTCTTGATGCCCTCCAGGTCATAACCCACCGACATGTTAAAGACAAAACCGTCCGGGCTGCCCAGGCCGTACTCGCGAGCGATCAGGTGGCAGGCGAACCATGCCTTCACGTACTCGGCAAAGGCCTGCGGAACCTCGAGCTCGGTCGACCACTCGCAGTTGTAGCACTCGTCCTGTGCCACGATACAGGGCTTGTTAACGCACTTGGAGAGCTCCTCGCCGTCCATAACCTGAACGGTCTTAAGCTCAAAGAAGCGGGAACCGGCCACATAAGAGGCCACGATGTTCTGGGCAAGCTGCGTGTTGGGACCGGCGGCCGGGCCAAACGGAGTCTCGATACGCTCGTCAAAAATGGGAAGCGCACCCTCCTGGTTGGTCGTGACCATCTTGCGCACGCCAAAGACGGCGCCCTGAGTCTTGTGCTCCTCGATGATCCAGTTCATCAGCTGCGAAAACGGGATCGGCCTCATGATGTCGCTCATAATGAGCTCCTCTCTGTAACGCCCGGCGAGACCGCGCGGCGGGCGCAAATACGGTGTAGTGCTAGCACAGCGCCGGCGACCCCGCGGAGGCCGCCTATACGCGCGCCGGATGCGGCGAAACATCCGACGCGCGTGAATCTACTTGTAATTAGTAGGCGCGATCGTTGAGCGTGCTCCAGAGCTTCTTGGACTCAGCCATGGTCCACGCGTTGATCTTTTCCTCATCAATCCCAACGAACTCGCGATCCTTGTACAGGACGCGGCCGTTGATGATGGTGGTGCGGCAGTTTTTGCCCATCATGCCAAAGAGCATGTGGCCGTCGATATTCTCCTCGCTCAGCGGCGTAAAGGGCTTGTAGTCCATGACGATGACGTCGGCGGCAGCGCCGGCCTCGAGCACACCGAGCTTGCG
This sequence comes from uncultured Collinsella sp., assembly GCA_902493855.1. Taxonomy (GTDB): domain Bacteria; phylum Actinomycetota; class Coriobacteriia; order Coriobacteriales; family Coriobacteriaceae; genus Collinsella. Next base: position 12,155 of record CABUQV010000004.1, read on the forward strand.
ATCGAAGTACTTGCTCGCCATCTTGGCGTTGTTCTCGAACAGCATGGTCATGGCCTCGCACCAGCCCACGTTGGGCATGGCGGCGTTGTGGCGCTGAATGATCAGGAAGACCTTAAGGCTCTCGAGCATATCGTGGGTGTAGGCGTCTGTGCCCATGCACACGGGAATGCCGCGGCGGAAGAACTCGAGCACGGGGGCGCAGCCCACGGCGTTGCCCATATTAGATTCGGGGTTGTTGACGAGCCAAGTGCCGGACTCCTTGACGATATCCATCTCGGCAGGCGTCACGTGGATGCAGTGGCCGAGCATGGTGTCGGGACCCAGCAGGTTGTGCTGCAGCAGGCGCTCGACGGGGCTGATACCACCGCGGTTGAGGCGGGAATCCCACACGTCGTTCATGCCCTCGCACACATGGATGTGGAAGCCGGTCAGGCCGTTGTTGGCCTCGGCCATCTTATCCATGGTCTCGTCCGAAAGTGTAAAGGTGGCATGTCCGCCAAACATGGCAGCGATCATGTGGTTGTCGTTGTCGCGACGCTCCTTGGCGGCCCACTGGGCAAATTCGGCGTTCTCGGCAATGGCCTGGTCGCATTTTTCCTGGCCGCGGCGATCGGAGACCTCGTAGCACAGGCACGAACGCATGCCCAGCTCCTGAGCTGCATCCTTAATGGTAAAGAGGCTTCCCGGGATCTCGCAGAAGCTCGCGTGGTGGTCGAAGATCGTGGTGACACCATCGCGAATGGAGTCCAGAATCGTGGCATAGGCGCTTGCCTTGGTGCCGTCGAGCGTCAGATTGTCGTCGATCTTCCACCACTGCTGCTCGAGATTCTCCAGGAAGTTGGTGGGGTTGCAGCCCTTAATGGCAAGGCCGCGGGCCAGACCCGAGTAGATGTGGGTGTGGCAGTTGATGAGTCCGGGCATGATGAGGTTGCCCTGGGCATCGACGTACTCGGCATCCGGGTACTTGGCCTTGAGCTCGCACTCGGGACCTACTTCGACGATCGTATCTCCGTCAATGGCGACCGCACCGTTTGGAATGAACGGGGCCTGAGCATTGCGGGTAAAGACGGAACCGTTAGCGACCAGAAGCATAAATGCTCCCTTCAACATCAGGGGCGGGGTTTGACACCTCTGACATGGCGGAGTGCGAAGCGCCGGCCTACACCGGAAACGGGCCCTCTCCCGTCAACGCTTCACCAAAGGGACAAACCCTTTGAAGTGCGGCTTGGCACCGCATGACGTCGGCGGACGAGGCGATGCGCCCGCCGACGAATAGCACCGAATTGGTTACTTCTTGCTCTCGGGCAAGACCAGATCCACGGCAGCGTCCTTGGCAGCATCGATGTGCTGAGCCACGACCGGCGTCTGCGGAAGGATCAGGTTAAGGACAATGGCCATGATGGCGGTGGGGGTTACGGCATTGGAGCCGATGACGGTGGGCACCCAGGTGGGCATACCCTCACCGGCAAGGCAACCGCTGGCCATCCAGATACCCAGGCCAAAGACGACGGAGGTACCGACGATGGTGGTGGTGCGCTGCGTGAGGCCCTCGCGGGTGAACATGCGCACGCCGTTCATGGTGATGGTGCCAAAGACGCCGACGGTCGCGCCGCCGATGACGGGCTGCGGGATAGCGGAAAGGACGGCAGAGAGCTGCGGGAACAGACCGGCGATGGCAAAGACGGCCGCAATGATCACAAAGACCCACTTGTTGACGACCTTGTTGGAGCAGATGATGCCCACGTTCTGGCCAAGGGCGCTGGTGGGAAGACCGCCCAGCAGACCGCCGACCATAGAGGTGAGGCCCTGGGACACGATAGCGCCGGAGAGCTCGCGCTCGGTGGGCATACGGTCGATGGAGCCCAGGCAGGCGGCGGAGACGTCACCGATAACCTGGATGGCAACCATGGGGAACACGACGGCGAGGGTAATGCAGACCTCGGGATCAAACTCGAGCGCGTAGGGCATGAGCTTGGGAAGAGCGAAGACCTGAGCGGTGGCGACGCTGGAGAAGTCGATCATGCCAAAGGGGATGGAGACGATCATGCCAACGATCATGCCAAAGAACACGGATCCCAGCTTGAGCGTGCCCTTGCCAAAGTTGGCGAGCGCAAAGACCACGGCGAAGGTGATAAGAGCGACGCACCAGGCCTGCGGGGTGCCCCACAGCGGCGTACCCATACCGCCGGCCATATACTTGACGGCCGTGGGATACAGCGAAACGCCGATGGAGAAGATGACCGTACCGGTCACGACGGGCGGGAACAGCCACTTGATCTTGCTGTAGGCCAGACCAAAGAGGACCGCGACGGCGCCGCCGACGATCTCGCCACCCAGCAGCGCACCAAAGCTAAAGCCCGAGGCACCCATGGCCTGCAGGGCCGGCAGGAACGCGAACGAAACGCCCATGACGATGGGCAGGCCGCCGCCGATGCGACGGAAGGGAGCGAAGGCCTGAAGGGCCGTGTCGATCGCCGAAAGAATGAGCGCGACCTGGATGATGTCGGTACTCTGCTGGCTATTAAAGCCGTAGACGCCGGCCATGATGACCGCCGGGGTAATGATGCCGGCAAACGATGCCAGTACGTGCTGAAGGGCACACGGGATCATTTCCTTAACGGGAGGCATGCCTTCGCGAGTGAACAGGGCTTCAGTGCCGTTCGTAACCGTCTCCTGGGTCATTTGACCACCAATCCTCGAAGTAGTTGTTTTCGCATCTGACGCTCTATTGTGACGCAGTGCGGGGTTGAGGTTGTGCCTTCATTGCATATCGTATTAAAGATGATTCTCATTCTCAATAATAATTTTTTGTTATCAGACCATTCTTCAGCTGAAATAACGCATTTCCGCAGGTCAGGAAAGTGTCTGGTCAAAATAACATCTAACTTTTCTTTTGGTCAACCGTTTACCGCTAAATTCCTACCGTTCGTCTGCATTACGCAATGTACCTGCGGATATACGAGATGGTGGACAGCGTGTTACCATGAGAAAAAATTGTTATGAACATTTCCGATTTCACCCCAAGGAGTTGCCCGTGAACGAGACCGTACGTCGCTTTTTGCCGATGGTCGATTTCCTGGAGCAGATACTCGGTAAGAACAGCGAAATCGTGCTGCACGATTTCTCGGATCCCGACCACGCCATCGTCGATATTCGCAACGGCATCGTGAGCGGCCGCAAGGTCGGCGGCCCCGCCACCGATCTGGCACTCAAGATCATGCACGACGCCAAGTATCGCGACCTGCCGTTTATTACGGGCTACGAGGGGCGCGGTGCCGGTGGCAAGACGCTGGAGTCGGCGACGTACTTTATCCGCGAGAATGACGAGATCGTCGGTATGCTCTGCGTCAACACCGACCTCTCGACCGTGCGCTCCATCAACGCCATGGCGCAGCAGCTCATGGCATGCTTCGACGCGGCGCCGACGCGCACGGAGCCCGCCCCTATCGAGGTCGAAAGCCTTTCGGAGTCTACACAGGAGCTCATCGACCGCAGCATTGCCGAGTTGCTGAGCGCGCGCGGGCTGGATGTAGCGTCGCTTGGTCAGAGCGACCGCGTGGACGTCATTCGCCACCTCAACGGTAACGGGGTGTTCATGCTCAAGGGCGCCGTGGCCTGCGCCGCCGCCGCGCTGGGCATCTCTGAGCCCAGCGTCTACCGCTACCTGCAAAAAGTCCGCAAGGAAGGCTAACGAGCAAAATGGAGTGCGGCTCCACAAGCGATCCGTCACTTGATAAAAGACCCTGCAGCTCGCACGCGCTGCAGGGTCTTTTTGCATGTCATGTTTAGTTGTGGCCAACGCCTTAGAGAGCGGCAACGACCTCGATCTCGACCAGACCGCCAGCCGGAAGGGCGGCAACCTGGAAGGCGCTGCGCGCGGGGAACGGGGCCTCAAACTTGGAGGCGTAGATCTCGTTCACGGCGGCGAAGTCGGCGATGTCGGCCAGGTAGACCGTGGTCTTGACGACATCGGCAAAGGTAGCGCCGGCAGCGGTCAGCAGGGCCTCGACGTTGGCGAGGGACTGCTTGGCCTGGGCCTCGACGCCCTCGGGCATCTTGCCGGTCGCGGGATCGATGCCCAGCTGGCCGGACAGGAACACCATGTTGCCGGCCTGGATACCGGGGGAATACGGGCCGATGGCTGCGGGTGCGTTATCGGAAGACACGACGGTCTTGCTCATGTTTTTCTCCTTACGATCAATTGAGAGAGCGTGAGCGCGGTGTTCACACCGGGAGGCACAGTTCGGTCTGAACACCGCGCTTGATTGGGATAGTACTCAAGGTTTCTGTTTGATGCAAGAATATTATCAGCTTGCGAGAATATTTTATCGCCCAACGGTTTCCCCGAACCGCTGAACGGTTCTCATGTGGAGCAGCCAGTCCAAGCTGCTGAAGACTTTGTCCTGCTTAGGCTGCGGGCGTCGCCCACCGCAGCGACGCCACTATACTTTTGAATATCTGAGCATTTTGAAAGGCAGGATATGACCGCAACCGCCAGCCGAACCACTAACCGCAGGCCCGAGCTTTTGGCCCCCGCCGGAGGCCCGGAGCCCTTTGCCGCCGCGCTCGCCGCCGGGGCAGACGCCATCTACTGCGGCATGGGCAGCTTCAACGCCCGCCGCAAGGCAACCAACTTTACCGACGAGGCCTTTGAGCAAGCCTGCCGCGCCGCGCATCTAGCCGGGTCGCGCGTCTACGTCACGGTCAACATCGTCATCAAGCAGTCCGAGATGGGCGATGCACTGCAGCTCATTCATCGCTGCTCCACGCTGGGCGCCGATGCCTTCATTATCCAGGACTGGGGTCTGTTCTTTGAGTCCAAGCGCACCATGCCCGGCATCGAGACACATATCTCGACCCAGGCGAACATCCACGACGACCGCGGAACCCTTTGGTGCCGTGAGCAGGGCGCCGACCGCGTGACTCTCTCGCGCGAGCTCTCCATCGACGAAATCGCCGCCATTCACGACGCCGCGCCCGATGTGGACCTTGAAGTCTTTAGCCACGGTGCCATCTGCTTTTGCTACTCGGGCCTGTGCCTGCTGTCGAGCTTTGCCATGGCGGGACGATCGGCCAACCGCGGCATGTGCGCCCAGCCCTGCCGCCTGCCCTACGAGTTGATCGACGAGAACGGTCGCGCGCTCTCCCCTGCCGGTCGCGAGCGCGCGCTGTGCCCGCGTGACACCAACACCTCACAGCTTGTTCGCCGTCTGTATGACGCCGGCGCCGCATCGCTCAAGCTCGAGGGCCGCATGAAGGCACCCGATTACGTGTACTCCATCGTTGATGTGTATCGTCACGAAATTGACGACATGCTATCCGGAGCCGCCGTTGCCAAGGACGAGGAAGCCGCCCGCCAGCGCCAGCTCAAGCGCTGCTTCAACCGCGACTTTACGCACGCCTATCAGGACGGCACCTCGGGCGACGAGATGATGAGCTATGAGCGTTCCAACAACCGCGGCCAGATCGTGGGCACGGTGCTGGGCAGCCGCCCGGCCAACCGCGATGTGCGCGGCCTCAAGTCCGACGACCGCCGTCGCCGCGCCGCCATCGCCCGCATTGAGCTGTTTGAGCCCGTGGGCAAAGGCGACCTGCTGGAGCTTCGCCACGATAACGAGTTTGACCAGTTCCTGACCACCATTGCCGCCGATGATGCCGCCGCCGGTGACATCATTGAGTGCCGCGTGCCCCGTAGCATGCCCGAGGGCTGCCGCGTGCGCGTGATTCGAAGCCAGAGCGCCATTGACGCCGCCGGCGCCGCGCTCAAGCGCGATGTGCTGCGCCGCCGAGCTGTTGACGTGTCCGTCGTGGCGCGCCTGGGCGAGCCGTTTACTGTCACACTCACCTGCTGTGACAACCCCGCGCTCACCGCCACCGCCACGGGCTTCACCGTCGAGGCCGCCAAGACCCGCGCCGTCGAGGCATCCGATCTGGTTGAGCACGTCGGGCGCATGGGCTCCTCTCCCTTTGAGGCCGCGAGCTTTGATGTGGCGCTCGATGAGGGCTGCGGCATGGGCTTCTCCGCCGTGCACAAGGTGCGCGCCGCCGCTTGTAAGGCGCTGGAAGAGGCCATTCTGGCACCGTACGAGGAGCGCGCAAAAACGCTCGAGTTGCCGGTGCTCGACAAATGTACGCGCCCCATGCCCAAGCACTACCGCGACGAGCCGCAGATCTGCGCCACCGTCACCTCGCTCGAGGCCGCCGAGGCAGCCCGCGCGGAGGGTGCAACGCGCATCTATATGACCACCGACGCGCTCGAGGCTGTCGGACTCTCCCCTGCCGATGCATTTGAGCAGGGTATCGTGCCCGTACTCGACGAGGTCTGCCGCGCCGTCGACCACGAGCGCGTCGATCCTTGGATCAATGCCGGAGCCACCCTCGCCGTCGGCAATATCTCCGAGCTCGCCGTAGCCGCTCATGCCGGCGCCACGGCCGAGATTCGCTCTTGCCTGCCGGTGCATAACACGCCCTGCATGGAGGCACTTGCCGAGCGCGGAGCCGGTGCGTTTTGGCTCTCGCCCGAGATCACGCTCGACGAGATCGTCTCGCTTGGCACCGCCGCGCCCGCAGCCCTGGGCATCACTGTGTTCGGCCGCCCGCGCGTTATGACGAGTGAGCACTGCATCCTGCAGGTGGCCAATGGCTGCATCCACGATTGCGCTAACTGCCGCCTGCGCGCCCGCAAGCTGTCACTCAAGAATATCGACGGCAAGGTCATGCCCGTACGCACCGACATCCATGGCCGCTCTCGCCTGTACGACGCCTACCCCATCGACCTCACGCCGCAGGTTCCTCAGCTGCTCGATGCCGGCGTGCGTCGTCTCATGGTAGACGGAACGCTGCTCGAGACAGATGAGGTGGGCCGTGCCGTCGCCCGCGTCCGTCGTGCCGTCGAAGCAGCACAGGCCGGCCGCAAGCCCGCCGCCCGCCTGCGCGGCGCCACCTCGGGCTGCATGTTTGTGGGAATTAGCTAACCGAAAGGCTTACACGTGAACGAAGAACCTCAAGTCCTTTACTGCGACGCCTGGCTCATGGCCATCGACAAGCCCGCCGGCATGATCGTCCACGGCGACGGCACCGGCGAGCGCACGCTCACCGACTACGCCAGCGACCTGCTGCTGGCGATGGGTGACGGCTTTGCCGCGACCGACATGCAGCCGCTCAACCGCCTGGACCGCAACACCACCGGCGTGGTGTTGTTTTCGCTCGACAAACAGACGCAGCCCGCCTTTGACCAAATGGTCATCGACCACGCCTTCGAAAAGCACTATCTGGCGCTGGCCGAGGGCAAGATCGACTGGAACGAGAAGCTCATCGACAAGCCCATCGCCCGCGACCGTCACGACAGCCGAAAGATGCGCGTCGGCGCCAGCGGCAAGCCGTCTCAAACTCGCGTGAAGGTGCTCAAACGTCTTAAGAGCCGTCGTGGCCTGCCCGCGCGCTCGTATATCGATGTCGAGTTGCTCACCGGCCGCAAGCACCAAATCCGTGTGCACCTGGCAAGCGAGCATCATCCCCTGGTTGGCGACGACCTGTACGGAACGCCGCGCCCCTGCGGCCTGATGCTCCACGCCCACAGCGTGTCCTTCACGCATCCCGTAACCGGCGAGCACATCCACATCGAAGCCCCCTGCCCCTGGGAGCCCTAAACCACCACAATGGGGACAGGCACCTTTGTGGTGGTTTTGCCGCAATGGTTCAACCGCGGTCCCAAAATGTCTCGATCTGTAACAGTTAGAACCCATTTTCCGGTCTATCTGTTACAGATCGAGACATTCAAATCCCCCTTAAGGGAAAATCTCAATCTGTAACACCTAGCCCACTTTTAACGGTCCAGTTGTTACAGACTTAGACAAACCGGCAGACAACGAAAGCGGCAACGCCCGTGATGGACGTTGCCGCTTTTCTATTGAGAAAACTACTCGGTTTTCGTTACTAACCACCACAATGGGGACAGGCACCTTCGTGGTGGTTTTGGCCTTGTCTCGCTGTTAGACAGTGATGACGTTGTCCATTGCCCGGTACTTGGCGGGGACCTCGCCCGCAGTGATAATCGTTGCGTCGCGGAAGTCCGCGAACTTGACGGGCGCCACCATGCCAAATTTACTGGCGTCCGAGATTACAAAGCGTTTGGCGGTATGGCGCATCGAGATACGCTTGACCTGTGCTTCCTCGATATCGGGCGCCGTGAAGCCCTGCTCGGCGGCAATGCCGTTAGAGCCCCAAAAGCCACAGTTGAAGTTGTAGCGGTCTAAGGTTGCCAAGGCATCGGGGCCAACGAGCGCCTCGGTCTCGGGTTTGAGCTCGCCGCCCAACACCACGGTACGCATGCCGCGCAAAGCAAGGTGCTGAGCATGGAGCACGGAATCGGTCACATAGGTGACATCTTCAAGGTGTGGAAGATGCTCGATGAGCCTCAGCGTCGTCGAGCCCGAGTCGATGTATACAAAGCTCTCGGGCTCCACAAGCGCCGCCGCACGGGCGCAGATACGCTCCTTGTCGTCGTTATGGAGGTCGCTGCGCTCATTAAGCGTTAGGTCGCGCGTCACGTGCGCGCGCTCAAGACTCGTCGCTCCACCGTGGACCTTGGCGATGCGATGAGCTCGGTCGAGCGTCTGCAGGTCGCGCCGAATGGTAGACGCCGTCACGCCCAGGGCTTCGGCAAGCTCCGGCACGGTAACCGAGCCGGCCTGCTGCACCATCGACACGATCGCGTTGAGCCTATCTTCCGCAAGCATCGCTTACTCCTCCTCGGGGTACACAACTCCCCAGTCGGCGCGGAGCTTGGTCATAAGCTCCATAACATCAGAAGCATAATCCAGCAGCTCGCGCTTGGAGTCGTCGCCGGCAACGGCCTTCTCCAGGTCGGCCATCTCATAGCACAGGGCGTAAGCCTCGGTGCCGGCGTGGACCTCCTCGCGGTGGCCGTCCGCAGTCCACACGATGGTCGCGTGATCGGCACGCGGATATTCATTGACCTCGATGTAGCACTTGTCGAAGCTGATGACCGAGCGCTTGGGCTGCTTGGAGTGGAGCGTAAGGCTCACGACGCCCAGCTGCTGCTCGGCATTTCGGCAGACGATGCCACCCGCGACGTCAACGCCAGTCTCGCAGGTGTTGCCCAGCGAAACGACCTCAGCGGGCTGGCTTGCCATAAAGAGGCGCATGACGGACAGGGCATAGACGCCAATATCGAGCATGGCACCGCCAGCAAGGTTGCGATTGTAAAAGCGGTTGGTCAGGTCGCCGTACTCCTTGTAGCTGCCAAAGTTGAGCTGGGCGAGGTTCATGCGTCCAAAGTCGCCGGCATCCATGCGGCGGCGCAGCTCCTGATACAAGGGCATGTGGAGCACCGTGGTGGCATCCATAAGGACCACGTTGTGCTCGTCGGCGATGGCACGGGCCTCGTCGAGCTCGGCAGAGTTGAGGGTAATGGCCTTCTCGCAGAGTACGTGCTTACCAGCTGCCAGAGCGGCTCGCAGGTAGGTGATATGCGTGTTGTGCGGCGTGGTGATATAGACTGCGTCAATGTTCGGATCGGCGTAGAGGTCCTCGACCGTTTCATAGACCTTCTCGATGCCATATTGCTCAGCAAAAGCCTGAGCCTTGGACAGCGTGCGGTTGGCGACGCCCGCAAGCTTGCGACCGGCAAGAGCGAGAGACTGGGCCATCTGGTTGGCGATAATGCCGCACCCGATCACAGCCCAACGAAGCTCGGGAGCCGTAAAGATATCATCGGGGAATGGCTTGTCCTGGACCGAAGTGAACGCTGCTTTTGCGGCTGCTTCGGCGTCGAGCGGAGCCTGTTTGGAATCTGCCATTATGTGCCTCCTGAGTCATCGGAAGTCCTTCATTTCCAACAGCCTTATATTCGCACAAATGCGCGCGCATTTGCTTGTATTTGCGTGTTTATTTGTTTATCGGTCATTATTTAACCATAGTTAGCAGATATTTGCGCGGCCATGCGCATCATCGCGCAAGACTCTGCGCGTAAATGCGCATGCGACAAACCTTGTGAAACATATAGGGGCGGAGCACCATAGCCCTAAAGACAGAGCCAGCTGCATTACTTCACCCCTCTGGGGGCACCAGACATCAAAGGACTGTCCCTAGGTGCCGCTTTCGTTGAAGCCTATCCCAGATGGCCAGATATACAAATCTAAAGACTGTCCCCATCAACTAGCCGTTTAAGAACATCCCCAACGACAAGTCATTTAAGTCTGTCCCCAATGAGTAGGGATAGAAAAAGGCCCGGGTGCCTTGGGGCATCCGGGCCTTTGCTAGCAACTTGATGTTGCGGGCAGCTTAGAACTTGTGGCCGCACTTCTTGCAGACGCGCAGCTTGTTCTTGCCGTCCTTCTCGTGACCGACGCGGGTAACCTTACCGCACTCGGGGCAAACGAGATTGACGTTGGAGGCGTCGATAGGAGCCTCCTGCGAAACGATGCCGCCCTGCTGGTTGGCAGCGTTGGGCTTGACGGCCTTCTTGACGACCGAAACGCCCTCGACAACGACCTTGTTCTCGGCGGGGAGAGCACGCAGGACAACGCCCTGCTTGCCGCGATCCTTACCAGAGAGAACCTGGACCTTATCGCCCTTCTTGATATACATATATCTCCCCTAACTACAGGGTCTCGGGAGCGAGCGAGACGATCTTCATGTACTTCTTGTCACGAAGCTCGCGAGCGACAGGCCCGAAGATACGGGTGCCGACGGGCGAACCATCGTTGTTGATGACAACGCAGGCGTTCTCATCAAAGCGAATGTAGGAGCCATCCTTGCGGCGGATCTCCTTAACGGTGCGAACGACGACGCAACGGACAACGTCCTTCTTCTTGACGTTGGCGCCAGGGGTAGCCTCCTGGACAGCACCGATGAACACATCGCCGATGCCTGCATAACGACGCTTGGAACCGCCAAGCACCTTGATGCAGCGAATCTTGCGAGCGCCGGAGTTGTCGGCGACGTTCAGCATGGTTTGCATCTGAATCATGGTAGATGTTCCTCCGAACTAAGAACCGAAGAGAGGTGCGCTGCCTTTATACGGCCTGTGGTATGCAAGCCAGGCATACGCACATCTTCGGAAACGTACAAGTCGTAAGAGCGACTGCTTATTTAGCGCGCTCGACGACCTCGATGAGGCGCCAACGCTTCATCTTGGACATAGGACGGGTCTCCATAACGCGGACGGTGTCGCCCACACCAGCCGTGCACTCCTCGTCGTGAGCGTGCAGCTTCTTGGAGCTGGTCATCATCTTGCCGTACTTGGGGTGACGCTTGCGCTCGGTGATGGTGACAACAATGGTCTTGGCACCGGAGACGGAGGTAACGACACCCGTACGGACCTTACGCGAGTTACGCGAATCAGTCATGTTCTCTCCTTAGGTCCTACTCGGCGACAGCGGACTTCTCCGCTGCGATCTCACGGGCGCGCTGCTCCGTGAGGACGCGAGCGATGTCCTTCTTCACGGTGTTGACGCGAGCGGTGTTGTCCAGCTGGCTGGTGGCCATCTGGAAACGAAGGTTAAAGAGCTCGGCGCGCATTTCCTTCAGCTTCTCAACGAGCTGAGCGTCCGAGAGCTCACGAATCTCTGCGGGCTTCATTAGTTCTCCTCCTTGGCGGCGGCGGCGTCCTCAGCAGCCCACTTGGCCTCGAGAGCGGCCTCCTCAGCCATCTCCTTCTCGATGCGCTGCTCAGCGTTCTTGGCAGCAACAATCTTGGTCTTGATGGGAAGCTTGTGCTGTGCAAGACGCAGAGCCTCGCGAGCGACCTCCTCGGGCACGCCCTTGACCTCGAACATGATGCGGCCGGGCTTGACGACGGCCACCCACTCCTCGGGGTTACCCTTACCAGAACCCATGCGAGTCTCGGCAGGCTTCTTGGTGATGGGCTTATCGGGGAAGATCGTGATGTAGACACGACCGCCACGCTTCATGTAGCGGGTCATGGCAATACGAGCGGCCTCGATCTGACGGTTGGTGATCCAATGGGCCTCGAGAGCCTGGATACCAAACTCGCCGAAATGCAGCTCGGTATTACCCTTGGCCTGGCCCTTCATGGAGCCACGCTGCACCTTGCGGTGAAGAATACGCTTAGGGGCAAGCACTACTGACCCCTCCTCTCGGAGTTACGACGACGAGGACGGGAAGAGCCCTCGAGTGCAGGGTTGGGAACAGGCTGGCCCGGGAGCTTCTCGCCCAGGTAGATCCAGACCTTCACGCCGCAAGCGCCCATGGTGGTGCTGGCGACAGCCGTGCCGTAGTCGATCTTGGCACGGAGGGTGTGCAGAGGCACGCGACCCTCACGGTACCACTCACGACGGCCCATCTCGGCACCGCCGAGACGACCGGAGCACTGGATACGGATGCCCTTAGCGCCGGCCTTGCGGGCGGACTGGACAGCCTTGCGCATAGCGCGACGGAAGGCAACGCGGCCCTCGAGCTGCTCGGCGATAGACTGAGCAACGAGGTTGGCGTCGAGCTCGGGGCGCTTGACCTCGACAACGTCGACGGAAAGCTGGCCCTTGGAGACGCCAGCGACCTTCTCGAGCTCGGTGCGGAGGGTATCGATCTCGGCACCCTTCTTACCGATGACAACGCCGGGGCGAGCGGTGAGGATGATGACCTTCACCTTGTCGCCAGCGCGCTCGATCTCGATGCGGGAGACAGCTGCGCGGGAAAGACGCTTCTCGAGGTACTTGCGGATCTCGAGATCGTTACCGAGGGTCTTAGCGTAATCCTTCTCTGCGAACCAGCGGGAGCGCCAGTTCTCGGTGATGCCAAGACGGAAGCCGGTGGGGTAGACTTTCTGACCCATACAGCTTTACGCCTCCTTTCGAGGAGCAACGACGACGGTGATGTGGGAAGTACGCTTCAGAATGCGAGAAGCGGAACCCTTGGCGCGGGGACGGATGCGCTTAAGCGTCGGACCCTCGTCAACATAGGCAGCGGCGACAACCAGGTTGTCGGCACGCAGACCGTTGTTGTTCTCGGCGTTCGCAACGGCGGAACGGAGAACCTTCTCGACATCCACGGCGACGGCGCGGTCGCAGAAGTGGAGGATGTCGAAGGCCTGAGCGACAGGCTTGCGGCGGATCAGATCGACCACCAGGCGGGCCTTGCTGGGGGAAACACGCACGTACTTAGCGACGGCGCGAACCTCGGTGGCCTCAGTTTCAATAGACTTAGTTGCCATTTACGGTTAACCCCCTATTTGGCCTTGTGGCCACGGAACGTACGAGTCGGCGCGAACTCGCCGAGCTTGTGACCAACCATGGACTCGGTAACATACACGGGCACATGCTTGCGGCCGTCGTGGACGGCGATGGTGTGACCAACCATCTCGGGGAAGATGGTGGACGCGCGGGACCAGGTCTTCACGACGTCCTTCTTGCCAGCCTCGTTCATCGCGGTGATACGCGAGAGAAGGCGAGTCTCCACGAACGGGCCCTTTTTGAGACTTCTGCTCATAAGTGCTTTCTCCTAAAACTCGGTATCCGAAATTACTTCTTACGGCGACGAATGATGTGCTGGTTCGAGACCTTCTTCTTCTTGCGCGTACGAAGGCCCTTCGTCGGCTTACCCCAGGGGGTAACAGAGGGACGACCAGAGGTGTGGTTCTTGCCCTCGCCACCGCCGTGCGGGTGGTCGACAGGGTTCATGACGGTACCGCGGACGGTCGGGCGCACGTTCATGTGACGCTTACGGCCGGCCTTGCCGATGACGATGTTGGAGTGATCGGCGTTGCCGACCTCACCGACGGTGGCGCGGCAGGTAACGAGGATGCGGCGCATCTCGGAGGAAGGCATACGGACGATGGCGTACTTGCCCTCCTTACCCATCAGCTGGCAGGAGTTACCGGCGGAACGGGCGATAGCAGCGCCCTTGCCAGGCTGGAACTCGACGGCGTGGATGAGCGTACCGACGGGGATGTCGGCGAGGGGCAGAGCGTTGCCCGGCTTGATGTCGGCGTCAGAACCGGACATGATGGTCTGACCGACCTCGAGGCCCTTGGGGGCCAGGATGTAGCGCTTCTCACCGTCAGCATAGTGCAGCAGAGCGATGCGAGCGGAACGGTTCGGATCGTACTCGATCGTGGCAACCTTGGCGGGCACACCGTCCTTGTTGCGCTTGAAGTCGATCACGCGGTAACGACGCTTCACGCCGCCGCCCTGGTGGCGGGTGGTGATGCGGCCGTTGTTGTTACGACCGGCCTTCTTGGGCAGGGGCCCGAGAAGAGACTTCTCGGGCTTGGTGCAGGTGATCTCGGAGAAGTCGGAGATCGTCTGCCAACGCCTACCAGCGGAGGTCGGCTTAAGGTGCTTTACAGCCATTACAATCCCTTTCAATAGGAATCCGTTAGCCATCGCAGACAGGGATTCGAGGTTCTGCCTCGGGTGCGATGACACCGGACGTATACACGGTTCCGGGCGTGTCCATTTTATACGCCCAAAACCTTGAGCTCCCGCCTCCCCTATTTGGGAGGCATGAGCTCACTCAACAGCAGCGAGTCTTAGGCCTGGTTGCCAAAGACCTCGATGGTGTCGCCCTCGGCCAGCGTGACGATGGCCTTCTTCCAAGAACGGGTCTTGCCGGCGACATAGCGCACGCGCTTGGTCTTGGGCTTGACCGTCAGGGTGTTCACGCGAACGACCTTGACGCCGAAGATCTCCTCGACAGCGTCCTTGATCTGATACTTATTAGCATCCTTGGCGACCTCGAACGTGTACTTGTTCAGCTCCATGCCGGAGAAGGAACGCTCGGACACGATCGGACGGATGATGATCTCGTGGGCGGTCATTTATGCAAGCACCTCCCCGAAGTGAGCGGCGATGTCGGCGGGCATCAGCACAGCGTTGTTGTTGACGAGATCGTAGGTGTTGGCCTCGTCAGCGGTGATGATGAACGTCTTGGGAATGTTGCGGAACGACAGGTAGGCGTTGACGTCCTCATCGCGAACGATGATGGTCAGACGCTTGCCCTCAAGGCCGAGAGCCTTGAGCATGGCGACGGCAGCCTTGGTGGAAGGCTTCTCGAAGCCGTAGTCGTCGACGAGCACGAGCTCGCCATCGGCCAGCTTGGCGGACAGCGCGGAGCGCATAGCCAGCTTGACCTCCTTGTTGTTCATACGCTTAGCGTAGGAACGGGGCTTGGGGGCGAAGACAACGCCACCATGACGCCACTGGGCAGCACGGATGGAACCCTGACGGGCACGGCCGGTGCCCTTCTGACGCCAAGGCTTCTTGCCGCCACCGGAAACCTCAGAGCGACCCTTAGCAGACTGGGTGCCCTGACGCCAAGAGGCCATCTGGCACTTGACGATGTGGTGCATAACGTGGATGTTCGGCTCGATGCCGTACACCTCAGCGGCGAGCTCGGCCTCGGCGACCTTCTTGCCCTCGCTGTTCTTTACTTCAAACTTTGCCATTTAAGTGTTCTCCTTGGTATGACGCTGGGCTAAATGGGCTGGGCCCTTAGGCCATACGGATGGCGACGAGACCATTCTTGGCACCCGGGACAGCGCCCTTGACCAAGATGAGGTTCTGCTCGGCATCGATGCGGACAACGGAAAGGTTCTTGACGGTAACGCGCTCGTTACCCATGTGACCGGCCATCTTGACGCCCTTGAGGACGCGCGCAGGATAGGCGCACTGACCGATAGAACCGGGGTGACGCTGGAAGTGAGAACCATGCGTCATAGGACCGCGGCGCTGACCCCAGCGCTTGATGCGACCCTGGAAGCCCTTACCCTTGGAGGTACCGATGACGTCGACCTTCTCGACATCAGCGAAATCAGCGACGGTGACGACCTCGCCGACCTTGTGCTCCTCGCCGTTCTCGACGCGGACCTCACGAAGGAAGCGGACAGGCTCGACGCCAGCCTTGGCGAAGTGACCAGCCATGGGCTTGTTCACGTTCTTGGCCTTGATGTCGCCGAAACCGATCTGGACGGCGTCATAGCCGTCGGTTGCCTGAGTTTTAACCTGCGAGACAGCGCAGGGGCCAGCCTGGATGACCGTGCCGGGAACGACGTTGTCGTCCTCGTCCCAAACCTGGGTCATGCCAATCTTGCGGCCGAGAATCATGCTGATCAAGATATGATCCCAACTCTCGCGTGGTCTTGGGACAATGCGTACACCACCGAGCGTACGCCCCTAGAGGACCACTACTTACACGACGTGCTCCCCAGCCTTGTATTTCGCCCGGACTACCTGACAACCCTATTAAGCAGGCATTTTGTCCAGCCAGAATACTCCCCTGGTTACACACAGCTGTTTAGTATACACGGCTGCGGGCGTATCCATCGAGATTCATATTTCACTCACATTGTTTACGCAGGTAAAGTGCTTGGAGTCGCCTGAGCTTGGCAGAGGGGCGGCGAAATATATTAAGTTTGCTGCTCTACAGTCCTGCGCAAGACGGAAAGCACATTAAGTGCTTTCCTTTGCGTGCGGAACTCGCGACAAACTTAATATATTTCGCCGCCCCTCTGCCAAGCTCGGGATACGACACGTTGATGTCTGCTTAACTCTGCTCGCTCAGGCTAATGACTTTGTTGGGGATCCACTATTTGCTGGAAGGTGAACTTGCATTGCGTTGGCTCGCCTTCTGCTTGTGGCTTTGCCTCATCGAAATCAAAGATCATGATGGCGCAGTTGGGGAGTTTTGTTGGGAGCTTGAAGCCCTCTGGGGCTGCGGCCTTGATGAATTGGCGGCTGGCGCTGCCGTGGCTTACTGCTAGGAGGGTTTCGATGCCCTCGGCTCCCATGAGATTGGTGAGGGTGTCTACCATGCGTTCTTGCAGCGCGCGGCTTCCTTCTCCTCCAAAGGGGACCAGGTCCTCGCCCGGATCCCAGACGTCGGTGGGTAGCGCGTCGTGGGGGCCTTCTTCGAAGGAGCCGTAGCAGCGCTCAATAATGCCTTCGCAGGGCTCGACAGAAGCGTCCGGACCGAGGAGCTGGCATGCTACGAGCTGAGCTGTGTCCATGGCTCGGCCTAAGGGTGATGAGACAACTTTGTCGGGGACGACGCCGTGGGCCTTGAGCCATGCGGCTGCCATTCCCGCTTGTTTGCGGCCAAGGTCGGTCAGCGGCGAATCGCAGCGGCCCTGGACCAGCTTCTTGACGTTGAACTCCGTCTGGCCGTGGCGGAGCAGATACAGCCTCTTCATATTCTCCCCTTCTGTATAACTTGCTTTGCCGGCACAGCCCTACTCGTGGGTATGCCCTACGTAGTCCTCGTCGATCGTAATCTTGGCAACCGACTTGGGGTATTCCGACTCGACCCGTTGTGCCAACTCGTGCTTTAGGTCCTCGGCACTCATTTGCAGATCCGAGGGACGTACGCAGTCAAAGATCACGTTGGTGTGCGTAGGACCCGGCACGCAGCGAAGGTCGTGAATCGAAAGGCGGCTATCGATCTGTTGAGCCATTGCGTTGATGCGCAGGCGCATGCTCGCCACCTTTGGATCGTCGGTCACGATGGGGTCGTAATGGAGCGTGACAATCATGCCGTCTTCGTTCCTAAACGCCTGCTCGATGTTATCGAGCGTGTCGTGACTTTCCAGCGGGCTGGCCTCGGCTGCCATCTCGGCGTGAGCGCTTGCGAACTTCCTGCCCGGGCCGTAGTCGTGAACCATCAAATCGTGAACTCCCAAAACGCCGGGATAGCTCATGATCTTGTCTCGAATGTGCTTGACCAGCTTAGGATCGGGCGACTGACCCAAAAGCGGGCTCACCGTATCTTGAATAAGTTCAAAGCCGCTCCAGCCAATATAGGCGCCAACGGCAAGGCCAACCCATGCGTCAAGATTGATGTGCGTCACCTGCGAAACAATTGCACATGCCAGCACGGCGCCTGTGGCAAGAACATCGTTCTTGGAATCCTGGGCAGTCGCATGCAGTGTCTCGGACTCGATACGGTCGCCGAGCTTTTGGTTGAGCGCCGCCATCCACAGCTTAACAACCATCGAAAGCGCCAGGACTGCCACCAGGGCAAGCGAGAACTCGACAGGTTCGGGGTGGATGATACGCTCAAACGAGGACTTCACCAGTTCAAGGCCAATGAGAAGCACGAGCGCCGCCACGACAAGACCCGAGAGGTACTCGTAGCGACCATGGCCGTATGGATGCTCGGGGTCGGCGGGCTTGCTCGCCAGCTTAAAGCCCAGCACGCTCACGATATTCGAGCTGGCATCGGACAGGTTGTTCATGGCATCCGCCACAATCGAAACCGATCCCGAAACCACACCGATTGCGCCCTTCGCAGCACAAAGCGCCACATTGGCGACAATACACACCATGCCCGCTAACGTGCCCACACGCGCACGATCGCCCTGCGCGCGCTTAACTATCCACTCGACCATCTGCATCCGCCCCCACGGTACTACCTATATATCTATTGCTCAAACGGATTGTAGTGTAGCCACTTTGTCTCCCAGATACAAAGAGGCCGCAGCCCGCACGGGCCACGGCCTTGGAGCATGACAAAAGAATCGTCCTTTTGTCGCACAGGTTTATGCGCTTACTTCAGCAGCGCTCGCCACTGTTTCGGGTGAATCGGCCCCGTCTTCTGCCGCCTGTCCCTGCGCCGGCACCACGCCAAAGCAGTAGCTCAGCGCCGCAGACACCGCAAATGCCACACCGCCGGCAACGCAGCACCACAGCAGGTTCGAGATGCCGCCCGTGGCAAAGCCAATGACCATAAGGACATTCGTCATGCCGATGGTATAGGCCGTAACGTGGCCCACGGCCGCAACAAGGCCTCCGACGGCGCCGCCAATGGCCATGTACGTCAGGCACCTGCCATATTTAAAGCCGCAACCGTACAGCGCCGGCTCGCTTACGCCGCCAAGAATACCCGAGATTGAATAGCCCAGCATGAGTGCCTTCTCGTCCTTATCCGCAACGCGGAGCGACGCGCCAAAGGGCATGCCCCAAACGGCGAACGTCGCCATCGTCGCGGCGATCAGGATGCACGAATCCGTTCCCACACTCATAAACTGCGCATAGGCGAGCGATAGGACAACGTTGCTGACGCCCGCGATCTTAAGGAACTCCCAGCCCGCGGCAAGCCCCATGAGTGTGAGCAACGATACGATGCCACCGGAATTGCCAAGCATAAACATAAGCTGGCCCAACAGCATGCCCAAATAGCTGCCCGCCGGCGCCGTAATACACAGCGAAACCGGAACCATGACAAGCATGGTCGCAAACGGAACAAACGAAAACGCCACGGCCTTAGGGATAACGCGCTGAAAGAAACACTCCACTTGCCAAAGCACGGGTACCGAGATGAGAACCGGAATAACAGTCGTCGTGTAATCGTTGACCGGCGCGGGAAGCAGGCCATACACGGAAGTCATCGATGCCCCCGTCGTCGATGCGGCATCGACGAGCTTAAGCAGATCGGGCGCAATCAATACGCCGCCCAGCATCATGCCCAGCTGCTCCGAGCAACCGAGCTGGCGAGCGGCCGCCCAACCAAGATAAACGGGCAAGAAGTAGTAGCCGGCGTTATAGAGCCAACTGTAGAACAGGCGATAGATATCGGAATCGGCAGACCACAGGCCCAGCATGCCTTCGCCCATAATGACGGCGACGGTGCGGAACAACGCCGCGCAGACAATAAACGGCAGCGCCGACATCATGCTTTTGGACAGATAATCCACCACAGCCATGGCGTTTGATGAGACCGTCGTTGTAAACGAGGTGTTAGAAACTTGTGACACAGGAACCCTTTCCCAATGTGACATGCGGACTGTCCCTTTGTCACATCGTGCGATACTGACCGATTGCGCGGTACTTTTCGTAGCGGAGGTTTGTGAGGGCAGCGTCGTCGAGCTGCCCAAGCGTATCGAAGGCATCAAATGCCGAGGACATGACGGCACCGGCAATCTCCTCATGCGACAGGCCCCTATCATCGACAATGCCGTCGATGATACCGAGCGCCAACAGATCGGGAGCCGTGAGCTTCAGCGCCTCGGCGGCCTCATCCGCGCGCTCGGTATCCTTCCACAGGATCGATGCACAGGCCTCGGGGCTCACGACCGAATAGGCCGAGCTCGAGAGCATCAGGATGCGGTCGGCCACGGACAGCGCCAGCGCGCCACCAGAGCCGCCCTCGCCTGTCACCACCGAGACAATCGGCGTCTTAAGGCCGCTCATCTCCATGAGGTTCTGGGCAATCGCCTCACCCTGGCCGCGTTCCTCGGCACCGATGCCGCAAAACGCGCCCGAAGTATCGACCAGGCACAGAACCGGTCGACCAAACTTTTCGGCCTGGCGCATAAGGCGACGCGCTTTGCGGTAGCCCTCGGGATGTGCCATACCAAAGTTGCGACGCATGCGCTCTTTGGTCGTGGTGCCGCGCTCGATGGCGATAACCGTCACGGGTCGCCCGTCCTTCCAGCCAATGCCAGCCACCGCAGCGGCGTCGTCGCCAAAGTAACGGTCGCCGTGCAGCTCCACAAATCCATCCAAGCCCAGCGAGATCATCTCGCCCGCCGTGGCGCGATCTGCCGAGCGGGTCTGCTTGACAATCTCGAGTGCCGTTTTTGGCGCGGCCGTGCGCTTAAACAGATGTCCCAGCTTCTTGCCGCGGCGCCCTGTATGCACGATCTCATGCGGTGCCCCCAGGCCGGGCGCGTGCCCTTCGTGCAGTGCCAGCAGCTCGCCTACCGTGAGCGCAATCTCGCCACGCGGAACAACGGCATCGCAAAAACCGTGCTCCAGCAAAAACTCGGAGCGCTGGAATCCCTTGGGCAGGCGCTTGTGCATGTTCTGCTCGATCACGCGCGGGCCGGCAAATGCCGTCAGGGCATCGGGCTCGGCCAGGCTAATATCGCCCTCCATGGCAAAGCTCGCGGTTACGCCTCCGGTCGTGGGATCAGTGAGCACCGTGATATACAGGCCGCCCACCTCGCTATGGCGCCTAACCGCCGCAGAAATCTTGGCCATCTGCATAAGCGATGTCACGCCCTCTTGCATGCGTGCACCGCCCGAAACGGTAAAGCCGACAACTGGCAATCCAAGCTCGGTCGCTCGCTCAAATGTGCGACAGATCTTCTCGCCCACCACGGAACCCATCGAGCCCATCATAAAGTTGGCGTCCATAAAGAAGAGCGCGGTATCGCAACCGCAGATTTTGCCCCTGCCGCACACAACGGCGTCGCGCTCGCCCGAACGCTCGCACACGCTCTTAAGCTTGTCGGCATAGCCGGGAAACGAGAGGAAGTCCTCCGACGCCAGATTGGCATCCCATTCCTCAAACGTGCCCTCGTCGACCGTCATGCGCATGCGCGCGCGACCGCTCACGCGAAAGTGTTTGCCGCAACGAGGGCAGACCTCGAGGTTGTCGTGCAGGCGTGCCTCATCGATCACACGGCGGCACTCCGGGCACTTGATAAACACGTGGCGTGCGGGAAACTCGGCGCACGACTCGGTTATCGGCCCCTCAAGGACATTGACCGTCTTCGCTTTTCTATTCATCAGCATAGAGATGCCCCATCAGATCGTTGTGGTACATGCCCGACAAGAACTCGTCGTTTGCCAGCACGTCGAGCTGAAGCTCGCTGTTTTCGCTCACGCCCTCAATCACGAGCTCGCCCAGGGCCGAGCGCATCTTACGAATAGCGCCGTCACGCGTGGGCGCACACACGATGAGCTTGCCGAGCATAGAGTCGTAGTACGGCGGAACTTTCGCACCGGTAAACATGGCGGAATCCCAGCGTACGCGCGGACCGCCCGGCACACGCAACGCGGTGACCGTTCCGCAGGACGGCAGAAAGTCCGGCGTTTCGGCATTGATGCGGCACTCCATGGCGTGGTTGCGGACCGGCATGTCCTCCTGCTCAAAGGGCAGAGGCTGGCCGGCTGCCACGCGCAGCTGCCACTTGACCAAGTCGGTATCGGTCACAAACTCTGTAACCGGATGCTCCACCTGCAAGCGCGTGTTCATTTCCATAAAGTAGAAATTGCCGTCGTCCGAATACAGAAACTCGATGGTACCGGCTCCTTCGTAGCCGACGGCACGAGCCAGGTCACGCGCTGCCTTGTGCATGCGAGCACGAATGTCGTTGTGTCCGTCGAGGCACGGCGCGGGACTCTCTTCGATCAGCTTTTGGTTGCGACGCTGCACCGAGCACTCGCGCTCGCCGAGCGAAAATACATGGCCCTGCTTATCGGCCATAATCTGCACCTCAACGTGGTGCGCCGGCGCGACGAACTTCTCCATGTAGCACTCGCCGTCGCCAAAAACGGCCTCGCCCTCGGCACGCGCCTCGATGAACGCCTTTGCCGCATCTTCCACGCGCTCGACCTTGCGAATGCCGCGACCGCCACCGCCCGCGCGCGCCTTAATGAGCACGGGACAGCCAATGCGCTCGGCCTCGGCCGTCGCCTCCTCGGGACTTTTGAGCAAATCGCAGCCCGGCACGATGGGCACGCCCGCCGCGGCAGCCGTTCGGCGTGCGGCGTCCTTGTCGCCCATGCTGTCGATCACCTCGGCCGAAGGACCGACAAAAGCCAGGCCATACTTGTCGCAGTCGCGTACAAAGCTCGCCTTCTCGGAAAAGAAGCCGTACCCAGGATGGATCGCCTTTGCGCCCGACTTTACGGCACAGGTGAGCACGGCATCGTCGTTGAGGTAGCTCTCGGCAAGACGCGGGCCGCCGATGCAATACGCCTCGTCGGCAAGTTGCACGTGCAGCGCGTCCGCATCGGCCGTGGAATAAACGGCGACGGTCTTGATGCCCATATCGCGGCACGCACGGATAACACGGACCGCGACTTCGCCGCGATTGGCGATGAGCACTTTGTCGAACATGAAGCCTTCCTTAACTTTCGTGCATGAGTGCAAAAGACATATCGGCGCGGCAGCAAACCTCACCGTTGACGCTCGCAGTACCCGTCGCAAAGCGGAACGGCCCGCGCGCACGCGTGATGGTGCACACCAGATCCACCGTGTCGCCCGGGCGCACCGGACGCTTAAAGCGCACCTTGTCCAGACTCGTGTAGAACGGCGTCGCGCCGCGCGCCTCCTCATCGCCCATCAGCAGCACGCAACAGTTTTGGGCGAGCATCTCGCACTGAATCACACCGGGAACGACCGGGTTTCCCGGAAAATGCCCCTGCAAAAAGTACTCGTCACCCGTGATCGTGATCTTGCCGTGGGCCTCGTCGCCCACCAGCTCGGCTTCGTCGAGCAAAAGCATCGGCTCGCGATGCGGCAACAGCTTCTTGAGCTCTTCTTTATTCATGGATATCACCTATCCGATCCTCATGAGGCAGCTGCTAAACTCCACGAGGTCGCCGTCGGCCACGCA
This sequence comes from uncultured Collinsella sp., assembly GCA_902493855.1. Classification (GTDB taxonomy): domain Bacteria; phylum Actinomycetota; class Coriobacteriia; order Coriobacteriales; family Coriobacteriaceae; genus Collinsella. The sequence continues at coordinate 35,478 of CABUQV010000004.1, forward strand.
GATCTCGAGCACCTCGCCATCCGCCTCTGCCGTCACCTCGTTGAGAACCTTCATGGCCTCGATGATGCAGAGGGTCTCGCCGGCCTTGACCTTGGAGCCCACGTGCACAAACGGCTCGTCGTCCGGCGCCGGGGCAGCATAGAAAACGCCCACCATAGGAGCGGTCACCTCGGTGCCCTTGGGCTCCGGTGCGGCGGCAGGTGTCTGCGCGACGGGTTCCGGTGCGGCGGCAGGCATGGCGACAGGAGCCACCGCCGGAGCAGTCACGGCACCCGGCATGGGCATGGGCACGGCAACCGGCTGTGCGGCGCTCGCGCGCTCGAGTTCGACCGCGGTGCCATCGGGCTCCTCAACGCGTACGCGCGTGAGGCCGCGGTCCTCCATAACATCGGCTATCTCGGCAAGTCTTTTGGAATCCATGCTCTAGCTCCTCGTATATCTACGCAGCGCGATGGCGGCGTTGTGCCCGCCAAAGCCCAGGTTGGTCGAAAGCGCCCAGGTAAGGTCGGCGCGAACCGCGCGATTGGGCGTGTAGTCAAGATCGCAGGCGGGATCGGGCGTGTGGTAGTTAATGGTCGGCGGCACCACGCCCTGCTCGAGCGCCATGGCGCAGGCCATGACCTCAATGGCACCCGTAGCACCGATCATGTGGCCGGTCATCGACTTAGTCGACGAGACGTGCGCGGCGCGCGCCGCGTCCTCGCCGAGCGCACGCTTAATGCCCGCCGTCTCGGACGAATCGTTGAGCTTGGTCGATGTGCCGTGGGCATTGATGTAGAGACCCTCGGAAGGCTTGACGTCGCCCTCGGTCACCGCCAGCGATATCGCGCGGGCAATGCCGGCAGCCTCGGGATCAGGGCTCGTGATGTGATAGGCATCATCGGTGTTGCCGTAGCCCACGACCTCGGCATAAATGTGCGCACCGCGCGCCTGCGCATGTTCCATGCTCTCGAGTACCAGCACGCAGGCGCCCTCGCCCATCACAAAGCCATCGCGGTCTGCATCGAACGGGCGGCAAGCCGTCGCGGGATCAGGGTTGGTGGTCAATGCGCGGCAGGACGTAAAGCCCGCAACGGCATCGGGGATAATTGCGGCCTCGGCACCGCCGGCGAGAATCGCATCGGCATAGCCGTGCTTGATGGCGCGGAACGCCTCGCCCACCGCATGGGCCGAGGTTGCGCACGCGGTCACCACGGGCAGGGTCGGGCCCTTTGCCTTATGGCGAATCGCGATGTTGCCCGAAGCCATGTTGGGAATCATCATCGCGATCATATAGGGCGATGCGCGGCGGGGCCCGCGGTCGGCAATCGTATGGACGTTGTCGACAAGCGTCTGCATGCCGCCCACGCCCGAGCCCACGTAGACGCCCAGGCGCTCGCGATCGATGGCGCCTTCGACATCAAAGCCCGCATCGTGCATCGCCTCGTCCGAAGCCGCCATCGCAAACTGAACGCAAGGGTCCAGATGCTTGGCGTCACGCTTGCCAAAGTACTCGTTGCCGTCAAAGCCCTTGACCTCGGCCGCCACCTTGACGGCAAATGCATCGGTATCGAAGTGCGTAATCGGGCCGATGCCGCACGTGCCAGCGCACATTGCCGCCCAGGTGGCAAGCGCGGTGTTGCCGAGCGGCGATACGGCACCTATGCCGGTGATTGCAACTCTCTGTTCCATCATGGTCTCCTCATCCAAGCCGTTCTTCGACCCTGATTTCTACATCGCCATTCCGCCGTCAACGCGTACGACCTCGCCCGTAATGTAGGAAGCCGCATCGCTCGCCAAAAAGCGCACCACGCCGGCCACTTCCTCGGGGCGCGCCATGCGCTTAAGGGGAATCTGCTCCTCGGTTGCCGCACGAACCTTTTCCGAAAGCTTTGCCGTCATATCTGTCTCGACAAACCCGGGGGCGACCGCGTTCACTCGTACGCCGCGGGGCGCAAGCTCGCGCGCCACCGCCTTGGTCAAGCCGATCACGCCCGCCTTGGAGGCAGCGTAGTTGGCTTGCCCGGCATTGCCCATCAGGCCCACAACCGAGCTCATGTTGACGACGCAGCCGCCGCGCTGGCGCATAAAGGTCTTGGTGAGCGTGCGCGTCATGTTGAATGTTCCCTTGAGATTGACGTCGAGCACGCGGTCGAAGGCGTCATCGCCCATGCGCATGAGCAGGCCATCGCGGGTGATGCCAGCGTTGTTGACGAGCGCCCAAATGGAGCCAAAGTCGTTGAGGACCGCTTCCACGCACGCGTTGACGGCAGCGGGATCGGCCACGTCGCATTGATATGCGCGAGCTGTGGCACCAGCGGCCTCGCAGGCTTCGCACGTCTCGCGCGCCGCATCGACGCTGCCGGCATAGACGACGGCGATATCGTAGCCATCCTCCGCCAGACCGATAGCGCAGGCGCGGCCGATACCCCGCGAGCCGCCCGTGACCAGTGCCACGCGACGTAAGTCGTTGCGCTCGAGCGTGCCGTTGTTCAAATTGCCCATGTCATTCCTTTCGGGTTACAGCCCTGTGGACTATGCGAGCTCGTCGGCAATAGCTGCGACCTGCTCGGCTGTTTCGCACGAATACACGCAAACGTCGCTCAGCGTACGCTTGACCAGGCCGGACAGCGTTTTGCCAGGGCCAACCTCAATAAACGTGTCGATGCCCTGATCCTGCAGAGTATGCAGCGTGTCGACCCAGCGCACGGCATGACTCACCTGGTTGGCCAAGACATCCGATGCCGCTCGCGGATCCGCCGGATAGGGCGCCGCCGTCATGTTTGCCATGACCGGAATCAGCAGCGGAGACGGCGCGTGGCCGGCTTGGATATACGTCGCCAGCCCCTCAGTCGCCTCGGTCATATAGGGACTATGGAATGCACCCGACACCGCGACTTTCATAGCGCGGCCGCCAGCCCCTTTTACTAGGACGTCGAGCTCCTGCAGCGCCTCGGGCGCTCCGGCAACAACCGTCTGCTGCGGGCTGTTGTAGTTGACCGGCCAGCAGTCCTCGCCGGCCTGTTTTGCCAGGTTCTCGACTTGCTCCGCATCGAGCTTGATGACGGCGCGCATACCGCCCGGATGGCGCTCGGCAGCCGCGGCCATCAGCGCCGCGCGCTCGCACACGAGCTCAAAGCCCGCTCGCGTATCGAATGCCCCCGCAAAGGTGAGCGCGGCGACCTCGCCCAGCGAGAATCCCGCACAGGCGGCAGGCACCACGCCGCGCTCACGCAGAGCGGTAGCCGCTGCCAGGTCGTGAACGAACACGCACGGCTGCGTGTTCTCGGTCTGCGAGAGCTCCTCCTTGGAGGCGCTCCGGCACTGCTCGCTGGTCCCCGGGCGCACCTCGTCGACAATGGCGAACACCTCGGCGGCCGCCGGCGATGCCTCGATCAGGTCGACGCCCATCGCGGGGTGTTGGGCACCCTGGCCAGCAAACAGAAACGCTACGCTACCCATGCGGACGCACCCTTCAGGACATGCTCGGCGCCATCGACCAGATCGTCGACGATTTCGCGTGCGCTCTGGCGTTCGTTGACCATGCCGGCAATCTGTCCGCACAAATACGAACCCTCTTCGTAATTACCGTCTTTTGCGGCCTTCCGAAGTGCGCCCGTGCCCATGGCCCCAAGCTCCTCGGGGCTTGCACCCGCCGCCTCACTTTTAGCGTAGGCATTGGTGAAGGGGCTCTTGAGCGCACGCACCGGATGTCCCGTCGAGCGACCGGTCGCACGCGTCGACGTGTCGCCTGCCTTGAGCACCAGCTCCTTGTACTGCTCGGAAACGGTGCATTCGTTTGCAACGAGGAAGCGTGTACCCACCTGGACGCCGGCGGCACCGAGCATAAAGGCCGCTGCCACGCCGCGACCATCGGCGATGCCGCCGGCCGCCACCACGGGAATATCGACCGCATCGACAACCTGCGGGACAAGTGCCATCGTCGAGGTCTCGCCAATATGGCCGCCCGATTCGGTACCCTCGGCAACAACCGCCGTGGCTCCACGACGTGCCACGAGGCGCGCCAGCGCCACCGAGGCAACGACCGGGACGACCTTGATGCCCGCCTCGTTCCACGCCTTCATGTACTTGGCGGGATTGCCGGCGCCCGTCACGACGACCGGCACTCGCTCGTCAATCACGACCTGCGCGACCTCGTCGGCAAACGGGCTCATGAGCATGACGTTGACGCCAAAGGGCTTATCCGTCTTGGCGCGCAGCTCATGAATCTGGTCGCGAAGCCAGTTGGCGTCGGCGTTCATGGCCGCGATGATGCCTAAGCCACCCGCCTCGGACACTGCGGACGCCAGCGAGGCATCGGCAATCCAGGCCATACCGCCCTGGAACACGGGCTTTTCGATGCCGAGCTGATCGCAGAGAGGAGTCTTGAGCATCTCTACTTCTCCAATGCCGCCTCGACCGTATCGGCGAACTCGCCGACCGTCTTGGGGTTCTCCTCGGTATCGAGCTGGATGCCAAACTCGTCCTCGACGGCGACGAGGATCTCGACGGTGCCCAGGCTGTCGAGACCAATCTCCTCGAGCGTGGACTCGGGCTTCATCTCGACATCGTCAAGACCGGCGGTCTCGCGGATAACGTCGCAAACGCGCTCGAAGGTCTTCTGATCTGCCATGGTAGTTCTCCTTTGGTTGTGCCCTAGGGCGTTTTTATTTCCTATGTGCGACTACTTCCAACGAAGCAGATAGCCACCTATATCCAGACCGGCGCCAAATCCAACCAAGGCGATGGTGTCGCCTGTGTGAAGTGCACCGGCGTTTGCCAGCCGGTCGAGGGCAAGCGGAATGCATGCGCTCGAAATGTTGCCGATCTCGCGCAGCGTTCGAACCACGCGCTCGTCTGGCACGCCGAGGCGCTTGACCGCCTGACTCAGGATTCGTTCGTTAGCCTGATGGAATACAAAATGGTCGATGTCTTCGACCGAAATGCCCGCATCGCCCGCAAGCTTATGGACCGTGTCGCAGATGGCGTTGACGCCGAACTTGAACACGCGGCGGCCATTCATGGACAGCACGCTCTCGCTATCTGCAGAGGCCTTAAACGGCGAGGTGCCGACCAGACCGGGTACGCGCAACGTCTCGACGTCGGGCGCCGTCGAAAGCTCAACGGCAAGGGGGTTGTCTCCCCCAGCTCCAATCACTGCGGCGCCTGCCCCATCGCCAAAAAGCACGCAGGTGGCACGGTCGGTCCAATCGAGCGCGCGCGTCATCTGCTCGGCGGCAACGACCAGCACGCGCTCGGCACGGCCGCGGACGATATAGCCCTCGGCGACATCGAGCGCAAATACGAACCCGGCACAGGCCGCAGAGACATCGAAGGCAGGGCACGTCGCGCCCAGACGCTCGGCTACGGCGCACGCTTCGGCAGGGACGAGATGATCGCCCGTCGTCGTCGAACAAACGATAAGATCCAGCTGGCTCGCATGGATTCCAGACGTCTGGAGCGCTTGCTCGCTCGCTGCCACGGCAAGGTCGTCGAGTGACTCGGTGGTGCACACATGGCGGCTCTTGATCCCCGTGCGGGTAAAAATCCACTCATCCGAGGTGTCCAGGAACTCGGACAGCTCGTCGTTGGAAACGCTGCGCTCAGGAAGTGCCGAGCCCGTTCCCAGTATCGTGAAACCCATCACTAGCCTCCTTTGGGTTGTTGATGTGTTTACATCGACCAAGAGAGGATAGCGCATTCTGCGCCTTGTTGACGTGTTAACATTAAATTGTCCAAATGCGACAAAGGCTTCACATTGTGTCTATCTCTCGACACCATTGCGTCATTCACTTATTCATTAAGGAGGTAGCAGCCGCTATGGATGCCCAATTAACGATAGTCGACGTAACCGGATCGACCAATGATGACCTGCTCGAGGCAGGAAAACAGGGTGCGCCGCACGGCACAGGACTTGCCGCTCGAGCCCAAACGGCAGGACGCGGCCGACGCGGCCACAAGTGGGACTCAACCGCCGGCAACTTGTTGCTTTCGATTGTCCTACGTCCACGTGTTGACCCCGCCAAGTACTCTGGTCTTGCCGCCGTCAGCGGCCTAGCGGTGCTCGGAACGCTCGAGGCACAAGGTCTTGCGAACGAGATCGGCCTCAAATGGCCCAACGACCTCGTCGCGCGGGGACATAAGCTCGGCGGCATTCTGGTCGAGGCCGCACGCGACAACGAGGGCGAGCCCTTCGCCGTCTGCGGCATTGGCGTCAATGTAAACTACACGCCCCAAGAGGTGCCCGATGGCGGCTTGGCGGCAATTGGCCTCTCAGACCTCAACGAGAATGTTCCCGCCGTCGATGTGCTGCTCGAGGAGGTCTATCACGCCGTTATCGGCGCTGTAGATGCCTGGGCAGAACGCCTCAACGCCATGGAAGAAAATGCCGGACCGCTCGCACCCGCCCACGGCGAATACGTCGCTCGCCTCAATTGGATTGGGGAGCACGTTATCGCCCGCTCCCCCGCTGGAGACCAACTGGCGCGAGGCATCTTTCAAACCGTCGATGACTGTGGTCGCGCGTGCATCGAGACGGAAGACGGCATGCGATCCTTCCATTTTGAGGAGGCATCGCTGCGCCCCATGGGCACATAAGGCGCCACAGCCACCCATTCGGCTGCATCACCCGGATCCCCAAGGCCATTTTTCAAAACAAAAGAGCCCCGCTACCGTAATGGCAGCGGGGCTCTGTAAGCTATGAGCGGTATCGCTTAGAGCTTGATGTCGATGTCGACGCCAGCGGGGAGGTCGAGACGCATGAGCGAATCAACGGTGCCCGAGGTGGGGTCGAGGATGTCGATGAGGCGCTTGTGGGTGCGCATCTCGAACTGCTCGCGGGAGTCCTTGTTCACGTGCGGCGAGCGGATAACCGTGTACAGGTTGCGCTCGGTGGGCAGGGGGACAGGACCGGAAACGCGAGCACCGGTCTTCTGAGCGGTCTCGACGATGAGCTTCGCGGACTGATCGACGACCTCGTGATCATAGCCCTTGAGGCGAATGCGGATCTTCTGGGTAGCCAACTTAAACCTCCAAAGAGTGCGAGAGATGTTCTCGCAGGATTACGTAACAGGGAGCTCGAACTTAGGCGTTCTTGCTCATGACCTCGTCCACGATGGACTTGGGCGCGGGCTCATAAGAGTCGAACTGCATCGTGTAGGATGCACGGCCCTGGGTCTGGGAGCGAAGGTCGGTAGCGTAACCGAACATCTCGCCCAGCGGCACCTTGGCACGGATGAGCTTGCTGTTCTTGCGATCCTCCATGCCCTCGATCTTGCCGCGGCGACCGGAGAGGTTGCCCATAACGTCGCCCATGTACTGCTCGGGGGTCTCGACCTCGACAGCCATGATCGGCTCGAGCAGCTGCGGGTCGGACTTCTTGAGGGCGTCCTTGATAGCCATGGAACCGGCGATCTTGAAGGCGGCCTCGGAGGAGTCGACCTCGTGGTAAGAACCGTCGAACAGGGTGACCTTGACGTCGAGGACCGGGAAGCCGGCGATAACACCAGTGTTCAGGGCCTCCTGGATGCCCTTGTCGATGGACGGGATGTACTCCTTGGGCACGACGCCGCCGACGATAGCGTTGACGAACTCGTAGCCGAAGCCCTCCTCCATCTTCTCGAGCTTGATGACGGCGTGGCCGTACTGACCGCGACCACCGGACTGACGGACGAACTTGCCCTCAGCCTTCTCGACGTCGTGACCAGCGGTCTCGCGGTAGGCAACCTGGGGCTTACCAACGTTAGCGTCAACCTTGAACTCACGGAGCAGACGGTCGACGATGATCTCGAGGTGCAGCTCGCCCATGCCGGCGATGATGGTCTGACCGGTCTCGTGGTTGGTGGACACCTGGAAAGTCGGGTCCTCCTCGGCGAGCTTGGTCAGAGCCAGGGACATCTTGTCCTGCTCGGCCTTGGTCTTGGGCTCGATGGCAACGTCGATAACGGGCTTGGCGAACTCGATCTTCTCGAGGACGATCTCCTTGCCCTCGGCGCACAGGGTGTCACCGGTGGTGGAGTTCTTGAAACCGACGCAAGCGACGATGTCGCCGGCGGCAGCGTCGTCACGGTCGATACGCTCGGCGGCGTTCATCTCGAGGATGCGGCCGAGGCGCTCGCGCTGACCGTTGGAAGCGTTGACAACGTAGGAGCCGGACTCGGCACGGCCGGAGTAAACGCGGACGTAGGTGAGCTTACCGACGAACGGGTCGGTCATGATCTTGAAGACCAGGCCGGAGAAGGGCTCGTCGAAGGAAGGATGACGCTCGATCTCCTCGCCGGTATCCGGATCGGTACCGGTGACGGCCTCGACGTCGAGCGGGCTGGGCAGGTAGTCGACGACAGCGTCGAGCAGCTCCTGGACGCCCTTGTTCTTGTAGGCGGAGCCCACGAAGACGAGGTTGAGCTCGTTGGCCAGAACGCCCTTGCGCAGAGCAGCCTTGAGCTCCTCGACGGTGAAGTCCTCCTCCATGAGAATCTTCTCCATGAGCTCGTCGTCAAAGCTGGCAGCAGCGTCAAGGAGCTCCTCGCGCTTGGTGGCAGCGATGTCAGCGAACTCAGCCGGGATCTCGTCCATCGGCTCGGGGTAGGTCATGCCCTTGTCGTCGGCCTTGAAGTCCCATGCGGTCATGGTGACGAGGTCGATGACACCCCAGAAGTTGTCCTCGGCGCCCATCGGGACCTGAGCGGCCACGGCGTTAGCGTCGAGACGATCCTTCATGGTCTCGATAGCGTTGAAGAAGTCAGCGCCCACGCGGTCATACTTGTTGATGAAGGCGATGCGGGGGACGTTGAAGGTAGAAGCCTGACGCCAAACGGTCTCAGACTGGGGCTGAACGCCGGCAACGGCGTCGAAGACGGCGACAGCGCCATCGAGGACGCGCAGGCAGCGCTCGACCTCGGCGGTGAAGTCAACGTGGCCCGGGGTGTCGATGATCTGGATGCGGTAGTCCTTACCGTCCTTGTTCCAGAAGCACGTGGTAGCAGCGGAGGTAATGGTTACGCCGCGCTCCTGCTCCTGAACCATCCAGTCCATGGTGGCAGCGCCCTCATGGACCTCACCGATCTTGTGGGTCTTACCGGTGTAGTAAAGAATACGCTCGGTCGTGGTGGTCTTACCGGCATCGATGTGGGCCATGATGCCGATGTTACGGGTATCGGAAAGCTTGTACTTAGGCTTAGCCATGTTAGTTCCTTACCTTAACTTACCAACGATAGTGAGAGAACGCGCGGTTGGCCTCGGCCATCTTGAAGACGTCCTCACGCTTCTTGACGGAAGCGCCCAGGCCGTTGGAAGCGTCGAGGATCTCGTTGGCGAGACGCTCGGCCATGGTCTTCTCCTTGCGAGCGCGGGAGAAGTTGACGATCCAGCGGATGCCCAGAGCGGTGGAACGACGGGAGTTGACCTCCATCGGGACCTGATAGGTAGCGCCACCGACACGCTTGGGCTTAACCTCGAGCGTGGGCTTGACGTTGTCCATGGCCTTCTTGAAGGTAGCGAGAGCGTCGCCGCCCTCGGACTTCTCGGCAACGATCTCGAAAGCGGTGTAAACGATGCGCTCAGCGGTGGCCTTCTTGCCGTCAAGAAGGACCTTGTTGATGAGCTGAGTCACCAGGCGGTTGTTGTAAACGGCGTCAGGCTGAACCTCACGACGATTAGCTGCTGCACGACGCGGCATGTGAAATCTCCTTAAGTGTCTACCGTGCGGCGCTTAGGCGGCACACGGCGAAAGTATCAAAACGTTATCTGGCTTATTTAGCCTTTGGGCGCTTAGCACCGTACTTGGAACGGGCCTGCATACGGTTCTGGACCGGAGCAGCGTCGTAGGCGCCACGGATGACGTGATAACGGACACCAGGGAGGTCACGGACACGGCCGCCGCGGACGAGCACGATGGAGTGCTCCTGCAGGTTGTGGCCCTCACCCGGGATGTAAGCAGTAACTTCGATGCCGTTGACGAGGCGAACACGGGCAACCTTACGAAGAGCCGAGTTCGGCTTCTTGGGGCTCGTGGTGAAGACGCGGGTGCACACGCCGCGCTTCTGGGAGTTGTGCTGCAGAGCAGCGTTCTTGGACTTCTTGGGCACGGAACGACGGCCCTGGCGAACCAGCTGGTTAATAGTAGGCAAAGCGTACTCCTTCTCGAATGATTCCAGCTTTCTGTAAAGTGCAACGGCTTGAATCGAGGGGTCAGCATCCCCCTACGAAACACGCAGTTCGATAGGATACGTGGCGTTAGCTGTGCCGTCAACAGACCACGCCTCCGGGCGTATCCCAAAATGAGCACATTTCCGCAAAGCCTACACAAAAGGAATCCCCTTCTGTGCGCGGGGGCGGATTCCCAGACCGGGCCGCCCGCTGTTTAAGTTTGCTGCTCTACAGTCCTGCGCAAGACGGAAAGCACATTACGTGCTTTCCTTTGCGTGCGGAACTCGCGACAAACTTAAACAGCGGGCGGCCCGGTCTGGGAATCCGACGTGCTCGTTGGGGCAACGTTACCTGCCAAAAAGGGACAGGTTTATTTTGGTCAGTTTTATCTGGGGAAACGTCACCCTTCACGATGATCTGCTTCCTTTTGCAGCATGTGGATCAACAACGTTTTCGGAAGTGCGGGGAAAAATCGTAAACCTCTAAGCAGACCGACATTATTGACAACAAAACCGCAGTTCAGTAGGGGGTTAGATTATGAGTGTGGTCGCAAGTTCTGAGTTTTTCACCGCACTTCCGATAATCAGACGAATAGCGTCCTATTCAGCCCTCCATTTAACACAAAATGGGCCGCTTCCCCTCGTAGGAAACGGCCCCAAATCTTACGAATAGACGATGGTAAAGGGTTCCGACGTTTCAGCGCCCCCTGTTGAAGTGCAGCGTGTGCCTTCGAGCGTTACTGAAACCACTTGGTCGACATCAATCAACTTCGTTGGCACCCAAATGTTCTCTCCGCTATTGCGCGTATAAGAAAAATATAAGTTGAATGCCCCTGCGTCGTCGTCTTCGATAATCTGCTCCGATCCATCCTTGTAACTGACGGTCAACTTTTTCGTGACTGCTTCATAGCCCAGGTCATCGATGTGCGTCTGGATGGAGAACGGACTGATCTCGAGAGACGAGTCATCAGAGTGAAGTTCCTTAGTCTCGACGTGCTCTCCAACGCTAAACTCGGGCGTCGATGCTTCGAACAGTTTCGCGTCCTCACCTTTGCCCTCGGTCCACTGGATATTCCAGGTGACCGCATGTTGAAAACCTCGCTCGCGATCCATAGAAGCAAAGTACATCGTGCCATTAATGACAGTATCGCTTGATGTGTCCTTATCAATTGTGCAGCGTGTGTCAGCCCATTCCTCGCCGAAGTTCATGCTGGGCGTGCCGATGCCCTGTTCTTCTTCACCATAGAGAACAAGTTCGCCTGTATCTGCTGCCGGCTTGTAGTAGTTAACACCATTTGGATTGGACAACGTAAACGTCACGGCACCGCAACCGTTTTTATCGATAGCCATATCATGAATGTCGAGCGTATAGCCGTTGCCCTCGACGGACAGATTGACCTCCTGGACTGAACCCTCCAAGCTTTGGGGCGCGATACCATCACCAAACTCTCTGGTGTAGGTATATTTAGTTCCCGACGAGCCACCTTGAGTCCAGGTAATGGACTCTCCGTTGCCATGGTTTCCCCAGGCAGAGGCAAAATAACTGGAATTGACGACGGCGTAGGCGACCCCTCCGGTCGCCAGCACTCCGGCAAGGCATCCGATCACGGCAACATACAGAGGCTTCGCGTGACCCCTTCGGCGAAGCGGCTCACCAGCAGCGGCATAAAGAACACGGTCAGCAAGATCGCTATCGGCTTGGACGGACTCGAAGGCCTGCTTGATTTGGTTGGATTTCACGGTCGCCCTCCTCTAGGATGAACTTGAGCTTCGATCGACCGCGAGCTAAACGCGTTCGAACGGTCGCGGCTGGTACGTGCAGCAACTCGGCAATCTCTGAAGTCGAGAAGCCCAGATAGTAATAGAGCACGATGGGGATACGGAATCGTTCCGGAAGCCGCATGACATCTGACAGGACGGCCTTGGTCTCATCCTGCGCTGTCGAAAGCGACTCGGCCAGGTTCTCAATATCCTCCACACGCCTCCATGGCTTTCGAAAGAGCGATTTGCATTCATTGATCGTGACCCGGATAAGCCATCGGCGAAGATGCTCCCAGCTTTCAAATTGCGCATCGCTTTTGATTAACTTCAGAAAGACGTCTTGAGCGACATCGTCGGCATCGGCGCGATCGCGCAGGTACGTCAATGCGATTCGAAACACGACATCCCGGTGATCTTCGACCGCCTGTCTAAATGTTTGTTCTTCCATAATCACCTCCCGGTGACGTTAATGATTCTTGCTGAGGCCCTCACCATAGATACGCTTTGACCGAACGAAATGTTTCAAATTCAAGCAGGAATAACCTACCAAAATAAACCTGTCCCTTTTTGACAAAAGGAATCCCCTTCTGTGCGCGGGGGCAGATTCCCGGAACGGGCCGCCCGCTGTTTAAGTTTGCTGCTCTACAGTCCTGCGCAAGACGGAAAGCACATTAAGTGCTTTCCTTTGCGTGCGGAACTCGCGACAAACTTAAAAAGCGGGCGGCCCGTTCCGGGAATCCGACGTGCTCGTCGGGGCAACGTTCCTCACCAAAAAAGACCCGCTTCCCTGTTGGGAAACGGGTCTTTGGAAGGACGGTTAACGTACTTGGAAGTTACTCCTCGTCGTTGTCCTTAGCCTCTTCGGCGTCGTCGGTGTCCACGAGCTGGTTGAGCAGCTCGTCGAGGGAAGCCATGTCCTCGTTGATGGCACCGTTGGCGGGAGCCTTCTTGTCGTCGATCGGGGCGCCCAGGAGCTCCTCGTCGGCGTCGGCGTGATGCGTCGGCGTGGCAGAGGTGCCCAGCAGAATGTCGTCCGGACCGTCGGGGCTAAAGACCATCTGCAGCAGCTGCGAGAGGTCTTCCTCGTCGGCAACGTCGTCGTTGTTCTCGAGGATGTAGAGCAGGTCGTGGGCCTCCAAGCCGTCACGGAGCTCCTCGATCGCCTTTGCACCGATGCCGTCGATGCGCAGCAGATCCTCCTCGGACTTGCCGACCAGGTCGCCGACCGTCTCGATGCCGACCTCGCTGAACTTGTTGGTCCAGCGCTGCGACACGCCCAGGTCGTCGAACAGGTACAGGCGAGCCTTCTCGGCGGAGATGGTGTGGCCGTTGCGGGTGAACGAACCGTCAGCACCGCCGAACTCGTCGTAGCCGGCCCAGTCGAGCTGCTGCGGGAGCTGCTCGTCCAAGTCCTTGAGCTCCACAGGAGCCCACTCGGGCAGCGACTTGGCGTTGGGCGAGGCCGGGCCGTCGATGTCCACGTAGCCGTCGGCCGTGCGATACGTCAGCTTAGCGTTGGCGTACGGCTTGAGGCCGGTACCAGCCGGGATCTTCTTGCCGACGATGACGTTGGACTTAAGGTCGAGCAGATGGTCGACCTTGCCCTCGATGGCAGCCTCGGTAAGGACGCCGGCGGTGCGGATGAACGAAGCGCTCGACAGCCAGGAGTCGATGTTGGACGCGACCTTGAGCGTACCCAGGATGACGGGCTCGGCCACGGGAGCCTGACCGCCCAGACGGGCAACGCGCTCGACCTCGTCGGCGAACTCGTAGCGGTCGACGTACTGACCAAGCAGGTACTTGGAGTCGCCGGGGTTGGTGATCTGAACGCGACGCAGCATCTGACGTGCGAGCACCTCGATGTGCTTGTCGTTCAGATCGACGCCCTGGCTGGTGTAGACGTCCTTGACGCTCTCGACGAAGGTGTGCATCGTCGACTCGATGTCGGTCAGCTTGCGCAGGTTGCGGAAGTTGACGAAGCCCTTGGTGATCTGGTCGCCGGCGCGAACCTCGCAGCCGTCCTCGATCTCGGGCATGAAGCGCACCGATGCGGGGACGCGACGCTCGTCGAGGACACGGGTGTGGTCCTCGGAGTCGGTGAGCGTCAGCACGTACTCGGACTTCTCGGGCTTAATCGAGAGGTGGCCGGAGTACGGAGCCAGCTCGGCCTCGCGACCCAGAATCTTCTCGTTGACGTTGCCGACGATATCGAACATACGGCTGACCGTAGGCAGACCCTGCGTAATGTCGTCGACGCCAGCGACGCCGCCGGAGTGAATGGTACGCATCGTAAGCTGCGTACCAGGCTCGCCGATGGACTGGGCGGCAATAATGCCGACCGCGGTACCGATAGCGACCGGACGACGGGTGGAAAGATCCCAGCCATAGCACTTCTGGCACACGCCGTACTTGGAGCGGCAGGTGAGCAGCGCGCGAAGCTTGACCTTCTTGAGACCGGCGTCGACCATCTTCTGGATGTCGGCGACCTTCTCGATGTAGCCGTCCTGCTCAAAGAGCACGGTGCCATCGGGAGCCACGACGTCCTCAATGAAGCAACGGCCGACGAGGTCGGTGTTGAGGTCGGTGGTGCCGGGGATGATGAGGTTGTAGGTGACGCCCTCGTGCGTACCGCAGTCCTCCTCTCGGACGATGACGTCCTGGGCCACGTCGACCAGACGACGGGTCAGGTAACCAGAGTCCGAGGTGTGGGATGCGGTATCGACCAGGCCCTTACGGGCGCCGTAGGTCGAAATGAAGTACTCGAGCGGCAGCAGGCCCTCGCGGAAGTTCGCCTTAATGGGAAGGTCGATCGTCTCGCCGGACATGTCTGCCATCAGGCCACGCATGCCGCCGAGCTGACGCAGCTGGGTCTTAGAACCACGGGCGCCGGAGTCGGCCATCATGTAGAGCGGGTTCTCCTCGTCGAACAAGTCGAGCATGAGCGCTGCGACCTTGTCGGTACAAGCGGTCCACTCGTTAACGACTTCGATGTGGCGCTCCGTCTCGTTGATGAAGCCCTCCTCGAAGTACTCGTTGATCTGGTCGACGTTAGCCTGGGCGCGGTCGAGCAGCTCCTGCTTCTCATCAGGGATGAGAGCGTCCCACACCGAGATGGTAAGGCCGGCGCGGGTAGCGTAGTGGAAGCCGGAGTACTTGATGGCGTCGAGGATCGGGCCGACCTTGGCCTCGGGGTAACGATCGCAGCAGTCGGCAACCAGCTTGGCCACATCGCCCTTGACCATCTTGTAGTTCATGAACTCGTAGTCTTCGGGCAGGCACTGGCGGTTGAAGATGATGCGGCCGATAGAGGTCTCGAAGCGCGCGGTCTTGTTGCCGGTGACGTCGTAGTCGACGAACTCGTTCTTGCCGTTCTTGACGCGGAAGATACGGGTGCCGTCCTCGTTGATGACGTTGGCGTTCTCGGCGGACACGCGGACCTGGATCTTGGCCTGCATGTCGACCTCGGAGCGGCAGTCATAGGCGTGCAGCGCGTCGTCGAAGCTGGCGAACACGTGGTTCTCGCCGGGCAGACCGTCGCGAACCTGGGTCAGGTAGTACACACCGATGATCATGTCCTGCGAGGGGATGTTGACCGGCTTGCCGGATGCCGGCGAGCGCAGGTTGTTCGCAGAGAGCATGAGCACGCGAGCCTCGGCCTGAGCCTGGCTGGACAGCGGCACGTGGACAGACATCTGGTCGCCGTCGAAGTCGGCGTTGAAGGGCGAGCAGACCAGCGGATGCAGGTGGATAGCCTTGCCCTCGACCAGCACCGGCTCAAAGGCCTGGATGGACAGACGGTGCAGGGTCGGTGCACGGTTGAGCAGCACGACGCGGCCGTCGATGACCTCTTCGAGGATATCCCACACAAAGGTGGCACCGCGGTCGATAGCGCGCTTGGCGCCCTTGATGTTCTCGACCTTGCCAAGCTCGACCAGGCGCTTCATGACGAAGGGCTTGAAGAGCTCCAGCGCCATGGTCTTGGGCAGACCGCACTGGTGCAGCAGCAGCTTGGGGTCGGTAACGATAACCGAACGGCCGGAGTAGTCGACACGCTTGCCCAGCAGATTCTGACGGAAACGACCCTGCTTGCCCTTGAGGGCCTCGGCGAGCGACTTGAGCGGGCGACCGCCACGGCCAGAGACCGGGCGACCACGACGGCCATTGTCGAACAGGGCGTCCACGGACTCCTGGAGCATGCGCTTCTCGTTGTTCACGATGATCGCAGGGGCGTCCAGGTCGAGCAGGCGCTTGAGTCGGTTGTTACGGTTGATCACGCGACGGTACAGGTCGTTGAGGTCGGACGCGGCAAAGCGGCCGCCGTCGAGCTGGACCATCGGGCGCAGATCGGGCGGAATGACCGGGATGACGTCCAAGATCATGTTCGCGGGGCTGTTGCCGCCCTTCAGGAAGGCGTCAACGACCTCGAGGCGCTTGACGGCCTTCTCGCGCTTCTGCTTCTGGGAGTCCTCGTCGGCGATGATGGCTTTGAGCTTCTCGGCCTCGGAAGGAAGATCGATGGCAGCGAGCAGGTCGCGGACGGCCTCGGCACCCATGCCACCCTTGAAGTACATGGAGTAGTAGCGGGTCATCTCGCGGAACAGCGGCTCATCGGAGATGAGGTCGCGCTCGGTGAGCTTCATGAAGGCGTTGAAGGCGTCCGTGCGGAGCTGCTTCTCGTCCTTGCACTCTTCCTCGATGTCGACGATGCCGGAGGCGACCTCCTCGGGGGTCAGCGGCTCCTCGTCGGAGAACTCGTCAAAGTTCTCGGGGTTGCCCTGCTCCTTGAGGGACTCGATCTGGCGGGCGCACTCGGCATCGATCTCTTCCAAATCGGCGGCGAGCTCCTCGCGCAGGTCGTCGGCGTCGGCCTCGCGGGCCTCATAGTCGACCTCGGTGATGATGTAGCTGGCAAAGTACAGAACCTTCTCGAGGTCCTTGGACTTGATGTCGAGCATACGGCTCATCGGGAAGCTCGTGGGGCTCTTGAAGTACCAGATGTGGGACACGGGAGCGGCGAGCTCGATGTGACCCATGCGGTCGCGACGCACCTTGGCCGAGGTGACCTCGACGCCGCAGCGCTCGCAGACGATGCCCTTGAAGCGGATGCCCTTGTACTTGCCGCAGGAGCACTCCCAGTCCTTGGCGGGACCGAAGATCTTCTCGCAGAACAGGCCGTCCTTCTCGGGCTTGAGGGTACGGTAATTGATGGTCTCCGGCTTCTTGACCTCGCCGTGCGACCAGGAACGGATCTGGTCGGCGGAGGCAAGGGAGATCTTTACCGAGTCAAAATCAGTAGCTTCGAAATCTGCCACAGTCAACTACTCCTTATCAGTGGTCGTGGCGGCGACAGCCTCGGGTGCCTCGGCGGTCTCGGCATCCTCGGCCTCGACGTCGGCGTCAACGCCGGCGAGCGCAGCCAGGTCGTCGAGAGCAGAGGTCTCCTCGGCGGTCACAGGGGCGGAGGCGTCCTCGTCGGCATCGTGCATGGGCTCGATGTCCAGTGCGAGGGAGCGAATCTCCTTGACGAGAACCTTGAAGGACTCGGGGATACCCGGGACAGGAACGTTCTCGCCCTTGACGATGGACTCGTAGGTCTTGACGCGGCCCACGGTGTCGTCGGACTTGACGGTCAGGATCTCCTGCAGGACGTTGGAAGCACCGTAAGCGTACAGTGCCCAAACTTCCATCTCGCCGAAGCGCTGGCCGCCGAACTGGGCCTTGCCGCCCAGAGGCTGCTGGGTAACCAAGCTGTAAGGGCCGGTCGAACGGGCGTGGATCTTGTCGTCGACCATGTGGCCGAGCTTGAGGATGTAGGACGTACCCACGGTAATGGGCTCGCGGAACTCCTCGCCGGTGCGACCGTCGAACAGACGGGTCTTGCCGCGCTCGTCAAGCTGGGTGACGAACTCGGGGCGCATGTGATCGCCAAAGGCAGCGGTGGCCTTGTTGAGCATGTTCTTGTTGGCACGGCGGATGACCTCGGCGATCTCGTCCTCCTTGGCGCCATCGAAGACGGGCGTGGCGGTGAAGAACGGACCGGGGACGTACTTGTCGGAGTCGGCCTGCTCGGTATCCCAACCGCAGGCGGCAGCCCAGCCAAGGTGGCACTCGAGCAGCTGGCCGACGTTCATACGCGAAGGAACGCCCAGCGGGTTGAGGATAACGTCGATCGGGGTACCGTCAGCCATGTAGGGCATGTCCTCGACCGGCAGAACGTTACAGATAACACCCTTGTTGCCGTGGCGGCCGGCGATCTTATCGCCCTGCTGGATCTTACGACGCTGGGCGACGTAGACGCGCACCTGCTCGTTGACGCCGGGGGCCAGGTCGTCGCCGTTCTCGCGGCTAAAGCGGACGACGTCGATGACGCGGCCGTACGCGCCGTGAGGCATCTTAAGGGAAGTGTCGCGAACGTCGTGAGCCTTGGCACCGAAGATGGCGCGCAGCAGGCGCTCCTCGGCGGTCAGAGCGCTCTCGCCCTTAGGCGTGACCTTGCCGACCAGGATGTCGCCAGGGCCGACCTCGGCGCCGATGCGGATGATGCCGTCCTCGTCGAGGTTGGCAAGCATGTCCTCGGAGAGGTTCGGGATCTCGCGGGTGATCTCCTCGGGGCCGAGCTTGGTGTCGCGGGCGTCGATCTCGTGACGGGTGATGTTGATGGTCGTCAGCAGGTCCTCGGCCACCAGGCGCTCGGACACGACGATACCGTCCTCGTAGTTAAAGCCTTCCCACGGCATGTAGGCCACGGTGAGGTTCTGGCCCAGTGCGAGCTCACCGTGATCGGTCGAAGGACCGTCGGCCAGGGGCTCGCCCTGCTCAACGGTGTCACCGACGCGCACGAGCGGACGGTGGTTGATGCAGGTGGACTGGTTGGAGCGCTGGTACTTGGCCAGGTGATACTCGTCCATGCCACCGGCATGCTTGACGATGATCTTGGCGGCGTCGGCAAAGATGACCTCGCCGGCATTCTTGGCCAGGGTGACCTCGCCGGAGTCCAGGGCGGCGCGACGCTCCATGCCGGTACCGACATAGGGAGCGGCAGGGTGAACCAGCGGCACGGCCTGACGCTGCATGTTGGCGCCCATGAGCGTACGCTTGGCGTCGTCGTGCTCAAGGAACGGAATCAGCGTGGCTGCGACGGAGAGCATCTGACGCGGCGAGACGTCCATGTAGTCGACGTCCTCGACGGGCACGTCGGCGGGAGCGCCGAAGGAGCCGTCGAAGTCGCGGGTACGGGCGATCACGGCGTGCGGACGGACGATCTTGCCCTCGGCATCGGTCGTGATGAACTCGTTGGTCTTGGGATCGAGCGGCGTGTTGGCCGGCGCGATGACGTGCTTCTCTTCCTCGTCAGCGGTCATCCAGTCGATCTGGTCGGTGGCAACGCCGTTCTCGACGCGACGGAACGGGGCCTCAATGAAGCCGTACTCGTTGACGCGGGCGTAGAGGGCGAGCGAGCCGATCAGGCCGATGTTGGGGCCTTCGGGGGTCTCGATCGGGCACATGCGGCTGTAGTGCGAATTGTGAACGTCGCGGACGGCCGTCGGCACGTTGGTGCGGCGGCTGGAGCCGGACTTGTGGCCGGCAAGACCACCAGGGCCGAGTGCGGACAGACGGCGCTTGTGGGTCAGACCGGTCAGAGGGTTCGCCTGGTCCATGAACTGCGAGAGCTGCGAGGAACCGAAGAACTCCTTGATGGAGGCCACGATCGGGCGGATGTTGATGAGCGACTGCGGGGTGATCTCGTCGATGTCCTGGGAGCTCATGCGCTCACGGACGACGCGCTCCATACGGCTCATGCCGATACGGAACTGGTTGGCGACGAGCTCGCCGACGGTGCGGATGCGGCGGTTGCCGAAGTGGTCGATGTCGTCGACCTTGAAGCCCTGCTCGCCGGCAGCGAGGGACAGCAGGTAGCGCAGCGTCGCGACGATATCCTCGTCGGTGAGCACCGTGACCTCTTCCTCGGTGGTGAGGTTGAGCTTCTTGTTGACCTTGTAACGACCGACGCGGGCCAGGTCGTAGCGCTGCGGGTTAAAGAGCAGACCCTCGAGCAGGCTGCGGGAAGCGTCCACGGTGGGAGGCTCGCCCGGGCGCAGACGACGGTAGATCTCGATGAGGGCGTCCTCGCGGGTGAGGGCGGTATCGCGCTCCAGGGTGCGCTTGATCACATCGGAGTTGCCGAGCAGCTCGATGATGTCGTCGTTGGTGACGGCGATGCCAAGGGCGCGCAGGAACATCGTGGCGCTCTGCTTGCGCTTACGGTCGATGGAGACCATGAGCTGGTCGCGCTTGTCGACCTCAAACTCAAGCCAGGCACCGCGGGACGGGATGATCTGGGCTTTGTAGATCTGCTTGCCCGAATCCATCTCGGAGCTGTAGTACACGCCCGGGGAGCGGACGAGCTGCGAGACGACGATGCGCTCGGTACCGTTGATGATGAAGGTGCCCTGATCAGTCATCATGGGGAAGTCGCCCATGAAGACGAGCTGCTCCTTGATCTCGCCGGTCTCCTTGTTGGTGAGACGGACGTCGGTCAGAAGCGGAGCCTGATAGGTCATATCCTTCTCGCGGCACTCCTCGACGGTGTGCGCGGGGTCGCCGAACTGATGCTCGCCGAAGGTAACCTCGAGAACATGGTTCTGGCTCTGGATGGGGCTGGATTCCTTGAACGCCTCACGAAGGCCCTCGTCCTTAAAACGCTCAAAGGATTCCCTTTGAACAGAGATAAGGTTGGGGAGCTCCATGGCCTCCGGGATTTTCCCGAAGCTGACGCGCTTGCGCTCAGTGGCAGTGTATGCGTAGGTCACCAGGTTTTTCCTCCTTCACGGAAATGCTCGGTGGGTTGGCGAGGCATAGCTTCGCCAGTTATCGCAACCTAATAGTTTATCAGGTACCGACCGTTGGGCAAGAAAAGCCTTGACGCGATTGAGTTTTTGGAGTAGCAAAGTTTTTCGATAGAAAATGCGCAGGTAGATGGGCGTACATCGAACATCTGTTCATATATTTTCTGTGAACGAGACTGTTGATGCGGGACGCTGAACGGCGAAATGGCGGTGAGGGCTAATCGAGCGGAAACTACGTCCCGTTTTGAGGCCTCAAACTGGGATGCGCTTTCCGGTTGAGCCCTGTTCGGGAAAGCGTGTCCCGTTCTGAGCCGATATTCCGGGTCGTAGTTTCCGCTAGGGGCCCCAACCGGAAAGCACATCCCAGAATTCGACCAAATTGTGGGCCTCACTTTCCGGAGCCAAGCCGCGGCGCACATAAAAAATGGGTGCAGACCGAAGTCTGCACCCGTAAATTTCGATGCTCGAAGGCTTATTTGCGCATCAAGCCGCCGCGCTCGTCGATGGCGTCCCAGAAGGCGCCGGCAAAGCGAGGATCGCTTGCGGCCATGAGGGCGTTGGTGGCCATCCAGCCAGAAGGGGTACCGGTATCGTAGCCCGAGAGCGGGTCGATGACGACGGCGTACATGGCCTCGCGGTCGAGCGAGCGGGCCATGGCGTCGGTGAGCTGAATCTCGCCGCCCTTGCCGGCCTGCTGATCGGCCAGCAGGTCCATGACCAGCGGGCTCAGCAGATAACGGCCGACGATGTACAGGTTGGACGGAGCCGCCTCGGGAGCGGGCTTCTCGACCAGACCGCCGATGCGCCAGACAGCGCCCGGCTCGGCATCGGCAACGCCCTCGGCGCCCTCGAGCGAACCGACACGCTCGCCGGCGATAACGCCGTAGCGGCTGACTTCCTCGGGCGAGCAAGCGGCGACGGCGATAACCGAAGCGCCACCGTGCTCTTTGGAAACGGCGAGCATCTTGTCGCAGATGTCGCGGTTAGGCACAACGTAGTCGCCCAAAAGAACCAGGAAGTTCTCCCCTGCCACGGCGTCGGCGGCAGAGCGAATGGCGTGGCCGAGGCCCTTGGGCTCGTACTGATAACGGAAGTCGACCGGCATACCGCCCGCATGGGCGACGGCGTCGGCGTAGGCGTCCTTACCGCGCTCGCGCAGCAGGTTCTCGAGCGAACGATCGGGCTGGAAGTAGCTCAGCAGCTCGGGCTTACCGGGAGAGGTAACGATGATGGCGTCGTCGACCTCCTCGGGGTCGAGTGCCTCCTCAACGACATACTGAATGACCGGCTTGTCGAGCACCGGCAGCATCTCTTTGGGCGTGCACTTAGTGCCAGGCAGAAAACGCGTGCCAAGACCGGCGGCGGGGATGATTGCCTTCATGTTATTCAAGGATCCTTTCGCAGGCGCAGAATGCGCCCTGTGCGTGCGGCACAGCGGCCGCAGACCAAATTGCGATACCGAAGTATCTTACCGCCGGAGACATACGTCGCCGTAAGGCAAACGCAATTCTTCAGCAGGTCAACGCAAATTATTGCTCGAATGGTGCAATTTTACGCCCCAGCGGTAACGGGATTGGCACGGCAAAGACAGCGGTGTTCTGCATGCCGAGCAATGGAAATGAGGGGACAAAAACAAAAAAGACGGGGCTCGCAATGCGAACCCCGTCTGCAAAGAAATCTGGCGAGAGAGCCTGATTACTTGAGGGTGACAGCAGCGCCAGCAGCCTCGAGCTTCTCCTTGGCAGCCTCGGCGTCCTCCTTCTTGGCACCCTCGAGAACAGCCTTGGGAGCGCCCTCGACGACCTCCTTGGCCTCCTTCAGGCCAAGGTTGGTGAGCTCACGGACGGCCTTGATGACCTGGATCTTGTTGTCGCCGAAGCCCTCGAGCACGACGTCAAACTCGGTCTTCTCCTCGGCCTCAGCAGCGCCAGCAGCGGGAGCGGCGACAACAGCGGCAGGAGCAGCGGCGGAAACGCCGAAGGTGTCCTCGATAGCCTTGACGAGCTCGGAAGCCTCGAGAAGGGTCATTTCCTTAAGAGCATCGATGATCTCATCGGTGGTAAGCTTAGCCATTTCTAAGTCCTTTCGGTTTCCGTGCGAATGCACGGAGATCAGTTAAAACACGGCGCGAATGCGCCAGGGGTGCGGCGTTGCCGCCGCGGGTGAAAACAGCAACTAGGCTGCCTTCTGCTCGGAGACCTGCTGGATCGAACGAGCGAGACCAGAGGAAACGCCGTTGACGCAGACAGCGATGTCGCGAGCGAAACCGGAGATGAGACCGGCGATCTGGCCGAGAAGCTGATCCTTGGTGGGCAGCTCGGCGATAGCCTTAACATCATCAGCGGAAACGGCCTTGCCGTCGGAGATACCGCCCTTGATCTCAAGGACGCCCTTGGACTTAGCGGAGAAGTCCTTAAGGGTCTTAGCGGCCTCGACCGGCTCGGTCTCGTAGAACACATAAGCGACGGGGCCGGCGAGAATCTCGTCGAGCTCGGGCTGCTCCTGGTTCTTGAGAGCGATCTTGACCAGGTTGTTCTTGTAGACCTTCATCTCGGCACCGCACTCGCGAAGCTGATGACGCAGCTCCTGAGCCTGCTTAACCGTCAGACCGTTGTAGTTGACGACGAACAGACCGGCGTTCTCGGCGATACGGGACTCGATCTCTGCAACCTTGTCGATTTTGTACTGCTGGGGCATGAATTACACCTCCTCGAATTCTTTCCGGGCACGGTCCGCCACAAGGACGTGACGGGGGCATGTCCAAAAAGAAAGCCCCCGCGCTGCATGAGCGACGGGGGCGAGAAGACATATCTACTCGACCACCTCGGCTGGCGGGATATCCCATTAAGCTCGCGGGCGATGCCCGTTTGCACCGGCTGTCTCTGGCAGCGGATTCGTGCGTGAACCGAAAGTATTATGGCGGGGACCCCGGCGTCGGTCAACGGACACGAGGATTCGTACACAAACCCTGCATACGCTCCGACCGGGAGGGGCAGGGCGAGTTTTCCGCTCGGTCAAGTCCTGGGCTCGCACGAAGGCCACATTAAGTGGCCTTCGGCTCGTGCGGAATCTACGGAAAACTCGCCCTGCCCCTCCCGGCCGGAGCTACGTTGCCTTTGCTGCGAATCCTCGTGTCCGTTGAGCGACGCGCCCCACTCATAATGCTTGGGTCGGTGGGCTGATGTATTGCGTCCCTGAGGACTACAAAGTCGAAATGAAGGTGGACAGGCGGTGGAGGCCTTCGTCCAGGTCTTTGTCGGAAACGCAATAGCTGAGGCGGACGTGGCCTTCGGTTCCGAAGCAGTCTCCCGGGACTAGGGCTACGTTTGCCTCTTTGATGGCTTTGATGCAGAAGTCTTCGCTGGTTAGGCCGAACTTTTTGATGCTCGGGAAAGTGTAGAAGGCTCCTGCGGGCTCTACTACGTCGAGGCCCATGGCGTCTAAGGCCGCGAGTACGCGTTCGCGACGGGCTCGGTAGACTTCGAGCATGGGGGTTGGGTCGACGGTCAGGGCTCGGGCTGCGGCGTCCATCTCGAAGGAGACGGCGCTCGATACTAAGTATTGGTGGGCCTTTACGATCTCGGCGATAACGGGGGCTGCGGCTGCGAGCCAGCCCAAGCGCCAGCCGGTCATGGCCCAGGGCTTGGAGAAGCTCTCGATGACGACCGTCTGCTCACGCAGCTCCGGGTGACGCTGGGCAAAGCGCTCGTAGCCATCCACATAAACCAGGCGGTTGTATACGTCGTCGCAGACCACGTAGATGCCCGCCTCCTCCGCCACGCGCGCCACGGCGTCGAGCGACGCCGTGTTGAGGATGCAACCCGTAGGATTGTTGGGCGAGCAGATGACGATGGCCTTGGTCGCCGGCGTCACGTAAGCACGAAGTGCGTCCTCGTCAATCTGGAATTGCGCAGGCTCCGTATCCAAAAAGACCGCCTTGGCGTGATTGGCCACGACGATGCTCTCGTACAGGCCAAAGGCCGGCGTGGGGATAATGACCTCGTCGCCTGGGTTGAGCATAGCCATGAATGCTGCCGACAGGGCCTCGGTCGCACCGTCGGTCAGAATGACCTCGTCCGCCGAAAACGTAAGGCCCGCATCCCCCATGTAGGCAGATAACGCCTCACGCAGGGCGGGGCGACCGTTGTTGGGCGGATAGTGCGTGTCACCGCGGTCCAGTGCGGCGGTCACCTCGGCGCTAATCACATCGGGCGTGGGAAAATCGGGCTCGCCAAGCGCAAGCGCGATGCACCCCGGGTGCTGGGCGGCGAGCGCGTTAATCCGGCGGATGCCGGAGGGCTTGAGCGTGGCAAGCGAGGTATTCATGGGCAGGCGCATGGCGTTCCTTTCGTAAGGGTTGCACTAGGATAGCGCGGCGAGGCGCTGCCAGACGGTGTAACCTAAACGGAAACGGACTGGAAAGGAGATGACATGGAGGCGATCGCACGCGGCGATAAGCCCAAAACGCTGCAGACCATTGCGTATATCAGTATTCCCGATAGCGCCGATCTTGAGTTTTTGCTCTGGGACCTGCAAGATGCCATCGCGGCCTATGCCCGGCTTTCCGGTACTTCGCTCCCCCGTCTGGTCGCTCTGGAGTCGGACGATGACGGCAGCGCTGCGGACGGTATTGTATTCGCTGTTGAGAATGCGCTCAATTACGAGGCGATGAGCGTCGTTGAGCAGGCGCTTGATTGCCTTGGGGGCACGGAAACGCGCGTCTATGTCGTTGTTCAAGCCGACTGCGGGAGTCCCGAGCGAGCGCACACGGTCGTTGGCCATCTGCGCGAAGCGTGCGAGCGTCGGGGGTTGTCGTGGTGCGGTGGCATTGTCGTCTGCACCGGCACCGGCATCGCAGCGCTTCGCCACTCCCCGCGCATGGGCCTCTTGCGCCGACCGTTTTCCGAAGCGATGGATAAGCTTGTGGGCGCCGTGCGCATGGGCTGTTCCATTGAGCATGCGCAGCTGCTTGGCGGTGGCAATGCCGGTAGCGTCGATGCCGACGGCATGGTGCGCGCCAAGCCCGCGCTGCCCGCACCGATCTGGCATGCCATCATGAAACGCCTCGGCACCCGCGCCCAATCAGATATCTAAATTACAGAGCGCCCCAATCAACGGCATCGCGCCAGCGCTCGACAAGGCGTTCCAGGCGCCAGGCGGCATTGGCGGGACTTGTCGAGGGCAGGGCGATGGCGGGCAGCCCGGTGCGTTCTTGTAGATAGCGCTTGTAGAGCCGGCCAGCTGTACCACCATTGCATATCACCTGCTCAATGGGAGCTGCGCCGGTAATGCGCTCGATATGTGCCGGCACAACGTTGCGGATGCTCGCGTCGCTCGAGCCCTTAATGTCGCAGCTCTCGACCACATCCCACAGGGCCACGCCGCCGTTCAGCAGCATGGCCCGCTTGGCGGCAATGGAGGCATCGAGCGTCGCGGGCTCACCGCTTGCCAAAGGATCGCCCTCGTTGGGCGGCACAGGCATACCGAGGCACGTGGCCATCACACGCCAAAAGCGATTCTGAGGGTTGCCGTAATAAAAGGCATTGGCGCGCGAAAGCACCGAGGGAAACGACCCGAGCACCAAAACGCGCGAGTGCTCGTCAAACACGGGCTCAAACCCATGCTCAATATGTTGATAGCCCTCGTCAGACACGGCCATGGGCTAGGCTCTCAACAGATAGCGCACCTCGTAGGGTGCAAGCTCAAGGGTACCCGTCAGCTCGACCGTGGGCGCATCGTCGGCAAGCAGGTCGACGAAGGAGCCGTTGAGTTCGCCGGCGCCAAAGGTGTAAGGCTCACCCACGGCATTCACCGCCACGAGCACCGCCGCGTCGTCGCAGGCGCGCTCGAACAGCAGCTGCTTGTTCTGGATCACCACGTTGCGATAGGCACCGTAGTTGAGAGCACGGGCAGCCGCGTCGTCGGCCGAGCGAAGGCGCGCAAGCTGCGTGATGAACGCCGTCAGCTCGTTGGGCGCAGGCTCATTGAGCGCAGGTCGCAGCGCCCAGTCGCCATCGGGGCCGCCCTTTTCGCCAGCAATTCCCCACTCGCTGCCATAGTAGACGCACGGGATGCCCGGCATGCCAAAGAGCATGCCATAGGCGGGACGCAGGCACGACTTGTCGGTGAGGATACTTGCCAGGCGCGGCACATCGTGGTTGTCGACAAACGACAGCAGATGTTTGCCGCGGTAGATGCACCAGGGGTCGCCGCCAAACTGACGGTGCAGCGAATGGGCGATCTCGAACATGTTGACCGAGTTAAAGCTGGAGTACAGGCCCTTGTAGCACTCGTAGTTGGTACAGGAGTCGAGCATCTCGTCGTTGACGATTTGGCTGTAGTCGCCGTGGAGCGTCTCGCCGATCAGCACAAAGTCGGGCTTGAGCTCACGGGTAAAAGCGTGCAGGCGGCGCATAAAGTCGCGGTCGAGCATATAGGCAACGTCCAGGCGCAGGCCGTCGACGCCAAAGACCTCGGCCCAGCGGCGCACGGACTCGAGCAGGTAATCGACCACGGCGGGGTTTTGCAGGTTGAGCTTCACGAGCTCAAAATGGCCTTCCCAGCCCTCGTACCAAAAGCCGTCGCCGTAGCACGAGTCGCCATCAAAGCTGATGTGGAACCAGTCCTTGTAGGGCGAGTCCCACTTGCGCTCCTGCACATCGCGGAAGGCCCAAAAGCCACGGCCCACATGGTTGAAGACGGCGTCGAGCACCACGCGGATGCCGTGGGCATGCAGTGTCTCGCACACGGCGGCAAAGTCGGCATCCCCACCCAAGCGACGGTCGATGTGGCGCAGGCTGCGCGTATCGTAGCCGTGGCTATCGGACTCGAGCGGCGGGTTGATGAGCACAGCGCCAATACCGAGTTCCTGCAGGTAATCGGCCCATTGGGCGATTTTCATGATGGGGGCATCGGGGTTGGGTGCAGTGCCGGCAGCTTGGGAGAGTTCGTCCTCGGCAACGGGCGCGGCGGTTTCGCGCGGAGCTCCGCAAAAGCCCAGCGGATAGATCTGATAGAACGTCGTCTCGTATGCCCACATAGCAACCTCCCAGTAAGCTCAACAGAACGACATCCATTGTATGCCCAGCAGGGTAGCTAATTTGGGACGGAGCTGTTTTAGCTGCCCCGACCCCTTTCCAAGTTGCGGTGGAATACGGACTGTTTGCCGGGTTTATTGGACCCAGCAGTCCGTATTTCACCGCAACTGATAGGGGGATGTGGTTAGGCGACGGGCTTGGCGCGACGAATGGCCGGGAACATCACCGTGATAGCGAGGATGACGCCCACGACGGCAATCGACCCGCCCGCGAAGCCGATCCAGGCGATACCGGGACCCGAAACCACGGCTCCGCCGATCGCGGTACCCGTGCCAATGCCCAGATTGAACAGGCCCGAGAAGATCGACATGGCGACGGCCGACGAATCTGCCGGCGTGTGCTTGATGAGCTCGGCCTGAAACGCCACGTTAAAGGCCGTGGCGCAGCAACCCCACAGTGCGCAGACGGCAAGCACTGTCACGAGCGACGATGCGGCCGGCCCCATGAGCAGCAGGGCCACCGGCACGCCGGAGAGCGTGATAGCCAAGAACGGGAAGCGATGCCCATCGAACAGGCGGCCGAACAGCCAGCTTCCGAGCAGACCGGAGCAGCCGAACGCCGTCAGCGTCATGGTGATAGCGCTTGCGTCGACATGGGCGACCTGAGCCAGGAAAGGCTCGATATAGCTGTAGCTTGCGTAATAGCCGGTCGCCATGAAGACCGTGACTGCGTAGAGCGCGATGAGGAGCGGGTTCTTGAGCAGCTCGGGCAGCTGTTTGACGGTAAAGCGCTCACCCGCCGGCATGGCCGGGAACACCGCTGCCTGGTAGACGGCCGCGATGGCTGAGAGGCCCCCGACCACGGCAAACGTCATGCGCCAGCCCACGGCCAAGCCAATGGCGCGACCGAGAGGCAGGCCAAAGATCTGCGCGATGGACGAGCCCGTAGCGATCATGCTGATGGCGAGCGCGCCGTGGCGAGTGTCGACCAGGCGCGAGGCCATAATCGAGGCGACTGACCAGAACACGGCATGTGCGCAAGCGACCACCAGGCGCGCGCAGACCAGGATGGGATAGGTCGGCGCCACAGCGGACAGGAACTGACCGAGCGAGAACACGGCAAGCACGCCCAGCAGCATCCGCTTAAACTCGAAACGCGAAGCGAACACCATGAGCGGCAACGACAGCAGCATGACGCCCCAGGCATAGACCGAGATCATGATGCCCGCCTGGGCCTCGGTGAGCGAGAACGACGCGGCGATATCAGTCAAAAGGCCGATGGGCATAAACTCCGACGTGTTGAACACGAACGCACAGCAGGTGAGCCCGACGAGTGGGAGCCACTGCCTGAGCGTGATGCCGTCTTGCCTTGCCTGACTCATATATAACATCTCCAATCATTTTGAGCGGAGGCGATTATATAGCAACGGTCCCGCATCCGTCAGTAACGGACACGGGACCGAAACAATTCGATACACAGAGGTTGCGCCGTCAATTCATAACTAAGCCAACCCCAGCAATATGCCCGCCGAATGCACGACAAACGCCACGATCCAGGCAACGGCGACCTGAAACGCGAATACGGCCACGGCATAGCGCGCGCCCAACTCGCTCTTGACGGCGCCGATAGCGGCCACGCAAGGCGGGTACAGCAGCGTAAAGACCAGGAACACGTAAGCGGTAAACGGCGAAAACATAGTTGACAGCACCGCGGGAGAGGTTGCGCCCAAAAGCACCGTGAGCGTCGAGATGACGCTCTCCTTGGCAATGAGCCCCGTGACGAGCGCCGTGGATGCACGCCAATCGCCAAAGCCGAGCGGGGCCAACACCGGCGCGATGATGCTACCCAGACCGGCAAGTAGACTCTGCGACTGATCGGCGACCACATTAAAGCGAATGTCGAACGTCTGAAGGAACCAGATGACCACGGTAGCGGCAAAGATAATGGTAAAAGCCTTGGTAATAAAGTCCTTGGCCTTATCCCATGCCAGCATCACCGTCGTCTTGACGCTCGGCAGGCGGTAATTGGGGAGCTCCATGATAAACGGCACCGGGTCGCCCTTAAATGCCGTGCGGTTGAGCACCAAAGCCGCGATGCAGCCGACCACGATACCGATCAGATAGAGCGAGACCATGGCGGGAACCGTCGCCTGCGGGAAGAATGCTCCGCACAGCAAGCCGTAAACCGGCAACTTGGCTGAGCAGCTCATAAACGGCGTGAGCATGACCGTCATCTTGCGGTCGTGCTCGGATGGGAGCGTACGGGTCGACATGATAGCCGGCACGGTGCAGCCAAAACCGACGAGCATGGGCACGAAGCTGCGGCCCGACAGGCCAAAGCGACGCAACACCTTATCCATGACAAAGGCTACGCGTGCCATGTAGCCGGAGTCTTCCAGAATGGAGAGGAACAAGAAGAGCACGACGATAATCGGCAGGAAGGTCAGCACACTGCCCACGCCCGTAAGCACGCCGTCGACAGCCAGCGAGCGCACCACGTCGTTGGTGCCGAACGCCTTGAGGCCTGCATCGGCCGAAGCGATGATGGCAGCGATGCCGTCCTCCATAAGTCCCTGCAACGCCGCGCCGATCACGCCAAACGTCAGCCAAAAGACGAGGCCCATGATCAGCAGAAACGCCGGGATGGCCGTATAGCGACCCGTCAGAATGCGGTCGATCTTGACGGAGCGCACGTGCTCGCGGCTCTCGTGCGGCTTGACGACACAGCGCCCGCACACGTCGCCGATAAAGCTAAAGCGCATGTCGGCCAGCGCGGACAGGCGGTCGGTGCCGGCCTCGCCCTCCATCTGGGTAATGATGTGCTCGATGGCGTCGAGCTCGTTGCGATCCAGGTGAAGCGCCTCGGTTACCAGCTCATCGCCCTCGACCAGCTTGGTCGCCGCAAAGCGCACCGGGATGTGCGCCGTCACGGCATGGTCCTCGATCAGGTTAGCAATACCGTGGATGCAGCGATGCAGCGCACCGCCGTCCGGACCGTCGGGCGCGCAAAAGTCCAGGCGACCGGGGCGCTCGCGGAACCGCGCCACGTGCAAGGCATGATCCACCAACTCGCCGATACCCTCGTTGCGGGCAGCACTAATGGGAACAACGGGCACGCCCAACAGACTCTCGAGCAGGTTGACGTCCACGGCACCGCCGTTGGCGGTCACCTCGTCCATCATGTTGAGCGCGATGACCATAGGACGGTCGAGCTCCATGAGCTGCAGTGTCAGGTACAGATTACGCTCGATGTTGGTAGCGTCAATGATGTCGATGATGGCGTCCGGACGCTCGTCGAGGATGAACTGACGGCTCACGACCTCTTCGCCTGTGTACGGCGACAGGGAGTAAATGCCAGGCAGGTCGGTAACGCTCGCCTCGGGATGGTTACGGATGGTGCCATCTTTGCGGTCGACCGTCA
Organism: uncultured Collinsella sp.; assembly: GCA_902493855.1. Classification (GTDB taxonomy): domain Bacteria; phylum Actinomycetota; class Coriobacteriia; order Coriobacteriales; family Coriobacteriaceae; genus Collinsella. The sequence goes on from CABUQV010000004.1 coordinate 66,666, forward strand.
CGCCGGGAAAGTTACCGACGTGCTGGTTGGAGCCCGTCAGCTGGTTGAATAACGTGGTCTTGCCGCAGTTTTGGTTGCCGGCGAGGGCAAAGTGCAGCGGCGCGCCCTCGGGCACGGCCGTCTTTGCCGCACGGGGCGAATACGTCCCCTCGCCCAGGGCCGGATGCTCCGTCGTGCCGATTGCGGCGTTAGCGCGCGGACCCGTATCGGTGTCGTGAATACCCACGAGCTCGATGCGAGCGGCATCGTCCTTGCGCAGTGTCAACTCGTAGCCACGCAGGCGGATCTCGAGCGGATCGCCCATGGGGGCGTACTTCATCATGGTGACTTCGGTGCCCGGCGTTAGGCCCATGTCCAAAATATGCTGTCGGAGTGCCTGATCGTCCGATGCCACCGATGCGACAACGGCGTCTTTTCCGATCTCGAGCGTATCGAGCTTCACGTCCGTGTTCCTCCCCCGACGCCCACAGGGCGTTGTATTTATGTTCACCATGGCTAACCGTTTGCCATGGCTAACCAATTTTAAACTTACATGATAGCGTGAACACACAATGACGTTCAATCAGCAGATTGGCGCAATGGGGACAGGCAGGAGAGTTCAGGGCCATAGTTTCCCGATGAGGCCTCTCGGGGAAACTACATCCCAGAATTCTGGCTCGAAACGGGATATGGTTTCCCAAACAGGCCTCTTACGGAAAATGCATCCCGGAATCCCCACTCGAAACGGGACGCACTTTCCCAGTCGAGGCCCTATGGGAAACTGCGTCCCACCTTGAAAGGCAAAACTGGGACGCAGTTTCCGGGCGGGGCATCAAAAACAAAGTTGCGGTGGAATAGTTCCTGGATGGGCTGGTTGATGCCCCAGATCGGAACTATTTCACCGCAAGTTATTGAAGGGCTGGGATGCCCGTCCTCTTACAGATGGCGCTCCAGGAAGCGGAAGGCTAGGCGAATCCAAGGACGGACTGCCACCTGCTTGTCCTCGTTGTCGACCGCGGTGTTGGCGTTGCCGAGCGAAAGGCCGTGACCACCCTGGTCGAAGACGTGCATCTCGCATGCAACGCCCTCCTCGGCCATGCGCTGCGCAAACGGGTAGACCTGCGCGATCGGCGCCGTCTTGTCGTCGGACACGCCCCACACAAAGGTCGGTGGCATCTGACGCGAAACATGCGTGGTGGGGCAGATGTCGGCCAGATGCTCGTCAGTTGCCTCGCCGCCCGTCACCATCGACAGGTAGTCGTTGAGCAAATCGCGCCCCGTCTTGCCGCCCGTCTTGGGCACACGCAAGTCAATGCGCGGATCGCGCGTCTGCATGTCACGCACATAGGCAAAGTCGAGCAATGGATAGCCCAGCACCACGGCATCGGGACGAATGTCGTCCGGACGCGCCCCGGCAAGTGCCGCGAAGGGGCCGGTCTTCCACTGTGTTGCCAGCGAGGCGCAAATCATGCCGCCAGCAGAAAAGCCCACGACGCACACGCGCTTAGGATCGACATGCCACTCGTCGGCGTTGGCGCGCACCGTGGCGACCATCTTGGCAAGATCTGCCTGGGGGTGCGGAAAGCTCACGTCACCCGTAGAACTCGTGACATAGTTGAGCACAAAGGCCTGGTAGCCGCGATCCAAAAATGCAAACGCCACCGGGTCCTGCTCGTGCGGAGCGATATGCGTAAACCCGCCTCCGCCGCAGATGATCACCGCGGGGCGGCGGCCATTCGGTTTATCGGGCAGCGGCTCGGCACCCAAATACGTAAACGTCGCCGGATAATCCTCGGTCGGCTCCTCGCCCCACAGCGCATGGTTCTCGACAATCATATGTGCTCCCTTCGCGCAAATTATGCGCCCTTGTTTTTCGCCTTCAAGCGTACCCCACTTGAACCCGTGGCGCAGAAACACTCCGGCAATAAGTTTCCCTTCAACTGATATATCACATAATCACAGTTCAGAGGTATCGTTGAGCAGCGTAGAATAGGGGCGTTGACCAAGCCGCGAAACACATGTGAAACGTTTCCGGCAAACCAAACGCGCGATATGCGCCTATTTAAGTTGGAGGCAACTATGGGTCTGCTCGATTCGCTTAAGTCCACCTTCACCTCGACCGGCGAGGCGTCCGTTCCGCCCGCAGCAAGCTTCGCTACCCGCGAAGGCGTCATCTATGCCCCCGTCAACGGCGTGCTCGTCAACCTGAACGAGGTTCCCGACGAGACGATCGCCTCGGGCATGCTTGGCCAGGGCTATGGCATCGAGCCCATTACCGGCACCATCTATGCGCCCGCCAACGGCCGCATCGGTGCCACCACTGTCACCAACCACTCCATCGGCATGATTACCGAGGACGGCCTGCGCGTGTTCATCCATGTTGGCCTGGGCACCGTGGAAATGAACGGCAAGGGTTTTGCCCGCTTTGTCGAGATGGGCGATGTGGTCAAGGCAGGCCAGCCGCTCATCAGCTTCGACCGCGAGGCCATTAAGGCCGCTGGTCACGAGGACATCGTGACCGTCATCGTCTCCGAGCTCGATCGTCTTAAGAGCATCGACCATGTCGGCGAGTCTGGAACGCTTATCGGCGGCAACCCGCTCGTCAAGCTTGGCGACCCGCTGCTGGTTGCCAAGACCAAGTAGCTAGGCCCCGCGCCACACAGCCAAAAGGCACCTCGTCAAGCGCCCACGACCATTAGGCCGCGGGCGCTTTTCGTTTGAAAAACCATCCCGCCAATGCCTTATCTGTATAGCCCAAATGAGCCGAGCTGCTAGAATATCGAACTGTATGGATAACTATCATTCAACCGTTATGGGAGGATACGTGAACCGCACCAAAATCGCGCAGCTCTATGCCGATGCCGAGTCGCTCGGCGGCCAGACCGTCACCGTCGCCGGCTGGGTCAAGTCCGTCCGCGACATGAAGAACTTTGGCTTTGTTACGCTCAACGACGGCAGCTGCTTCCGCGACCTGCAGGTCGTCATGAACCGCGAGGCACTCGACAACTACGACGAGATCGCCCATCAAAACGTCTCGGCCGCACTCATTTGCACCGGCACCGTCAAGCTGACCCCCGATGCGCCCCAGCCTTTCGAGCTTTCTGCCACCTCCATCGAGGTCGAGGGCGTCAGCGCCCCGGATTACCCGCTGCAGAAGAAGCGCGCAACCGTCGAGTTCCTGCGCACCCAGCAGCACCTGCGTCCGCGCACCAACCTGTTCCGCGCCGTGTTCCGCATCCGCTCTGTCGCGGCTGCCGCCATCCACCGCTTCTTCCAGGAGCAGGGCTTTGTCTACGTCAACACCCCCATCATCACCACGAGTGACTGCGAGGGCGCCGGCGAGATGTTCCGCGTGACCACGCTCGACCCCAAAAATCCGCCCCTCACCGAGTCCGGCGAGGTCGACTGGAGCCAGGACTTCTTTGGCAAGCATGCAAGCCTCACCGTGTCCGGCCAGCTCAATGCCGAGAACTTTGCCATGGCCTTTGGCGACGTGTACACCTTTGGCCCCACCTTCCGTGCCGAGAACTCCAACACCACGCGCCACGCCGCCGAGTTTTGGATGATCGAGCCCGAGATGGCCTTTGCCGACCTTAACGACTACATGGATAACGCCGAGGCCATGCTCAAGTACGTCCTTAAGGACGTTATGGCAACCTGCCCCGACGAGCTCAATATGCTCAACAAGTTTGTGGACAAGGGTCTGCTCGAGCGCCTGGACCATGTCGCCAACTCCGACTTTGCCCGCGTTACCTACACCGAGGCCGTCGAGATCCTGGAGCAGGCAGTCGCTGCTGGCCACCAGTTTGATTACCCCGTCAGCTGGGGCATCGACCTGCAGACCGAGCACGAGCGCTTCCTGACCGAGGAGCACTTTAAGCGCCCGACCTTCGTGACCGACTACCCGGCCGAGATCAAGGCGTTCTACATGCGCATGAACGAGGACGGCAAGACCGTCGCCGCCGCCGACTGCCTGGTTCCCGGTATCGGCGAGATTATCGGCGGCTCCCAGCGCGAGGAGCGCCTGGATCTGCTCGAGGCCCGCATCAAGGACCTGGGTATGAATCCCGAGCAGTACAAGTACTACCTTGACCTGCGCCGCTACGGTTCCTGCAAGCACGCCGGCTACGGTCTGGGCTTCGAGCGCTTGGTCATGTATCTGACCGGCGTGGGCAACATCCGCGACGTCCTGCCGCACCCGCGCACCGTGGGCAACGCCGACTTCTAATCGTCGGACACTAGCTCGCGTCGCCACACGCCAACGCTCATCGTACAAGCGTCTCTCGACATCGGTCGAGAGACGCTTTTTTCAACAGCATCCGTCAAGCTTTTGGCAAGGTTTTGGTCAGTTGAGCAGGGCTGTTGAAAACTCGACCCGCCGTTTGCCGACGACTACCGACCGCCCAGAGCGCCCTGCGCCCCTGAGAAAGCCCCGCGTCCTAGGCTCCATACCGTCGCCACCCAAAACGGAAAGGACGTGGGCACGATGACCGAAGCCGCTGTTGAAACCTACGACACCACGACTAGAGGCGCCGCCTCGATGGCAGCCTATCGCGCCGTTCGCATCCTGCAACTATTAAGCGAAAACACCGGCGAGGACAAGGCCATGCTTTCCGATGAGCTGATCCGGCGCCTCGCCCATCCCGACGACCCCGCCCGCATGCCCATCTCGGCGGCGCGGCGCAGCATCTACACCGCCATCTCCGCGCTTCGCCATGCCGGATACGAAATTGAGTACAAACGCGGCGTGGGCTACAAACTTCTTACCCGCCCGCTCACCGATGAAGAGATCATCCGGCTCCACGGTATGGTCATGCGCAACCGCTCCACGCCTATCGCTATCCGCAAGAGCATGGCGCAGCACTTAGTTGCCATGGCGAGTGCCGACGTTCGCGGCTACCTCGATACACCCGAACCCGTTCCGAGCGCAGGCAGCAAGGCTACCAAGGCAACACGCACGCCCATCAAGCGCATCGACACGTGCGAGCTCGTCGAGCAGGCCATCGACCACGGAACCACGGTGAGTTTTGATATTTCGAGCGTTACGACGCGTGGCGAAACCGAAGCAGCACGGATGACGCTGCGTCCCTTTGCCATCAGGCAGCGCGATGGCATCTCGTATCTGCTGGGAACGGTCTACGACGCCCGAGGCGCCGATGACACGTTGCGTACCGTAGAGATTGGCCGAATGAGAAACGTCACCACACGTCTCCTCGACGGCAAGAAGCTCTTCGCCGCCCTAGACGAGGACGACGCCTCCTCCGCCGCATAAGACCCTCCGCCGCCCATTCGACTACCCGCACCGCCCATCCGATTCTGTATTAAAAAACCCGCCAGGCTGTTGTAAAAATGGACATCAGCGCTACTATAGTTCCACTTGCACTTTGTCCCAGTGCAGTGTTTCCAGCCATTTTTATACTGGGGGTAATGATATGAAGGACATCACCATCAGCCGCAGGAGCCTTCTGGTCTCCGCCGGCCTGCTCGCGCTCGCCCCGCTCGCCGGGTGCGGCGGCAACTCTGGTTCCGGCTCTGCTGCCGCCGGTTCCGACTACACCATCGGCGTTCTGCAGCTCACCGAGCACTCCGCACTCGATGCCGCCAACGACGGCTTTGTCAAGGCCATCAAGGAGAGCGGCCTTAAGGTCAAGATCGACCAGAAGAACGCCCAGAACGACCAGTCCACGTGTAAGTCCATTGCCGACAAGTTTGTGGGCGACAACGTCAACCTGATTTATGCCATCGCCACGCCCGCCGCGCAGGCTGCCGCCGGCGCCACGGCCGATATCCCCATCGTGGGCTGCGCCATCACCGACTACGCCGCCTCCGGCCTGGTCCAGGACAACGACAAGCCCGGCACCAACGTCACGGGCGCTTCCGACCTCACCCCGGTCGCCGAGCAGCTCGAGATGATGCAGAAGGTCCTGCCCGACGTTAAAAAGGTCGGCCTGCTCTACTGCACCGCCGAGTCCAACTCCGACGTCCAGATCAAGGCCGCCAAGAAGGAGCTCGACAAGCTGGGCCTCGAGTACACCGATTTCACCGTCTCGAGCTCCAACGAGATTCAGTCCGTCGTCGAGTCTGCCGTGGGCAAGGTCGACGCGCTGTACTCCCCCACCGACAACACCATCGCCGCGGGCGCCTCGCAGGTGGGCCAGATCTGCAAGGAGAACAAGCTTCCCTTCGTGACTGGCGAGGAGGGCATGTGCATGGCCGGCGGCCTGTTCACCCTCTCCATCAATTACGAGGATCTGGGCTACGCCGCGGGCGAGATGGCCGTCAAGATTCTGAAGGGCGAGGCCAAGCCCGAGGATATGCCGATCAAGCACCTCTCGAGCAAGGACCTGGTCGTCGTCAAGAACGACGAAATGGCCGAGGCCCTGGGCATCGACCTTTCCGCTCTGGACGCGTAATGCTATACGCGGCATGCGTCTAGAGCCCGTGCTCGCGCTTTAGCTGCGTTATTCAATATCTGAGCCACAGGGGCGGGCGCTGTAGACCGGCGTCCGCCCTGCTTGTTTCAGGTAAAACAAAACGTCTGTCCGCAGCTCTTCTATGCATTGTTACCGCTATTATGGTGAATCACGTGTCCACCCTATCCTAGGAGGTATGAAGCATGCTCATTGCATTGCAGGGCGCCGTTTCGCAGGGCGTCCTCTGGGGCATTATGGTGCTTGGCGTGTTTATCACGTTCCGCCTGCTCGACATTCCCGATATGACCTGCGACGGCAGCTTTGCCCTCGGCGGCTGCGTCTGCGCTGTGCTCATCGTCAATAACAACGTCGACCCGCTGCTCGCCGTGCTGGCCGGTATGTGCGCCGGCGCCATCGCGGGTGCCGTCACGGGCATTTTGACCACCGTCTTCGAGATTCCCGCGATCCTCGCCGGAATCCTCACCCAGATCAGCCTGTGGTCCATCAACCTGCGCATCATGGGCAAGTCCAATACGCCAATTCTTGCCAAGGGCACCGTGTTCTCGGCCGTCAGCAATATGACCGGTCTGCCGCAGTCCACCGTTGCCATCATCTTGGGCATCCTGCTCGCCGTGGCTATCGTTGCCATCCTGTATTGGTTCTTTGGCACCGAGATCGGCTCGGCGCTGCGCGCCACCGGCAACAACGAGTACATGATCCGCGCTCTGGGCGTCAACACCAACTCCACCAAGATGATCGCCCTCGTGCTCTCCAACGCCCTCATCGGCCTTTCGGGCGCGCTCATCTGCCAGAGCCAAAAGTATGCCGACATTGGTATGGGCACCGGTGCCATCGTTATCGGTCTTGCCGCCATTGTTATCGGTGAGGTGCTCGGCCGTCTGCTGCCCGGCGGCCTCACGCAGTTTAGCGTCCGTCTTGCCTCCGCCGTCTTTGGCTCCGTGGTGTACTTCCTTATCCGCGCCATCGTGCTGCAGTTGGGCATGGACGCCAACGACATGAAGCTGCTCTCCGCCGTAATTGTCGCTGTGGCCCTGTGCGTGCCCGTGGTTTGGGAGCGCTATAAGCTCCGCAGCTCCTACACGAAGGGAGATGAGGCAGATGCTTAAGCTCTCGCACGTCAAGAAGACCTTTAACAAGGGCACCGTCACCGAGAAGCGCGCGCTCACCGGCGTCGACCTCACCCTGAATGACGGCGACTTTGTAACCGTGATCGGCGGCAACGGCGCCGGCAAGTCCACGCTGCTCAACATGATCGCCGGCGTGTACCCGCTCGATTCGGGCGTTATTGAGCTCGACGGCACCGACATCTCGCGCCTGAGCGAGTCGCAGCGCGCCAAGTACCTGGGCCGCGTGTTTCAGGACCCCATGCGCGGTACCGCTGCCGACATGCAGATCGCCGAGAACCTGGCCCTCGCCAAGCGTCGCGGCCAGCGTCGCGGCCTTTCGTGGGGCGTCACCAAGGCCGAGAAAGATGAGTACGTTGAGCTGCTCAAGCGCCTGGACCTTGGTCTGGACACGCGTCTCAACGCCAAGGTCGGCCTGCTCTCGGGCGGCCAGCGCCAGGCACTCACCCTGCTGATGGCCACGCTCACCAAGCCGCGCCTGCTGCTGCTCGACGAGCACACCGCGGCCCTCGACCCCAAGACGGCCTCTAAGGTGCTTAACCTGACCGAGGAGATCGTCGACGAGAACCACCTGACCACGCTCATGGTCACGCACAACATGAACGACGCCATCCGTCTGGGCAACCGTCTGATCATGATGCACGAAGGCCACGTGATCTACGACGTGGCGGGCGATGAGAAGAAGTCGCTCACCGTAGCCGACCTGCTGCAGAAGTTCGAGGAGGTCTCGGGCGGCGAGCTCGCCAACGACCGCATGCTGCTGAGCTAAAACCTGCCAAAAAGGGACAGGTTTATTTTGGCAGGTTTTATCTGCGCAAACGCCAAAACCGCCGCAAAGGGACAGACGCCCTTGCGGCGGTTTTCGCATATTATGTCGATAATCCAGCGTCAGCAGGAACTACTGGTTAAGGACTAAGGAAACTGCCACGAGAAGCTCTCTTCCCCGTCTCGCCTTGACCGCCGCACTCCTTGCCGGCGTGCTCGCCGGCGCCCCAGCTTACGCCACCGCGGCCACCCCATCTCAAGTTATCGGCCCGTCCGATGTGATCGGACGGGCTTCTTGGTGGGTATCATGGTTGGACGATCATAAGGAGGTTTTCCCTACATGGAATTGTTTGAGCCGATTCTTCATTTCTTTGAGCAACGGTGGGTCCACAACATCATCTGGGCCGTCATCTTGGCGATAGGCACCGCCGTCGCCGCCAAGGTCGTATCCAAGACCCTGAACCATCTGCTTAACCGAGACGATAACCCGCTTCCGGCATCGAGTATCTTCATCAACATCGCGCGCGCCGTCATCTGGATGATTGGCGGCAGCTTTATCCTCGACAACTGTTTTGGCATTAATGCAAACGCCCTCGTCGCCGCTCTTGGCGTCGGCGGCATCGCCATCTCGCTCGGCTTTCAGGACACGCTATCAAACCTTATCGGCGGCATGCAGGTGACCTTTATGGGCATCATCAAACCCGGCGACAATATCGAGGTCGGCGGCGTATCCGGCGTTGTCCAAGACATCACTTGGCGCCATACGACGATTGAGGATGCCTGTGGACAGACCATCATTGTGCCCAATTCCAACATCTCCAAGAACACGCTCGTGCATTTGATGCCCTTTGGGCGCGTGGCCGTGCCCGTTGCCGTAAAGGACACGTCTAAGTGGGCCTCCCTTGACGTGCTGGCAGACGAGCTCACGAGCGCAACCAAAACGGCCGTCTCGCCCATCTCGGGCTTTGACAAGGAGCCCTACGTACTCTTTAGCGAAATCGGCGACTTTGGCATCAAAGGAAAGATCATCTTTATCGTCAGCGACGACAGCACTACTTTCACGGCAGCCGACGCCTGCATCCGCGCCATCGCCCCCATCATCGCCTAAACCACCGCAAAGGGGACAGGCATCTTTGTAGTGGTTTTCATTCGTGGTACCATGGTTCATATCGTTGTTTAAACGACTAAGGGAGTAGACACCATGGAAGAGGCCTATCGTCAAGCACGCAAGCGCGGCGAGCAAGGACGTCGACGCGCCATTAGCCAAAGCGAGCATCCATACCTTACGGACCTCGATAGCTTGGTTGCTCAGCTCCCCTTAGGTCAGCGAGAGAATGTCGGCCTGCGGGATATTCCGCTCGAAATGGTCGTCGGCACGGTCACCAAGGGCCGTCAGTCCGCCTTTTCGTGTAACTTTATGCCCCTGCTTCCGTTTAGCACCGAGTTCGCCCGCAAGTGGTCCAACCTCTACGACATCCAGGTGACCGAGGGCTATCGCGACCCCGTCATCGTCACCGAGTTCATGCATCGGTTCTATGTCCAAGAAGGCAACAAACGCGTCAGTGTCCTCAAATTCCTAGACGCCCCGACGGTTTCGGCCAAGGTCACCCGTCTCTACCCCGGCACATGGGATTCCGTCGAAAGCCGCCTGTACGGCGAGTTCTGCGCGTTTTGGCGCGTCTGCCCCCTATACGAGATCGAGTTCTCGCGTGAGGGAAGCTACGAAACGCTCGCGAAGATGCTCGGTCAGAACCTTATCGAAAAATGGCCGCAGAAAAAGGTCGACTACCTGCGCCACACTTTCCTGCTCTTTAAGCGTGCCTACCTTCGCGCAGGCGGCGATCACCTGGACATTACGCCCGCCGACGCCATGCTCGTCTACCTCAATGTGTACAACCAGGACCGCCTGCTGGATACGCCAACGGATATCGTCGTAAACCGCCTGTGCAAGATCTGGCGCGAGCTGGTCATTGCCGGCAAAAATGACGAGGACAAGGTCGATCTTGTCGAAGCACCGAGCGTCGACGAGGAGGAGACGCCCGCCAAGTCCACCTCCGGCGTGCTCAACTTCTTTATGGGCAAGACCGTCTATTCGGCGGCCAATCCCCTGCGCATCGCCTTTATCCATGAGTTCCCCTGTGCGACGTCGAGCTGGGACAGCCTGCACGACCAAGGGCGTCAGTATCTCGATGAGCACTTTGGCGGTATCGTGCGCACCGAGGCGTTCGAGGACTGTCACGATCCGGATGTGTTCTACGCCGCCGTGGAAACGGCTGTCAAACATGGAGCAAACGTCATCTTCTCGACCTCGCACCGCCTGATGGAATACACGCTCAGGGCTGCCGTTGAGTATCCCCGGGTTCGGTTCCTCAACTGCTCTATCGGCCTTCCCCATCAAAGCGTCCGTTCGTACTTTGGCAAGATGTACGAGGCCAAGTTTCTGCTGGGCGCCCTTGCGGCCAGCATGGCGGACAACCACCGCATCGGTTACCACGCGTCGGTCTTCGCCTCGGGCGCACTCAGCGAGATCAACGCCTTTGCGATTGGCGCCTCGCTGCTCGACCCGCGCGCGCAAATTATCCTGACCTGGGGTGATGTGCCCGCTGGAGGTCTCACCGAGGCCATGTGCCGCGAAGGCGTGAGCGTCATGACCGGCGCCGATATGTCAAAGTCGCTGGAAGATCCCACCGCCTACGGGCTTCATCGCTTGGTCGATGGCAAGGTTACCGGCATCGCCATGCCCGTCTGGAACTGGGGGCGCTACTACGAGCTTATCGTGAAAAGCCTTCTGCACGGCACATGGGACGAGACCAGCGACGACAACCAAGTGCGCGCCGTCAACTACTGGTACGGCATGAGCTCCGGCGTTATCGACATCCGTTACGCTCCGGGCCTACCCTACCAGACGCGCAAACTCGTGCAGTTGCTCCGCAACGGCATTGTCGAGGGATCCATCAACCCCTTTGGCGGCGAGCTCCACAGCCAGAACGGCGTGGTACAGATCGAAGGCTTCCCTCCGCTGCCGAGCACGCAGATTGTCGAGATGAATTGGCTGGCGGACAACGTGGTAGGCACCATTCCGCAGCTCGACGATGAGCCGAAAGTCCCTGCCCTATGAAAATCCTTGCCATAGCCGATACCGAAGAACGATGCCTTTGGGAGTGCTTTCGCAAGGAACGCTTTGAGGGAGTCGACCTGATTTTGTCCGCCGGCGATCTGGACCCGGACTATCTTGAGTTTTTGGTTACGGTCATCAACAAACCGCTCATCTACGTGCGCGGCAATCACGATGACCGCTACGCACGTCATGCACCGGGCGGATGTATCTGCGTGGAAGACAGCGTGTACACGTACCGAGGGATTCGCATTGCGGGCCTTGGCGGGTCCATGCGTTATCGCGACGGCGCCAACATGTACACCGAACGCGAGATGTCCAAGCGCATGCGTAAGCTGTCGCGTAAGGTTAGGATGGTCGGCGGATGCGACATTCTGCTTACCCATGCACCCGCCGCCGGTATGGGTGATCTGGACGATCTGCCGCATCGAGGATTCGAGTGCTTTAACACAGCACTCGAATCCTGGAATCCCGACTACATGGTGCACGGGCATGTGCACCAAAGCTACGGTTGCGATTTTCAGCGCGAGCGTCAGCATGTGTGTGGAACGACGATCATCAACGCCTGCGGCTATACGCAGTTTGAGCTCGACCAGACGCACTACCCCATCCGCGGCTGGCAAGCAGCCTGGCTCAACTCACAAACCATGCGCCGCGAGCTCAAACGCCACGAAGCCATCGAGTCCTCAACGGCCAGAACACCCTGGTAACCACCACAAAGAGGACACTGTCCCCTTTGTGGTGCTTTTGACGCGATAGCAAGAAACCCGGTCCTGCACAAGGCAGAACCGGGTTTCTTTAGCAATGCTTGCTGTACTCAGGCAGTAACTAGCAGTTACTCAGCCAGGAAGTCACGCTGGACAGCGGGATCGACCTTGACGCCAGGGCCCATGGTGGAAGACACGGAGATGGACTTGACGTACTTGCCCTTAGCAGAAGAGGGCTTGACGCGCAGAATCTCGGTGTACAGGGCAGCGTAGTTCTCGACGAGCTGCTGCTCAGAGAAGGACTTCTTGCCCAGGGGCACGTGGCAGATGCCGTAGCGGTCTGCGCGGTACTCAACGCGGCCAGCCTTGAGCTCGGAGACCATCTTGGCGACGTCCATGGTCACGGTGCCGAGCTTGGGGTTCGGCATGAGGCCACGGGGACCAAGGATCTTACCGATGCGGCCAACCTTGGCCATCATGTTCGGCGTAGCGATAGCGGCGTCGAAGTTGATCTCGCCCTTCTGAATCTGGGCGACGAGCTCGTCGGAACCGATGATGTCGGCGCCGGCAGCCTCGGCCTCGCGGGCCTTCTCGCCCTCGGCGAAGACGGCAACACGAACGGTCTTGCCGGTGCCGTGGGGCAGGGAGATGGAACCACGGATGTTCTGGTCAGCCTTACGAGTATCGATGCCCAGACGGAAGTGGGCCTCGACGGTCTCGTCGAACTTGGCGGTGTCGAGCTCCTTGATGAGCTTGGCAGCCTGAAGGGGGGTGTAGAGCGTGGCGCGGTCGATCTTCTCGGCAGCGGCGTTATAGCTCTTACCATGCTTAGCCATGTGCATTACCTCCTGTGGTTAAACGGGCGTGAGCCCTCCCACATCGTATCGTGTGCCCTATTGCACACATTTAACGGGCACCCCGGTCGGAGCACCCGTCGTTACCATAAGAAATCGCTACTCAGCGATGGTGACGCCCATGGAACGGGCGGTACCGGCGATGATCTTCTTGGCGGCGTCAATGTCGTTGGCATTGAGGTCCGGCATCTTGATCTCGGCGATCTTGGTGAGCTGCTCCTGGGAGAGCTGGCCAACCTTGTCGGCCTGGGGCTTAGCGGAACCAGACTTGAGGTTCAGCTCCTTCTTGATAAGGTGAGCCGCCGGCGGGGTCTTGGTGATGAAGGAGAAGGACTTATCCTCATAGACAGAGATCTCAACGGGGATGATGTCGCCCTTCTTGTCCTGCGTCTCGGCGTTAAAGGCCTGGCAGAACTGCATGATGTTCACGCCAGCAGCGCCCAGGGCGGGGCCGACGGGAGGAGCGGGGTTAGCTGCACCAGCAGGAATCTGGAGCTTAATGACGTTGGCAACCTTCTTCTCAGCCATGGTCATTCCTTTCGAATCACGAGTGTGAAGTACTTGCTATATCGTAAGCACGCACGTGTTAGAAGCACTCCTGAGATGAGCAGTCACAGAAGAAGCACGCTCGCGCGAACGGACGAAAACTTAAGCGATGACAGCGACCTGGTTAAAGTCGAGCTCGACCGGCGTCTCGCGGCCAAAGATCATCAGCGTGACCTTGAGCTTGCCAGCCTCGGTGTTAACCTCGGAGACCTTGCCATCAAAGTCGGTAAGCGGGCCATCGGTGACGCGGACGGACGTGCCGACCTGAATATCAACCGAGGTGCGCTTGGGCGAATCGCCCTTACCGGGACGACGAGTCATCTTATTGTACTCATCGCGGGAAAGCGGTGCGGGCTTACCGTTGCCGCCCAGGAAACCGGTGACGCCGGGCGTGTTGCGGACACACGTCCAAGCATCGTCATCCATCTCCATGCGGACCAAGACATAACCCGGGAAGATCTTGGAATCCTTGGTCTCGCGCTTGCCACCCTCTTTAATCTCGGTGACGCGCTCCATAGGAATCTCGATATCAAAGATACGGTCCTGCATGCCCATGGTCTCGATACGATGCTCGAGATCGGACTTTACGCGGTTCTCGTATCCGGAGTAAGTGTGAACGACGTACCAACGCTTAGACATGGTTTAGCTCCTCAATCCAGAGAACAGAGCAAGAGCCTCGCCAAAGCCAGCATCGAGCAGAGCGATGACGACGCCGACGACGACCAGAGAAGCGCAGACGACGACCGAGTAGTTCACGAGCTCCTTCTTATCGGGCCACGTGACACGCTTCATCTCGGACTTGACCGAAGCGAAATACTTCTTGGTGCGGGCGAAGAAACCAGGCTTCTCGTTCTTCTTGGACTTCGCAGCCTTCTCGTTCTTCTTGGCAACGGCCTTCTTGGCCTCAACCTTGGAGTTGGCGGCAGCGCTGTTGGCAGGTGCCGGCTGCTGAGCCTTCTTCTTGTTCTTCTTGTTGGCCATTTGGGTTACCTCCGCGCAATGCGCTTATACATGAGTAAACCGTAAGCCCCCAAGTGGGAGCTTACGGAATAATGACTGGCACGCCAGGAAGGACTCGAACCCTCAACACTCGGTTTTGGAGACCGATGCTCTACCAATTGAACTACTGGCGTATGTGACTAGAGACTAGCGAGTCTCTTTGTGCAGCGTGTGGTGACGGCACCAGGGGCAATACTTCTTGATCTCCATACGATCAGGCATGGTCGACTTGTTCTTGGTGGTCGTATAGTTGCGGCGCTTGCACTCAGTGCACGCAAGAGTAACTAGAGTACGCATGTATCCTGAACCTTTCATTTCCGCCCCGTACGGGCACGAGTTGTTACTTTATCAGCTCCACGTAAGTGCTGTCAATGAAAACCTCGAGTCAATTGGTTCTCGGTGGATCCATTCATATTTGGAACACATCAATGAAGCCATCGAGAGCTAATCGACGGTGCATCCAGGAACATTATCGATCCTCTCGACACCAGCAACGGCTCAATATCCATTGCAGAAAAGAACCC
Organism: uncultured Collinsella sp.; assembly: GCA_902493855.1. Taxonomy (GTDB): domain Bacteria; phylum Actinomycetota; class Coriobacteriia; order Coriobacteriales; family Coriobacteriaceae; genus Collinsella. The sequence continues at coordinate 81,713 of CABUQV010000004.1, forward strand.
GGCACCCATATAAGTGCCGGGTTCTCTAAGTCAGCTATATCAAAGAGCTAATTTACTCAATGATCGTGGAGACGATGCCCGAACCGACGGTGTGGCCACCCTCGCGGATAGCGAAACGCAGGCCCTCCTCCATGGCGATCGGGTGGATGAGGTCGCCCTCGATGGTGATGTGGTCACCAGGCATAGCCATCTCGGTGCCCTCGGGGAGCTTGACCGTACCGGTAACGTCGGTGGTACGGAAGTAGAACTGAGGACGATAACCATCGAAGAACGGGGTGTGACGACCGCCCTCCTCCTTGGTCAGAACGTAGATCTCACCGGTGAACTTGGTGTGCGGGGTAACCGAACCGGGCTTGCAGAGAACCTGGCCGCGCTCGATGTCCTCGCGCTTGATGCCGCGGAGCAGCAGACCGACGTTGTCGCCAGCCTCGCAGAAGTCCATGGACTTACGGAACATCTCGATACCGGTAACGACGGTGTTCTGGGTATCCTTGATGCCGACGATTTCGACGGGCTCGTTGAGCTTGAGCTCACCGCGCTCGACACGGCCGGTAGCAACGGTACCACGGCCGGAGATGGTCATAACGTCCTCAACGGCCATCAGGAACGGGAGGTCGTTGTTACGAGCAGGCGTCGGGATGTACTCGTCGACGGCCTTCATGAGCTCGCGGATAGCGTCCATCCACTTGGCGTCGCCCTCGAGAGCGCCCAGAGCGGAACCACGGATGACGGGGATGTCGTCGCCGGGGAAATCGTACTCGGAGAGGAGCTCACGGGTCTCCATCTCGACGAGGTCGATGAGCTCGTCATCGTCGACCATGTCGCACTTGTTCAGGAAGACGACGATGTAGGGAACGCCGACCTGACGGGCGAGCAGGATGTGCTCACGGGTCTGAGCCATGGGGCCGTCGGTAGCGGCGATGACCAGGATAGCGCCGTCCATCTGAGCAGCACCAGAGATCATGTTCTTGACGTAGTCAGCGTGGCCCGGGCAGTCAACGTGAGCGTAGTGACGGGCAGCGGTCTCGTACTCAACGTGGGAGACGGAGATCGTGATGCCGCGCTCGCGCTCCTCGGGAGCCTTGTCGATGTTCTCGAACGCAGTGAAGTCAGCCTTGCAGCCCTCGGTCTCGGAGAGAACCTTGGTGATGGCGGCGGTCAGCGTGGTCTTGCCGTGGTCGACGTGACCAATGGTGCCGATGTTAACATGCGGCTTAGTGCGCTCAAACTTCTCTTTGGCCATAAAGCCCTCCTCTAAACAGGTCGTCCCCGGACGGGACTTTGCCTTTATACCATAGTGGCCTCTCAACATACTATTGAGAAGCCACCGTGTTACCTATGGTAGCGGTGACTGGATTCGAACCAGTGACGCCACGGGTATGAACCGTGTGCTCTAACCAACTGAGCTACACCGCCGGATGGAGCCTGCAACCAGACTTGAACTGGTGACCTCTTCGTTACCAACGAAGTGCTCTACCGACTGAGCTATACAGGCACTTGACGGGTGGGAGCTATAGGATTCGAACCTATGTAGGCAGAGCCAACGGGTTTACAGCCCGTCCCCATTAACCACTCGGGCAAACTCCCAATCGTTCAAGTATCCGCAGGTTCTTTGGTCTTTTGGACCGCCGCCCCCGCGAACGAAAAAGATAATACGATGCAACCTTGGGGGCTGTCAACGAAAACCTCTAAATACACGGTGCCGGGCGTATCTATATAGCTGTGACCTGCGGTTTTGTTGAGTTTGGATATGAAGGACGGTGGTTTTGGATACTGAGGTGACGTTTCCCGAGGTAACACTTTGGTGTAGTGGAGTACACCTTCAGGATCGAACTTCGATAACGGCTTATTTGCACCTATATATAGGTCGAGATCGGGCTTCCACGCCACGATCGAGCGTGGATTATCTCCCACTTTTAGCGCGGCTCTAAGGCCAAAGTGGCAGATTATCCACGTTCATTCTCCAGGCGAGAGAACTGTAAAGCCGCAACTACTCGGGCCAGGCCAAAGTAGACCCATAGAGCGGCTCCCCCTTGGTGCAGGGGTAGCGACTCAAGTAACACGACGATAGCAAGTCGAAAAAATAAGTCATGGCGTATTTCGAATAAACGCCGAGTCGGTCAATTCCGTTTCCCGCATTACCAAGACGATATACACGGTCAAAAGACCTCGATTTGTCATCGTTGCTAAACGCAGTAATTAGAATCTTCCTGCCCGAACGGCAATCAAGATACTCACGCGCCTGTGACGCAAATAGCCCGGAGACCGATACGAGAATTATCAATGACTGCGAAGCGTCTCCCATGTTTTTCAATTCCGCGACGTTAGCCCCAGCAACTATGCGAACTATCTTGCCCGCATAAAACATTTCCTGCTGAAATCGTACGAGATTGGCGCTCACATTATTGGTGCACCAGATTTCAACGTTTTTATGGCCATCAATTTCGTCGACAAGATGCTTAATAGCGATATCGGACACGCCGCTTTCAACCTCAGCGAACATCTCGATCATGCGAACGTCGAGCTCTGCCCTGTACTCCTCGTAGCCAAATTCCTCCTCTCGATGGCTTAAGTCGCTTGGAAAGACTGACTGAGTAAATGATTCTTTCAAATCGCTAAGAGACTGGTAGCCCAATCGATTGCAGAAACGACGAACAGCGGAACGGGTCACGAATGCATCGCGGGTTATTGCGGCAACATTGATTTCGCTCGAACGCCTAATGTGAGCGATGAGATATCGAGCGATGGCGGCATCGTTTGACCCAAACTCGCTGTTGATGATGGAGCTAATGCGATTGAGCACATCGAAGTCATTGATATTCACGTGATCCCTCTTTCCGCTCTCCTCGAAATCATGATTCATTTATTGAATCAAACAGCTTTGGTCGTTCTCCTATGATTCAAATCAGTTGACGTCATCTTAATCATAATTCCGCCACACGTATCCACCGTGTTGAATGATGGAAAGGGGATTCATGGGCAACGTGAACAACATGCCGTTTCTCTGGGGTTCCGCCACGGCGTCTTATCAGTGCGAGGGTGCCTGGAACGAAGACGGCAAAGGCCTTGGTGAGTGGGATTTCTTTAGCCACACAAGCAATAAGAACATCAACCATGTTGACGGTGATGTATCTTGCGACTTCTACCATCGCTATGAAGAAGATATCCGCATGATGAAAGAAGGCGGACAAAACACCTATCGCTTCTCTCTTTCATGGAGTCGAATCATCCCCACCGGTATCGGCAAAGTGAATGAAGAGGGTATCGATTTTTATAATCGGGTCATTGATTGCTGCCTCGAAAATGGCATAGAGCCCAACGTTACGCTGTTCCATTACGATCTGCCATTCACGCTTGCTTGCAAAGGCGGATGGCTGAACAACGACATGGCAGAGTGGTTCTGCAAATACGCCAAGATTTGCTTTGAGCGCTTTGGAGACCGCGTCAAAATCTGGGCTACCGTTAACGAGCCGCATTTCTACAGCTACTGCGTAAACATGTTGGGCAACTATCCCCCCAATCGATCGCTCGATGTTCAGTCGTACATGCAGTTTCAGTACAACCTGATGCGCGCAAGCGCACTCGCAGTCCGAGCATATCGTCAAATGGGCTACGACGGCATCATCGGCGCCGTCCACGATGGCGGCGTTGTCGAACTCGACCCGGCAACCGAGCACCCCGATGACGTATTTCGATACGCAGACTTTTTCGCCAATCGCATGATTCTGGCACCAGCGCTTCAGGGTCAACTGCCGCCAGAAATGGACGAAATCCTTGAAAAACTTGGCGTCTCGCTCTATCGATCCCCAAATGACGTAGAAGAATTCAGCGACGGTAAAGTCGATTTTATTGGACTCAACGTGTATTGCCGAGAGTATGTAACCGACTGGCACGGTGGAGAGCTTGCCGTTTCGGCGAACAATAAGGGCGGTTCGAGCAAAAAGGTCGAAGGAAAATGCATTGCGCCCTTGTTTGAAAGCGCCCGCGACAGCAATGTTCCCCGCAATAAATGGGGCCGCGAAATACTCCCAAGTTGCATGTATTCAACCATCATGGATGTCCACGAGCGCTATGACGCGCCCCGCATCTTTATTACGGAAAACGGACATGGCGCCTATGAGCAACCAGACGCAGACGGAATGATCCACGATGATGACCGCATCGAGCTTCTGGGCCAGTTCATCGAGCACATGATGAGGGCTAAGCGCGACGGCGCGCGCGTTGAGGGCTACTACCTCTGGTCGACGATGGATCTGTATAGCTGGATCAACGGCTACGAAAAACGATACGGACTTGTCCATATCGACTTCGAGAACAATCTGGAGCGCACCCCCAAAAAGAGCTGGTATTGGTACCGAGACCTTATCTCGAAGTATCAGGAGCAGGAAGGTTAGGAGAAAGAGATGAAATATCAGGCAATGTCCGAAACAGTCCTAAAGGCTGTTGGCGGCAAAGAGAACATTACATCGGTAACTCATTGTGCGACGCGCCTTCGCATCGACGCACGAGACACCTCGATCATCGATCTCCAGCTCGCCAAATCGGCCGACCAGGCGCTCGGGGCAGTAGTCAGCGGTGGCCAGCTTCAGGTGATCATCGGCCCCAACGTCACCGAGGCTTACAACGACTTCCTCGACTTCGCGGGAATCGAAGTCGGCGGTGGCACGGTTGCCGACGATGCCCAAACCGCCAAAGACCTTGCAGAAGGCATTAAAAGCGGTAACACCGCCATGGGCTTGATTGAGAAATTCGGGAACGTCTCTGCACAGGTATTCATGCCCATCGTCCCGGCGCTCATCGTTGGCGGACTCATTCTTTCGATCAAGAATCTCCTGGTCAATTATTGTGGATTGAGCACCGATAGCGGAACCGCCCAGGTTCTGCTGGCGATCTTCAGCGCCTCATTTAGCTTCCTGCCCGTTTACCTCGGCTATCAGCTCGCCGCCGTCATGAAGATGCAGCCTATCATGGGCGCACTGCTGGGCGCAATCATGATTAGCTCGTCTATTAGCGGTGCTGAGGGTCTCGACTTTCTTGGCATCCCCATCCCGACGAATGACTACTCGAGCACGGTGGTGCCAATCGTACTGGGCGTTGTGTTCATGTACTTTGTTGATCGCGGTCTTCAGAAAATCATCCCCGACATTACCAAACTGTTCTTGAAGCCGCTGCTCACCATGTTCATCGTCGTGCCTGTTGAGCTGATTATCCTCGGCCCCGCCGGCAGCATGATGGGCTACGCGCTGAGTGATGCCGCCACGTGGCTCATGGATAACGTGGCATTTATCGCTACTCCAATCCTTGCAGCCCTTAACCCCTATTTTGTCATGCTCGGTCTTGATAAGGCCTACATCGCGATCGAAGTTACGAGCTTGGCGCAGCTCGGCTGGGCGCCCATCATCTTTGGCTTCATCTCAAACCTCTGCATTGGCGGCACGAGTCTCGCCTTGGCAACTGCAATGAAAGGCAACAAGGAGAAGAGAGGTATGGTCACCACGGTTGCCGTCACCGCACTCTGTGGCGTAACTGAGCCCGCATTTTATGGCTGCCTCATCGAGCGTCCCCGCCTGCTTGTCGGCACGGCAATCGGCGCCCTCTGCGCGGGACTCCCTGCAGGTATCTTCGTCCTGAAGGAGTATGTTGCGGGAGCATGCCCCGGTCTTCTTTCTGCGCTGATCTTTATCGCTCCCGATGGATCCATGGGCAACTTCGTACTGGCGTGCGTTGTCGCCGTCATCGCCATCGTCGTCTCGTTCATCGCTGCACGCGTGATCATCAAGAAGAATCCCAACTATATTGAGTAGATGCCCGCTGCTTGCATTGGGGACATCCTCGGCAGACCATTAGCAAGAACCCAAGAAGTCCCTTAGGAGCTCGATTAATCCATTCGGATTCCTCAGGCACAAACGACCCCGATTCCACAATGAAATCGGGGTCGTCGTTTCTAAAGCCTTCGATAGACAATCGGTGTTTACCTTAGCTCCCTATCCAAGTTAATTATCCACGCTCGTTCTCCGGTCGGAAGATTTTCTTCGCTCGCGTGTCCAGAAATCCACGCTCGAGCAGAACATCCAGGTCCGCACCCGCCCTTGTCTCGATCTGTAACAGCAAGAGGCCTATTCCGCTTCTACATGTTACAGATCAAGATATTCCTAAAACACCCTAAGTTTCATCTCAATCTGTAACAGTTAGATGCCAAATATCGGTCTTGGTGTTACAGATTTAGACAAACTGGAGGACGAGACAAACCAAAAACGGGATGGGCGCTAACCTGATGGCGCGCCACCTAAATAGAAACGGGCTCTGTCCCATATAGAGACAGAGCCCGAAACTCTCATGGAGCCAGTGACAGGAATCGAACCTGCAACCCACTGATTACAAATCAGTTGCGCTACCGTTGCGCCACACTGGCACACTTGGCGCTTTCGCGCGAAGCCAGATAAGAATAAAGGAATTGCGGACGAGGCGCAACAGACCCTTTGACCGACCACATCTTAAAACTATTCGTCAGAACGAATAGTTTTAATTACAATGGAATAGATAAAACTATTCGTTCTGGCGAAGGGTTTCGCGATGTTGACCACGAAGGAAGCTGCAGAGCTACTTGGCATCACCCCGCGCAGGGTGCAGGAGCTCATAAAAAACGGAGCACTTGAGGCCCGCAAGGCTTCTGGTGTATGGCTCATCGACAAAGGCAGCGTCGACACGCGGCTCCGTTCCGTGACCAAAACGGGGGGACGTCCCCGCCGCGGCCACGGTAAGAGCGAGATCGCATTCACCCTCATGAATCGCACACACGAAGTCGCTCAGCTGGTCTACAGCACATCGCGAAAAGACTTTACCCACATCGGTGCCGACATCGATTACGCCCACGCCCCTATTGGAGTATTTGGCCCTAATAGCCCCATATCGCTCGACTCCTTCCGCATCTGGTGGCGCGGCCGCGGTATCCCGCTCGCACGCATTGGGCTTGCATCCCTGTTGGCAGAAGCCGCAGTCGATGTTCCCGATGAACTCGTCCAGCGAAATCTCGGCCTCTCCTTATCCGACCAGTATTGGATTAGGCCCCAAGGCTCCGGTCTCGCGTGGGAAGATATTAACTTCTTCAATAACACTTTTGACGACGTCTCTCTGTCCATCGCACCCTTCGCCCCAGCGGGCAAGGCAGCTGCCGCAAAGCCCGACAACACCTCGGACGGCAATCTTCAAAAGTACTGGACGTGCGAGGGCGGGCGTCGAATCCTGCATAAGGCAGGAGCGCACCTGAACCAGGAACCTTATAACGAGCTGGTGGCGACCGCGCTTCACCGTCGCATCCTAAACGCTTGCGATTATGTACCCTATTCGCTCGAAGGCGTGGGTACTACCGCCTTGAGCACATGCAATGTCTTCTTAACTGACGAAGAAGAATATGTCCCTGCGTTCTATGTAAACCAGCACGCAAACGCAGATGAACGGCTAACCGACTACGAGCAATACGTAGCAAGCTGCGAGGAGCTCGGGGTGACAGGCGTCAAGGATGCCCTTGGCCGCATGATCGTGTGCGACGACATCATCGCCAACTATGACCGTCATTGGCGTAACTTTGGCCTTGTGCGAAACGTCAACACGCTAGCCTGCAGACCTGCCCCCATCTTCGATTCGGGCTCATCGCTCTGGTGCAACGTTTCTCTAGAGGAGCTTAAGGCAGGAGAGCGCAGTTTTACCAGCGCGCAGTTTTATTCAAGCCCCGCGAAACAAATGCTGCTTGTTGAGGATATGAGCTGGTTTGACGACGACAAGCTCGAGGGTTTCGTTGACGAGGCAATCGAAATCCTATCCAAAAACGACGCTCTTACAGCGAGACTACCTTATCTAAAAGAGGCGCTAACATGGCGCCTCGAAAGAATGATCGACATCGCTGAATGGAGTTAGCGAGACAGCATCGCCCCGCCAGCTCCCCTACCTCCCGCGAAGGGCCTTGAGCTTGGCCAGGGCATCGGGGCTCAGGCGACTGCCCAGAGTCATCTTGATCTGCGGAGCTTCCTCTGCCTCGTGAACGTCGTTATCGATCTGTTTGATCTCGTCCACCAGCATACGGCTCGAGATGCGCGTAACGCCCTTGCCCATGACGACGGCTTGAATTGTGCCGTCGCTCGATACCACGGAGCACGCGCGGCCTTCCTCGCGTGCCTCGATGCAGAGCTTCTGCACCACGGTATCGGCAGAGACGCCCGTCGGCGAAAACTCGATGCGCACGCCGCGGGCCGGCAGGTTAGGGCGCTCGTTGGAGATATTGCCCGCGCCGTCGAACACGATCACGGCCTCGTAGCGGCCCTGGGCAAAGGCGGCGACGTCGTTGATGAGGGCGGTGCGCGCCATATCGTGAACGTCGCTGGAATACGGATCGTCGGAATGGTCGTACACGAGCTTTTCGTAGCGCGGCGTGCAGTGGATCACGTTGTAGCCGTCGACCACCAACAGCTCGGGCTTATTGGAGTGCACCGTCGAGACCGGATCGGCGATAGCCTGCGCAAACGCATTGCCGCCCACGCCGTAGGTCGCGGCCGAAACAATCGGCTTGGCCGAGCCCTCGCCAAAGCGCTTGGCCTTGGACTTGGCGCGGTTCTTCTTGGACATGCGCTACTCCTCCCCCATGAGCTCGCCGGCATTGCGGCGCAGCCACTCAAAGCACAGCGCCGTGGTCGCCTGGGCAACATTGAGGCTCTCGGTCATGCCGCGCTGGGGAAGCTTGGTCAAAAAGTCGCATTTCTCGAGCACCAGGCGCGAGATGCCGTCGCCCTCGGAGCCCATGACGAGCGCCACGCGACCCTCGAAGGGAGCATCCCAGCAACTGCCCTCGGCGTGCTCGGAGGCACCGCCCACCCAAAAGCCAGCGGCCTTGAGGTCATCGAGCGCACGGGCGATGTTGGGCACCTGCGCGATAGGCAGGTGCATGACGGCACCGGCTGAGGTCTTGTAGCTGCCCACGGTCACGCCGGCGGCACGCTTATTGGCAATGATGACGCCGGCCGCGCCCACAACCTCGGCGGAGCGCACAATGGCGCCAAAGTTACCGTCGTCGGTCACGTGGTCGAGCACCACGACAAGTGCCGGGCCGTCACCCGCGCGGTCGAGGATTTCGGCGGCATCGGCATAGGGGAAGTTGCCAACCTCGAGCGCGATGCCCTGGTGAGCGCCATGGCTCGACAGTGCGTCAAGCTGCGCACGCGGCACATACTTAATGCGGACACCAGCGGCGTTGAGGTCGTCGACCAGGCGCGACAAGGCGGCATCGCGCTCCCCGCCCTCGGCAATGAGCGCGCACTTGATGGGAAAACCAGTGCGTAGCGCCTCGGCGGCAGCACGACGGCCTTCGATAAACTCACCCTTGGGAGCCTGGACAGCGTCGCGGTTGCGATCGCGCTGCGGACGTGCGGCCTGGGTGCGATCGCGCTGGCCCTTGGGAGCGGCAGCGCGGTCGTTGCGGCGAATCGGACGCGAGCCAGAAGCAGCCTGCTTGCCTCCACGCGGTGCACGTTTGCGATTGTCGGCCATAAAGCGACCTCCTAAATACTACTATCAAACGAAACAAATAGACCGACCGCCCGAGGTGCGGCAGATTGCCTTGAAAGAGGAGGGCATAGACCTTGAGGTCATGCCCGACGATTGAAAGGCAAGGTGCCGTGGCTCGGGCGGTCGGGCGCTTGGGAAACCCGCGGGGATTAGAGAGATTTGATACGGGTACCCGCGGCCGTATCCTCAATGGTGAGGCCCAGGTCCTTGAGCTGGTCGCGGATGGCGTCGGCCAGATCCCAGTTCTTGGCGGCACGGGCCTCGGCGCGGGCCTCGAGAATCTTGGCAGCAGCCTCGTCCACGTCGTCGCCCGTGTAGGCGACCAGGCCGGCGGCAACGCCCAGCAGGCCCAGCGGCAGCTCGACCTTGGGCTCGGGAAGCTCGACGCCAAACGTATCGAGCAGCTCGACCAGCGTACCGGCGGCGGCCAGGGCAGCGGCCTTGTCGGCAGCATCGCCCGCCTGCTCCAGGTACTGGTTGCACTCGGTCACAAAGCCAAAGACAGCACCCATGGCACCGGCGGTGTTAAAGTCGTCATCCATGCACTCCTTAAAGGTGGTGCGGGTCTCGGCGGCCTTGGCGGCAAACGCCTCGGCAGCCGCTTCGTCGGCATCGGCCGTCGCGTGGTTCGCGGCCCAACGCAGGTTCTCGACCGTACCGGCGATACGCGTGAGCGAGTTCTCGGCACCCTCCAGGCGCTCCCAAGAAAAGTCGAGCGGCGAGCGATAGCTCGTCTGCAGCATCAGCAGGCGCAGGGCGGCAGCGGAGTGCTGCTCGAGGACCTCGGCCAGCGTAAAGAAGTTGCCGAGCGACTTGGACATCTTCTCGCCGTCTACCAGCAGCATGCCCGTGTGCATCCAGGTGTTGGAGAAGCCCTGGTGCCAGGCGCAGGTGGCCTGGGCGCACTCGTTCTCGTGATGCGGGAAGGCAAGGTCGGAGCCGCCGCCGTGGATGTCGATCGGAGTGCCCAGGTAGCGATGCACCATGGCGGCGCACTCGGTGTGCCAACCGGGACGGCCCTCGCCCCAGGGGCTCGGCCAGCTGGGCTCGCCGGGCTTGGCGGCCTTCCACAGGGCAAAGTCGAGCGGGTCGTTCTTGTCCTCGTTCTCCTCGATGCGCGCGCCAACCATAAGGTCGTCGATGTTGCGGCCCGAGACCTGACCATAGTTGGGATCGCTGCGCACGGCAAAGTACACGTCGCCGTTATCGGCTGCGTAAGCGTGGCCCTGCTCGATAAGCGTCTTGATCATGGCGATCATGGGGCCGATCTCCTTGGTGGCGCGGGGGCGCACATCGGGATCGAGCACGTTGGCGGCGCGCATGACGCCGATGAACTTGTCCGAGAACTCCGTCGCGACCTCGGCGGCCGTACGGCCCTGCTCGTTGGCGCGCTTGATGATCTTGTCGTCGACATCGGTGAGGTTCTGGGCGAACGTGACCTCGTAACCGCTCGCGATGAGCCAGCGGCGAATCACGTCAAAGCTGATGAACGTACGGGCGTTGCCGATGTGGATGTTGTCGTAGACCGTGGGGCCGCACACGTACATGCGGACCTTGCCGGACTCGATGGGCTGGAACTCTTCCTTTTTATGGGTAGCGCTGTTGTAGATACGCATTCGTTACTCCTTAACGGTTTTCTGTAGCAGGCAGACGGCCCAGGCGCCGATTCCCTCGCCCTGGCCTTCCCAACCGAGCTTTTCGGTCGTAGTGGCGGCGACGCCCACGTTTTCGACGTCAACGCCCAGGGCATGGGCAAGGTTGGCGCGCATGGCATCGCGGTGCGGGGTGATCTTGGGTTGCTGACAGGCAATGGTGCAATCGGCATCGACAAACTCAAAGCCCAGCTCGCGCGCATAGTCCATCACGCGAGCGAGCAGCACCATCGAATCGGCACCCTCATAGGCGGGGTCGGTATCGGGGAATAGCTTGCCGATGTCTCCCCCGCGGCAGGCGCCCAGAATAGCGTCGGCCAAGGCGTGCGCGAGCACATCGGCATCCGAGTGGCCCAGCAGGCCGCGCTCGTAGGGAATGTCGACACCGCCGATGATACATCGACGCCCCTCCACCAGACGGTGAACGTCGTAGCCATGGCCAATGCGCAGGTTACTGAACATGGGGAAGGTCCTCTCCCTCGGCCATGCGGCCAAGCAGAATCGCGGTTACGGGACGCAGGTCCTCGGGCACCGTCACCTTAAGGTTATCGCGCGGGCTCTGGACACAGCGGACGCGCCCGCCCATGCGCTCGACCAGCGACGAATCATCGGTGCCGACAAAGCCCTCGGCAATGGCTGCAGCGTGGGCGCGCTTCATAGCATCGACGCTAAAGATCTGCGGCGTCTGCGCAGCCCAGTAGAGCTCACGCGGCGGCGTCTCGACGATGTTGTCGCCATCGACGATCTTGAGCGTGTCGATCGCGGGCTGACCGCACACGACACCGTCGAGGGCGCGGTCGCCCACAAGCACGTCGATCGCGTGGTCGATGGCCTCGGTCGTAATGAGCGGACGAGCACCATCGTGAATGGCGACGTATTCAAAGCCCGCCGGCACCGCGTGCACGCCGGCGCGGGTGGAATCCTGGCGGGTCGCGCCGGCATCGGCAAAGCTGATGGGCGTGTCATAGTCAAACGGGTCGATGGCCAGGCGGCGCATCTCGGCACGACGCTCGGCAGGGCAAACCACGACGATGTGGCCGACCTTATCGCTCCGATCGAACGCGCGGATGGACCAGCTCATGAGCGGACGGCCCGCCACGTTAACGAGCTGCTTGCCACCGGGGTTACCAAAGCGCTGGCCGCTGCCACCGGCAACGACCACGGCGCATACGGGCGCCATTATGCGTTCCCCTGTTTGGTGCCCTTCATGCGGTACAGGGAGTCCGCAAGAATGGCAGGGTTGTTAACGCCAAAGTCGCCCAGGCGCTCCGGATCCTCGCTGATGTCGTCCATGAGCTCCTGCAGTGAGCCGTACTCGTCGACGATCTTCTCGGCCACGCCGTCGCGCACGACGGACACACGCGAAAGCGTGCGCAGGCCCAGCGGCGTCATGACGGAGTCCTCGTCCAGGTCGTCATAGCCCAGAACTGCCGCCACGTGCTGCGGGTCGGACAGGTCCTTAGGCGTCATGCGGCTCAGCTCGGCGCGGATCTTCTCGGCGTTGGCCTCAGAGGAATCGCTTGCGTAGTCGCGGATCATCAAGTCGTATTCGGTATCCATGCTGGAGCCCGCGAGCTGCTCGAGCTGCATCTGCACGAGCTTGCCCTGGTTGCCCAGCTTGACAATGCAATCCTTAAGCTCGGTCTTTGCCTGCTGCATGATCTCGAAGCTCGAGAAAATACCGGTAATGTCGGCGAGCGTGACGTAGTCGTCGAGCTCGAGGGCCGTCAGGCGCAGCAGGGAGCGGTCGAGCGACTGACGGGTAGTCTGGAGCGTGGCGACGAGCTGGTTGACCGAGCTCATGATGGTGGTGACGGGCTGGATCTCGTAACTCTTGCCGTGGACGTACACGTTAACGACGGCGCGACGAGCCGAAACCGAGATCACGATGGCGTCGGTGAGCACCGACATGCGAGCGGCAGTACGGTGACGCATGCCCGTCTCACTCGTGGCGAGCGAGGGATCGGGATTGAGGTGGAAGTTGGCGCGCAGGATCTGGGTGAGGTCGCCATCGATAACGATGGCGCCGTCCATCTTGGAAAGCTCGAACAGGCGGTTCGAGGTAAACGAAATGTTGAGCGGGAAGCCGTCGTTACCGGCAGCGAGCACGTTTTCAGTGTCGCCGACGCAGATAAGGGCACCCAGGTGACCGGCAATGATCATGTCGAGGGCGGTGCGGATCGGCTGACCAGGTGCCGTCAGGCGAATGGCCTGTTCCATACGCTTTTGCAGCTCGTTCTTATCCAAGGCATCGCTCCCATCGTATACGCTCCATAAACGCCAATAAGTTTCTCACGGTTTGCCCCTGTGACGCCCGCAAAATCCGATGCTTACAGAATGAGCGAACACAGCTTAGGTGGCTCATTTGGGATGGGATCTTTTGACTGCCCATGTGGTAGCATCGGGTTTCATATAAATAAGGGAGTAGTCGTGTAATCGGGTTCGCCCGCAGAGAGGGAGCCAGACTATGGGACTCGCAGAGCTCGTGTTGGTCGCCGTTGGCCTTTCGATGGACGCCTTTGCCGTTTCCATCTGCAAGGGCCTTGGCATGAAGAAGATCAACCTTAAAGTCGCCGTGGTGCTCGGTCTGTTTTTTGGCGGCTTTCAGGCCGGCATGCCCGTAATCGGATGGGCGCTCGGCAGTCAATTCATGGGCATCATCGGACCCATCGACCATTGGATCGCCTTTATCCTTTTGGCCTTCATCGGCGGCAAAATGCTGTGGGGGGCCTTTACCGAGGACGAGGACGAAGGCGACGGCAAGGATGCCGAAAAGATCGACCTGGGCGAGTACCTAATCCTTGCCATCGCCACCTCGATTGACGCGCTCGCCGTGGGTATCTCGTTTGCGGCGCTCTCGGTCGACATCGTTCCCGCTGTATCGCTTATCGGAATCACGACGTTTATCTTCTCCGTCGCCGGCGTAGCGATCGGCCACACCTTTGGCGCGCGCTACGAAAAACCCGCCACCATCGTGGGTGGCGTCGTGCTCATCCTCATCGGGCTTAAGATCTTGCTTGAGCATCTGGGGATTCTCGCACTGTAACGAATAACGGCCGCCCGGCATTACGCCAAGCGGCCGTTTTCATAGCCAGCCGTTTTAGAGCGGCTTAACTAAGGCGACCTTTACGCAGCGAGGCGCTTGAGGACATCGATGAGCAGCTCGTAGAAGCGCTCGGCAGAAGCGAGCTCCATGCTCTCGTCCGGGGTGTGAACATCGGAGAGCGTCGGACCCACGGCGATGGCGTCCAGACCGTGCAGGGCCTCGGCAAACAGGCCGCACTCAAGGCCGGCGTGAATGGACTCGATGCGCAGCTCGGAGCCAAAGAGCTCGCGATAGCTCTCGACGAAGACGTCGCGGACCGGCGAATGCTCGGCATAGCTCCAGCCGGGATACTCGAACTCAAACTTGGCGTCGAAGCCCAGGACATCGGCCAGCGTCTGCAGACGATCCTTGAACTCGTTCTGCAGCGAGGTGATCGAGGAACGCGGGGACAGCATGATCTTGACCTCGTCGTCAGAGGTGGCAACCACACCGATGTTGGAGGAAACCTCGACGGAGCCGTCGGTGGCGACGTTGCGGCGAATCACGCCGTTAGGGGCAAGACGCAGGGCGCGGATGAGGGCAAGCGCGGACTTCTGGTCCATGGCCTCGACCTCGGCGTCGTCGGCAATCTCGACGGTGCAGGTAAAGCCGGGGTCGAAGACCTCGAGCTCGGCAGTGACGTCGGCGATGATGCCCTTTGCGATCTGGGCCGCGGCCTCGGCGGCAGCGTGGTCGGCGTAGACCAGAACAGCTTTGCACTCACGGTTGATGGCGTTGTCCTTGGTGCCGCCGTTAAAGCTAACGATGGCGGGCTCGCCGGCGACCATCAGGCGGTCGATGATGCGGGCCATGATGAGGTTGCCGTTGCCGCGCTCCAGGTGGATGTCGGCGCCGGAGTGACCGCCCAACAGGCCAGAAATCTCGAGCGTGAGGGTGCTACCGGTCTTGTGCTCGCGCGCGATCGGGCAGGTGTAGGTAACGACGACGCCGCCGGCGCAGCTGACGGTGGCAACGCCCTCTTCCTCGGAGTCAAGGTTAATCATGGTGCGGGCGCTAATCTGGGACTTGTCGAGCGTCTCGGCGCCGACCAGGCCAGTCTCCTCGTCGGTGGTGAATACGCACTCGAGGGCCGGATGGGCAATCGAATCGTCGTTGAGCACAGTAAGCATAAGCGCGACGGCGATGCCGTTGTCAGCGCCCAGCGTAGTACCGTTAGCGGTGAGGACGCCGTCCTTGACGACCAGGTCGATACCATCAGTCGTAAAGTCGTGCTCAACGGAGCCCAGCTTGTCGCACACCATGTCGATGTGACCCTGCAGCATCACGGTCGGGGCATTCTCGGCGCCGGCAGATGCGGGCTTGCGAATGATGACGTTGTAGACCTCGTCCTGATACACATCGAGACCGCGCTCCTTGGCAAACGCGACCAGGAAATCGCTGATGCCCTTCTCGTTGCCAGACCCACGGGGGATCGCGCTGACCTCCTCAAAGAAATGGAACAGCTGGGCGGGCTCGTAGCCGGTAATCTTGTAGTCCATGGTGCCTCCTTGGCGCAACTGGTTAGACAGTAAGACATGCGACTTGTATATTCCCAGACTTTGCGTGCATAAACCAGTCGAAAACGCCGAGCGCCCTCGCATCATCGGCTAACGGTGGACCGTATAGCGTAACGGTCACAACTTCCGCAGCTCTACAAATCGAGGCGCCCTTTCCGGAGCGCCTCGATTGCGCGTATCAAATTGTCGCCACGCCCTACAGCGCGCCGGAACCGGCTTGCATCATGCCGCCGGGGCCCGAGGTCACGCCGCCGCTCACGGGCGCGGTGTTGCCGGTGTGCGGTGCCGCCGGGGCGGTATCGCCACCGAGCGTGCCCACCGGACGCGGTGCCGGGATCTCGCCCGTGCCGTGGCTAAAGACAAACTTGCCATCGGCCACGTCGCACAGGACGGTATCGCCCTCGCCCCACTCGCCAGCCAGCAGTTCCTCGGACAGCGGATCCTCGATGAGCTTTTGGATAGCACGGCGCAGCGGACGCGCGCCGTTGGTGAGGTCGGTGCCCTCGGCCACGATCTTGTCATAGGCCGCATCGGTGAGCTTGATATTCATGCCGTTTGCGATCATGCGCTGACGCAGGTCGTCCACCAGCAGGTGAGCGATCTTGGTCAGGTTCTCGCCCGAGAGCTTCTGGAACACCACAATGTCGTCGATACGGTTGAGCAACTCGGGGCGGAACAGGCGCTTGAGCTCACCCATCGCACGACCCTTGATCTCGCTCGACGTAAGACCCTGCTCACCGGTGGTGCCAAAACCGACGCTCGCATCCTGCGCGATCTCGCGGGCACCCACGTTGGACGTCATGATGATCACGGTATTGCGGAAGTCGACCGTCTTGCCCTGGCTATCGGTCAGGCGGCCCTCCTCCAGCACCTGCAGCAGGATATTGAAGATGTCGGGGTGCGCCTTCTCGATCTCGTCGAACAGCACGACCGAGTACGGGTGACGGCGAACAGCCTTGGTGAGCTGGCCGCCCTCGTCGTGGCCCACATAGCCCGGGGGGCTACCGATGAGCTTGGAGACCTCGAACTCACTGCCAAACTCCGACATATCGAAGCTGATGAGCGCGTCCTTGCTGCCAAAGAGATACTCGGCGAGCGTCTTGGCGAGCTCGGTTTTGCCCGTGCCGGTGGGGCCCAGGAAGATAAAGCTGCCGCCGGGGCGACGCGGGTCCTTGAGCGGCGAGCGGCTGCGGCGCACGGCCTTGGCAACGGCCTCGACGGCCTCGTCCTGACCGATGATGCGCGTCTTGAGCACGCTTTCGGCCTGCAGCAGGCGGCGGCTCTCGCTCTCGGTGAGCGAGGACACCGGCACGCCCGAGGTCACGGACACGATGTCGGCAATCTGGGAGACATCGATGGTGAGCGGGCTGGCGTCGAGCTCGGCCGTCCAGGCAGCCTTGGCCTCGGCGAGCTCAATCTCGGCAGCCTTTTGCTGCTCGGTGATCTCGGCGGCCTTGTTCATGTCGTCGCTCTCGGTGGCCTCCTGCGCGGCGGCCTTAAGCTCCTCCACGCGATGCTCGGCCTCGCGCACCGGCTCGGGCGCGCGGTTGGCGGCGATGCGGGCGCGGGCGCCGGCCTCGTCAATGAGGTCGATGGCCTTATCGGGCAGGAAGCGATCCTGGATGTAGCGGTCGGAGAGGTTCGCGGCGGCCTCGATAGCACCCTGCGTATAGCGCACATGGTGGTGCTCCTCGTAGCGCGGCTTGAGCGCGGTCAGGATCTTGACCGTGTCCTCGACGCTCGGCTCCTCGACATCGATGGTCTGGAAGCGACGCTCGAAGGCCGGGTCCTTGGTGAGGTACTTGCGGAACTCCTCGGCCGTGGTGGCACCGATGATCTGGAAAGCACCGCGTGCGAGAACGGGCTTGAGCATGGAGCTCGCGTCGATGGAGCCCTCGGCAGAGCCGGCACCGATGATGGTGTGCATCTCGTCAATAAACAGGATGACGTCGTCAGCTTCGGTGGCCTCCTGGATCACGTTCTTGAGGCGCTCCTCAAACTCGCCGCGATACTTGGCGCCCGCCACGAGGCCCGGCAGGTCGAGCGTCCAGATATTCTGGTTCATGAGGTTCTCGGGCACGTTGCCGGCTGCAATCTGCTGAGCCAGGCCCTCGACGATGGCCGTCTTGCCCACGCCGGGGTCGCCCAGAATGAGCGGGTTGTTCTTGGTGCGGCGCGAAAGAATTTCCATCATACGCTGGACTTCCTTTTCGCGACCAATTACAGGGTCGAGCTCGCCGTCGCGCGCCTTCTGCGTGAGGTTGGTCGCGAACTGCTTAAGCGTATCGGTGCCACCCCCCCCTTGCTGAGAGGTATCCGAGCCGCTAAAGAACGGCAGGCCCGCACCAGGACGACCAGCACCGGCGCCGGCGAGCGGACGCTTCTTGTCCTGGTCCTTGGCGGTGAGTTTCTCGATAGCCTTTTTGATGGAGGCGGACGACACACCCAGGCGCATGAGGATGTCCATGGCCATGCCGTTGCCCTCTTCGACGATGCCGATCAGCAAGTGCTCGGTCGACACGTAGGTCTGGTTGTTCTCGCGCGCCACGCGGAATGAACGCTCCATCACGCTAATGACGAGCGGCGTAAAGGCGAGCTTGGCCGCCTCGGTCTCCTCACTGGGCTCGGGAACCGTGGTCTGGACCTCTTTGAGAGTATCCATGATGTCATCATAGGAGATGTCGAGCGAACGCAGCGCCTCGGCGGCAATGCCCTCGTCCTCCTTGGCAAGCGCGAGCAGCAGGTGCTCGGTGCCCACCTTATTTGAATGAAGATCGAGCGCTTCTTGCTTGGCCATGGACATGACCTTACGCGCACGATCGGTAAAACGGTCTAACATGCTAGTTCCTCTTAGACGAGCTAGTTTTTTCAAACGCAAAGCGCCGCCCCGCGGCAGCGCTTTGGTCTCTTTACCCATATGGAGTATATGTTAACAGCTGGAGGAATATCTATAAACCCGGCTCACATGAATGCAGGTTATGACCGCATCGCGGGACTCACCGCGCGATGCGCGACGGGCGCCCCGCAAGAGAAACCCTAGACGTCTTTCACCACGTCGGGACTCGTCGCACGCGATGCGCGATAGGCATCGGCCTCCTTGGAGACGCGTTCGAGCAGCTCGGATGTATCGACGCCCTCGACTTGCGCGACCGTTTCAACCGTCTGCATGGCGACCGCCCTCAGGTACGCGCACGCGCTGTCCCCCAGCTGCTCGAGGTCTATCTCCTCGCCGCCCTCCCGGGCAAAGCCGACCGCCATCACAAAGCCCATGATGCCCGAGACCAGAAAGCCCACCGCAAAGCTCGAATCTGCCTTGAGCTCTTCTCCGTCGGGGTGGACGATCTCTCTCACGCGGTCGATGATGATCGTATGGATGCCCTGCTCGACCTGCTCGGCGGCACCCGCCCTCATGGTGATGACGATGCGCCGCAGCAGGCAGCGGACGTCGCGCCGGTCGAACGCCGAAAGGTCGCCCTCGCTCGAAAAATGCCAGAGGGCATCGGTGATGAGCTCGTTATCCTGCAGCAGCTGGGCTATGGCGATGGCGACGAGTTCATCGAAATCGTGAAAATAGTAGTAAAACGTTCCGCGATTGCACTGGGCGGCGCGGGTCACCTCGCCAACCGACAGCTCGAAGATGCTGTTGTTCTCGATGAGCTCCCAAAACGCCTCGATGATACGGGTGCGTGCATCGGGCGCATCGGCGTCCTTACGCGGTCTCGCCATGCGCCTCACCGCACCCCTGCGCCTTGGCGTTCATGATGAGCATCTGAAGACGGTTCTCCACGTTGGCGAAGCTCACGTCGGGATCGTAGTCGAGCGGCAGGAACTGCGCCGTGGGATACTGCTCCTTGAGCGCATGGATGAGCCCGCGCCCCACGACATGGTTGGGCAGACACCCGAACGGCTGCAGGATCACGAAGTTGCGGCAGCCGCGCTTGGCGTGCTCGAGGATCTCCGCCGGAATCAGCACGCCCTCGCCCGCATCGAACGTATGGTGCAGGATCTTATCGCTCGCGCGCACGAGCTCGGGCATGCGCGTCGGCGGCTCGTAGAGCGGGCTCGCCGCGCCCAGGCGGTCGCAACGGTCGTGCGCGAGCTCGAACAGGTTGTCCGCCGTGGCGTACCAGGCCTTTTCGGGCAGCGACAGGTCGACGTGGAACTCGCGCGACTGCGCATGCTTGTAGAAATAGGTCTTGCGGATCACGTCGGTCATGCGCGCCTCGATGACCTCGAGCCCGTTGTCCTCGAGGTAGCGCTCGATCTCGTGGTTGGCGCCGAGATGGAAATTGAGCAGGTACTCGCCCACGATGAGAACGGTCGGATGCGGGTTCGAGCGGTCGTACGGAACGGCGTCCATGATCGCAAGCGCGCGTTTGAAGCCCGTCGCCTGGCCTCTCAGCCCCGAGCGCTCCATGCCCTCGATAACCTCATCGAGCGCGCGGTCGAACGCAGCGTCCGCCGCGCCCTTCTCGAGCTCATAGGGACGGATGCGCCTAAGCATGGCCTCGAGGGCATCGATCATGGGAAGACCGTAGGCGATCTGGATGCTCGGGCCAAGGCCGAGCTTGAAGCCCGGATGCGCATTGTGGGCATCGACGTCGTCGTTGGTGAGCACCGGGACATAGTCGTATCCCGCGTCGTCGAGCGCGCGGCGCAGCAGGGGCATGTAGTGCGTCAGGCGGCAGTCGCCGATATACTTGCCAGTCACCACGGCGACGTCGTGCGGGTCGTACTTACCGCTCTTGAGTGCCGCGAGCGCCTCGCCGATCACGATTTGCGCGGGGAAGCAGATGTCGTTGTGCACATAGCGTTTGCCCAGGCGGATGGCATCCTCGCGCCCGATATCAAGGGCCTCGGCGCGCACGCCCTGATTGCGCATCGCCGCGGTCATGAGCCTGCAGAACGCATGGGAGGTGTTGGGGACCAGCGCGATCTTGTCGTGCCGGTCGCGCTTGGTGTACTTGACCTTATACGGGTCGTCGAGCGGATGGACCGCGTGCACCCGGGCGCCCTCGGCACGCTCCTCCGCGCGACGACGGTTGACCGACTCGATAAACGAACGCACGCGAATGCCCATGGGACCGGCGACGTCGCTCTCATCGAGCTTGATCATCATCGGAACCTTGGAGCCCATCTCGCCCATCATGCGCGCGATCTCGTCGGTGAGATACGCATCGTGGCCGCAGCCGAAGCTGCCCATCTGCACGAGCTCGAGCTCGGGCGTCGATGCGACGATGACCGCGCACGACAGCATGCGCGCATGGTAGTTGTTCACGATGTCGATGCGGCTGTTGGAAAGATCGACGTTGCAGACCCCCGGCACCGCATCGGGCGTCAGCACGGGGATGCCGCGCTCAGAGAAGAGCTTGGGCAGCCCGTGGTTGACCAGCGGGTCGTTGTGGTACGGGCGCGAAGCGATCACCACCGCGTAGCCGCCGTCCTCGCGCACGTTCTCGAGCACCTGCCTGCCGCGCAGCTGCAGCTGGTTCTCAAACGTCTCCTGCGCGCGGTCCGCCTGCTCGGTCGCCTTGGCAACCAGGTCGGCATCGATATCGAAGGTCTCCTTGCACCACGCCTTGAGCTGGCGGTTTCGGTCGCCCTCGTCGTACCAGTGGAACAGCGGCGTATCGAACGGAACGCCGAAACGCTCCTCCGGGTTATCGGAATTGCGCATCACGTAGGGGTATCCCTTTACGACGGCGCACATCCACTCGCTGGTAGAGGCGGTGTTTTCGGTGGGCACCGTCGTGATGATGGGCATGAAGATGCGGTCGACGCCGGCGTCGACGAGATTGCGGATGTGCCCGTGGACGAGCTTGGCCGGGAAGCACACGGTGTCGGATGTGACGTGCGCCAGACCGCGCTCGTACATCGCCTTGGTGCTGCGTCCCGAGACGCGCACCTTAAAGCCGAGCGTGCTGAAGAACGTCGACCAGAACGGCATGGTGTCCCAGAACTCGAGCACACGGGGAATGCCGATCGTGACATCGCGCCCCCCGCAGACGGGAACCGTGGGGTACGACTCGAACAGCAGCTTCTCGCGGTCGACAAAGAGATTGGGGGCAGCCGCGGTCCGGTCGCGCCCCGTGCCGGGTGCCTGTGCCTCGCAAGCACCCTGCGGACGCAGCTCCTCCGCCGCGGGAACCTCGCGCACGAGCTCATCCCATGAGATGGCGCCGCCGCGCGGGCAGCGATTGCCCGTGACGTAAAGCGAGCCGTCGCCAAATGCCACGACCGCGCGCTGGCAGCGGTTGTTGCACCGACGGCAGGTAACGCCGCCGAACTCGCGATGCTCGAAGCGCTCCACGGCATCGAGCCCGATAAACGACGTGCCGGCGTCGCCCTTGCGGCATTCCTCGCGCGCGAGCAGGGCGATACCGATAGCGCCCATCAGCCCCGGGTGGGGCGCACGCGTGACGGGTTTGCCCAGATACTGCTCGAATGCGCGCAGCACCGCGTCGTTTCGGAACGTGCCGCCCTGGACGACGACTTTGTCGCCCAGACGGTTGAGATTTGAAACGCGAATGACCTTGGTGAACACGTTCTCGATAATCGAACGGCAGAGACCGGCCATGATGTCGCCCGGACCCTTACCGCGCCGCTGCTCGGAAACGACGCTGCTGTTCATGAACACCGTGCAGCGGCTGCCGAGAACGGCGGGGGCTTTGGACGAAAATGCCTCGGTCGCGATATCCTCAACGGCTATTCCGAGGTTTTTGGCAAAACCCTCGAGGAACGAGCCGCAGCCCGCAGAGCACGCCTCGTTGACGACGATATCGGTCAGCACGCCGTGGTTGAGCCAGATGGCCTTCATATCCTGTCCGCCGATGTCGAGCACGAAGGTCGCATCGGGAACGCATGCGCACGCGGCGCGGGCGTGCGCGACCGTCTCGACCGTATGGTAGTCGGCGTGGAACGCGCGCGCGAAAAGCTCCTCGCCGTATCCCGTGGTGCCCACGGCATCGATCGCAAGCGTGACTCCCGCTGTCTCCCAGCGGTTCTTCAAGCTGACAAGACCCTGTTGGGCGACGTCGAGCGGTCTGCCGTTATTAGACGCGTAGAACGAATCGACAAGCTCACCCGCCTCATCGACCAGGGCGAACTTGGTCGTCGTGCTCCCCGAATCGATACCGAGCGCCACACGCACCGTCTCTCCGGGCGCATACGCATCCGGACCCTTTGCCGGCGTCTCTTTGCCATGGCGTGCCGTAAAATCCGCCTGCTCGGCAGGTGTGGCAAAAAAGGGCTGGGCAAGACGTCCCTCCCCGCTTGCGGGCGCGACCGTCTCGAGCTTATCCAGCCGGACAAAAGCGTCGGGAAGGTCGATCGGTTGGGACGATGCGAACATGTCGGTCAGCGACAGGGCGGCACCGCGCGCGACCATGATCTGCGGATCGCGCGGGACGATAACCTGATCGTCCGATAGATTCAGTTGCTCCCGGAACACGCGGACCAGTGTGGGGTTGTAGGCGAGCGTACCGCCCTCGAAGATTACCGGCGGCTCGATGTCGATACCCTGGGCCAGACCGCCGATCGTTTGGCGGGCGACCGCGTGAAGCGCCGAAAGCGCCAGGTCGGTGGTAGGAATGCCCTCGTTGAGCAGCGGCTGGATATCGGTCTTTGCGTACACGCCGCAGCGGCCCGAGACCTCGTGGACGGTCGTTCCCCGGCTTGCGAGCTGCTCGAACTCGCCCGATTCGGTGCCGACCCCCATGAGCTTTGCCATCTCGTCGATAAATGCACCGGTACCGCCTGCGCACGAGCCGTTCATGCGCATGTCGGCAACCTCGATGTCTCCCTTATCGTTGGTGCGGAAGAAGATCATCTTGGCGTCTTGGCCGCCCAGCTCGATGGCGCAGCGCGTCTGCGGATAGAACCTGCTGATCGCGAGCGCGTTGGCGACCACCTCCTGAACGTACGAGGCGCCCAGCGCGGTCGCGATATCGCGCGCACCCGAGCCGGTCACCGCAACGCGCAGTGACTCATGGGGAAAGCGCTCGGCGAGCTCGCCGAGCATGGCGCGCACGCTCGCTGTCTGACACGCCCCGTGGCGGCGATATCCCCACCACGCCTCGGTCATATCCTCGTGCATCGCGTAAACTTTGGTCGTCGTCGACCCTACGTCCAGTCCTACTAGCAACGCCATAATGCTCCGTCTCTCGCATTTTTCCCGCTAGAGATATACCACTCTACGTAATACAACAGACTGTTGTATTTAAACTCCGTATAAAAAGCGGCTGCCGAAACGCTTCAGCAGCCGCCGAATGCACCAACAGATTGTTCTGCGCGCTAGCACGTCGGGCAACGGAGCAGCACGGGCCCTCCGGTCATGCGCACCGCTCACGCCCGCGATGTCGCCGAGAGAGCTGTCCACGCTTAGGGCTCCAACCAAGCAAGTCGCCCGCGCTCAGCAGATCCCTAAGCGAGCTACTCGCACTCAAGAGCCATAGCCTGCTCCAAGAGCTCGGCATGCTCCTCCTCGAAAACCGTCCCCACAGGGAAGGCGCGACGGAAGACGAAGTGGGAAATCGGACCGGCTACCAAAAGGTTCCACGGCAGCGCCATCACAAAATTATGCGGGATGTTTATCATCCAGATCGCGGGCACGGAATACAGGTTCGCAAGGATGCCGCCGGGCATGTGCGTCAGACCCTCGCAGGCACCGTACAGCGACATGATGATGACCATGGGAACGACCATGCAGGAGCTGACGGCGAGCGTCATGGCAAGTGGCGAGCTCTTGCCCGGCGTGACCAAGTACTTAAAGGCGAAACCCTTGGCGAGCGGGCTGGCGACGAACCAGTCGCAGCACATGGCAAAAATGTAGGCAACGGGGAAGCCGAGCCACGCAGCGGCAACGACCTCGCCGTTGATGGCCCCGTGCTGCAGGGCAACGTTGTAGATGCTCATCCAGAGCACCATGCAAAAGCACATGATAAAGGTGAACAGCAGGCTCTCCCGTTTGTTGATAGGCATAAAGGGCAGATTCCTCTCTGTGTTGTACCGCGGCGCCACGCAACAAAAACGGGCGGGCAAGATGGAGCTGTTGGAACTTCATCTCGCCCGCCCGTGGTACGCGCGTCTGCGACTACTTATGTGGTGGAACCAGCCTAGCACGAAACGCATGCGCTTCGTAAGCGTTGAGTTTATGAAGATGCAGGGCACCGATAATCCCCCGACCCCATAAGTTGCGGTGGAATACGGACTGTTTTGACCCTTTAAGCAACAATTCAGTCCCTATTTCACCGCAACTCATTTGGTGCAAAGTAACCTGTCCCCCTTGCACCAATTAGCTGGTATGGCGCCAGCGAGGGTCGGTGAGGGTTCTCGCCACGCCCAAGCCAACGGGCAGAAACGCCACGATGAGCACTGCGCGCACAAACCAGCCGAGCATGTTGACCGTGTCGAAGGTGCACATGTAATACATAGAGCGATAGAGATACAGACCGGGCACCATAATGACAATCGAAGGCACCGTGAGGGCGATGCGCGGGTAGGTGAGCTTGACTTCGGCCAAGCTTGCCAGCAGACCCGATACCAGCGCGCCGATAAACGCTGCTGCCTCGGGAGGCATTCCCGTGCTGAGGCCCAGGAAGGGAATCATCGTCGGCGCATCGACAAGGGTCAGACGCAGGGTATTGGACACGGCGCCGATCAACCCAGCTGCCGCGGCCATCTTTACCGGGCTGTTGAACATCACCGAGAAGCCGAATACGCCAACGAAGCTCATCACCACGCGCAGGAGCGTAAGGGCAAGCGGCGAAAGGCCCAGTGGGGCAAAGTCGTCCGGCGCCAGGCCAACACACTCGGCAACCATCCAACCTACGAGCGTCGCCATCACAATAATCGATACGGCATATGAAAGGCGCTCGATACCGCTTCGCATGTCGAGCTTGGCGATGTCGAGGCCCGCCGTAATGAGCGGAAAGCCGGGAATCACAAAGAGCATGGCGCCGATATAGCCTTCTTGGTGCGACATTGCCCCCGGTATGACCTGGCCAAGGCCGAGCAATGCCAGCAGATACGAAACGCAAGCGAGCGCAACGCCGGTCGTCAGCGCGCTGAACTGACCAAGGCCTTGCTTGAGAATATGGGAGCGGGCAAAGTTGCCGACACCCGCGCCCACAAACGCGCAGGCCATCTCGATAGGGCCGCCGCCGAGCAAAAAGACGAAGGCGCCGCAAGCACAAGCTGCCGCAAGGCCCTGTTGCCAGGGAGAGTAATCGGGTTTTGAACTCTCAACGGTCTTGAGCATCTCGTGGTATTCGTGCACGGTAAACCGGCGCCCATACGTCTCGATTTCCTTTAAGAAGCTCTCCATCATCCAAATGCGATGGGTATTGACTCCCGTTGTGGGCAGGCTGACAACCTCGTTAAAGCAGTGGCCATCTTCGATGCAGGTGCACTCAAACGACAGAAGACTTAAGTCAACGTGGATGGTGACACCGAGTACGGCGGCAACACGATTCATGGTATCGCGCACGCGCCAGGCACCCGTTCCGCTTGCCAGCATAAGCATGCCGGTGCGGCAGATGATGGATGATTTATCGGTGAGCGGCGCATCGACGGCAAGCTCATCGCCTGCCGTCACGATCTGGTGCCAGTCAGTTTTCATATGGAGCGCGCCGGCACGAACGCCGTGGTGCATGGGGGCTCTCGAAAGCAGCGAGTCAAGGCGCGAAGGCTGTGGGGGCTCCGTTGATTCGTCCTCAACCTCATCAGTCTCTTCATCGACCAGATCAAAGGAATCAAGCGGCGCTGGCTCGCGACGGTCGATCAGCTCCTCGTCCTCATCATCAAAGTAATTGAACTGATCGAGCATGTCCTCTTCGATTGAACGCTCGCTCGCGTCGTCCATATAGACGCTCCCTTCCTACCGACTAACCCCCATCCTAGGCAGCAACGGCTAAAGGAAACATAAAAGAGACGGCTGTCATGCGAGCCATGTGCTCAACAGCCGTTGGGCAGTCGTTTAAGAACGTCCCCAATGACTACATCGATGTTCTAAGTGTCAACCAAGTCAACGCCGCAGGTAGAGGACGGACAGCGAGCGACGTCCAGGGCGAACAAGTTGGCATGAAAAAGGCAAGGCATAGACCTTCTGGTCATGCCTTACCTTTTGAATGACAAATTGTCGCCCTGGGCGGCGCGCAGCGTCAACTGGTTACGCGGGTTGGTAAACCCGCGTAACCACCTAGGTCGCGCCCTTGAAGTTGAACGTCAGATTGTCCAAATGCGGCCCGCGCAGCGTCGAGCCGTTACGCGGTTCGTAGAACCGCGTAACAAGTTAGTACATCTTTGCGCCGGCGGGGATGGAGGCGTCGAGCTGGATCAGGTTGAGGCGCTCCTCGCCCTCCTCCTCGTGGACAGCGCTGATCAGCATGCCGCAGCTGGGAATACCCATCATCTTGCGCGGAGGCAGGTTGGTGATGGCGAGCAAGGTCTTGCCAACCAGGTCCTCGGGCTCGTAATAAGCGTGAATACCGGAGAGGATGGTGCGGTCGGTGCCGGTGCCGTCGTCGAGCGTAAAGTTCAGCAGCTTCTTGGACTTCTTGACGGCCTCGCATGCCTTGACCTTCACAGCGCGGAAGTCGCTCTTGGAGAAGGTATCAAAGTCGACGAACTCCTCAAACAGCGGCTCAACGGCGATCTTGGAGTAATCGAGCGTGGGCTTAAGCGACTTAACGAATGGGCTCGCGGCGTTGCCGGCCTCGGCAGCCTTGGCGGCAGCGGCACCGGACTGGAAACCCTTCTCGGGCTTCATGTGCGGGAACAGCAGCACGTCGCGGATAGAAGCCTGGTTGGTAAGCAGCATGACCACGCGGTCGATACCAATGCCAATACCGCCCGCGGGAGGCATACCGTACTCGAGGGCGCGCACGTAGTCCTCGTCATACTCCATGGCCTCATCGTCGCCGCCGGCCTTCTCGGCCATCTGGGCGGCAAAGCGCTCGGCCTGGTCGACCGGGTCGTTGAGCTCGGAGAACGCGTTGGCGTACTCGTGGCCGGCAATAACCAGCTCAAAGCGGTGCGTCAGGCGCGGGTCGTCCTCAAAACGCTTGGCAAGCGGGCTGACCTCGATGGGGTAATCGCACACGAAGGTCGGGTTGACGATGGTGTCCTCGCCCAGCTCATCGTAGATCTCGGCGATAATCTTGCCGGCGGTCCACTCGGGCTTAATCTCCAGGCCCTTCTCACGCGCGGCGGAAGCAAGCTCCTCGACCGGCGTGTCGATGGTGACCTGCTTGCCGAGCACATCGGAGACGATGTCGGTCATGGGACGGCTGGCCCACTCACCAGAAAGGTCGATGGTCTGGCCCTGGTACTCGATGACCTCGGGGTTGCCGATGGCCTTGTTAGCCGCCTTAATGACGCCCTGGGCGAGCGCCTTCATGCCCTCGAGGTCGGAGAAGGCACGGTAGGCCTCCATCGTGGTGAACTCGGGGTTGTGGGTGAGGTCCATGCCCTCGTTACGGAAGATGCGGCCGATCTCGAACACGCGCTCAAAACCACCGACGATGCAGCGCTTGAGGTGCAGCTCGGTGGCAATACGCAGGTAGCACTCCTGATCGAGCGCGTTGAAGTGGGTAATGAACGGCTTGGCAGTAGCGCCGCCCTGGATGGTCTGCAGGATGGGGGTCTCGACCTCCATGTAGCCGTCGGACTCCATAAAGCGACGGAAGGTGGAGAGAATCTGCGAACGCTTACGGAAGGTCTCGCGAACGTCGTCGTTGGCGATCAGGTCAACATAGCGCTGGCGATAGCGGGTCTCCTTGTCGGAAAGACCGTGGAACTTCTCGGGCAGCGGACGAACGGCCTTGGAAAGCAGGGTCGCGCTCTTAGTGGCAACGGAAAGCTGGCCGCGCTGGGTGCGCACGACCACGCCGGTCACGCCCAGGATGTCGCCCAGGTCGAGGGCCTTGAGCGTATTCCAGGCAGCCTCGTCCATGTCG
This sequence comes from uncultured Collinsella sp., assembly GCA_902493855.1. Classification (GTDB taxonomy): domain Bacteria; phylum Actinomycetota; class Coriobacteriia; order Coriobacteriales; family Coriobacteriaceae; genus Collinsella. Next base: position 110,478 of record CABUQV010000004.1, read on the forward strand.
TTGATGCGGCAGAACAGTTGAATCTCGGCAGTCGCATCGCGCACGACGATGAACATGATCTTGCCCTGACCGCGCTTGGCGACCACACGGCCGGCGATCTTCACGACATCCTCGGTGTCCTCACCATCGGCAAGATCGGCGTACTTAGTCTCGATATCGGCGACGTAGTCCTCAAGCTCAGAGTGCTCGGGATAGGGGTTCTGGCCCGCCTCGAACAGGGCGGCGCGCTTGGCCAGGCGGGTGGCGCGCTCGTCGTTGAGCGTCGATGCCTGATCGGCGGCGTTCTGGTTCTCTGCCATAAGTTAGCTCCTCAAACTAAAACGCTCCCCAGGATTCGGTCCCAGGGAGCGAAAACATACCTTTACGCGGGACCGTGGTCTAGCGTGCGATCTTGGCGATGGTGTAGACGCGAGTCTTGCCGGAAGGCGTAACGACCTCGACGGAGTCGCCCTCGCCGTGACCGATGATGGCGTGACCGACCGGAGACTCGTTGGAGATCTTGTGCTCGAGCGAGTTGGTCTCGGTGGTACCGACGAGCGTGACTTCCATGACCTCGCCGTTGGGATCAATCAGCGAAACGGTGGAACCGATGGAGACGGTCAGGTCGCCCGTGGTGGCAGCAACCTGAGCGTTGGCGAGGATGGCCTGGATCTCGGCAATACGAGCGGCGTTCTGGGCCTGCTTGTCCTTAGCGGCGTCGTACTCGGAGTTCTCCGAAAGGTCGCCGAACGCGCGGGCTTCCTTGATGTCCTCGACGATCTCCTTGGCGTAATCGCCCTCACGCCAAGCGAGCTCCTCGACGAGCTTCTGGCGGCCCTCAGCGGTCAGTACGATCTGGCTTGCGTCCATACGGATATCTCCCCAACTCTGATCAAACAATCAACTGTCAACAAAACGAAAAAGACCGGCTAGCCTGCGGGCAAGCCGGTCAGGTGCTCACCCCAAAGGGATGGGACTACTCTGCGTCCGCGTCGCTGTCCTCTGCCTGCTTCTTCTTGGCAGCAGCGAGCTTGGCCTCGAGCTCAGCGATCTCCTTGTCCTCCTCGGACTGCTCGACCACGACCTCCTCGGCCTGCTTGGTCTCGGCCTTATCGTCGCCCTCCATACCCTCACGGATATTCTTGACGGTAGAGCCGAGGGACTTGCCGAGCTTCGGCAGGTTCTTGGGCCCGAAGATAATCAGGACAACGACGAGAATAATGATGAGCTCAGGAGCCCTCAGTCCAAACATGTAGACCTCCACAATACAGCGAGACAAGCTCGAATGAGTATACCGCGGGTATCGCGGTATCACAACACTAGCTAAAAAAAGGGACCGCAAGAAGCGGTCCCTCCTCATGCTCTGGTCGGGTTGACTGGATTTGAACCAGCGACCCCTGCGTCCCGAACGCAGTGCTCTACCAAACTGAGCCACAACCCGTTAGCTCGACTATAGTAACAAAGATTTTCGCCGCGTGCTAGAGAAATTTTTATTTCTTTGAAGCGTCGATTTGAACCGTATTGGGAATAAGCTCAGTCGCGCAGGCCCACCAGCCTTTTTGCTGGGCAGCGTCCGCAAGCCTTTCGGCCGTGGCGGCGGTGTCGCAAATGGCAAACGAACAGGCGCCCGATCCGCACACATCTACAGCAACGGTGCCGTCCTGTTTACGCAGCCAATCGAGAACCGTTTGAATCTGCGGCTCCATCCGTGCGGAAATGACACCTAGGTTGTTATGAATGAGCGCATATGCCGTCTCGGCATCACCAGCACGCAAGGCAGAAGCTATCGCGCCGGGCTTGTCCGCAGGCACCGGGGCCTCGTCAAAACGTCGATAGGCTTCAATTGTTGAAACGCTTGCCTCGCGCGGCTTAACCAGTACGACAGGCGTCGCGGGCAGCGCGAGGTACTCAGTTGCCAGTACGTCTCCCCCACCTACGTAGAACGCAGGGCTCGCGTGCAAAAAGAACGGGACGTCAGCGCCAATGCCACGCGCAATCTCGTCCAGCGCAGGATCGGTGCGGTCGATACCCCACAGCTCTACCAAGGCGACAATGACCGCAGCGGCATCCGTCGAGGGACCTCCCAGGCCGGCGCACAATGGAATGCGCTTCTCAATCGTCACGCAGATGTTTGCCTCGCGACCATAATGCTCGGCCATAGCAACCGCAGCCCGATACGCCGTATTCTTTTGCATGGGAAAATCTGATGCTGGAACCGTCTGGACGGTCAGCGCCTGCGCCGGCGTGACCGTCACGGTATCGGAAAGACCGACGGCCGCCATCAGGGAATCGACCCTGTGGTAGCCGCGGTCATCGCGCTCGGTATGAACCCCCAGGTAGAGGTTAATCTTTGCCGGCGCGGAAAGAGTCAGGGACCGATCGGTCACCGTTAATGCTCCTCGAGCTGATTGCCGAGCGGGGTAAAGATATGCTCGCCGCTCTCAGGGTCGAACAGCTCGACCTGACCGGTGAGGACATCGATATACTGGTAGGACTGACGCGACTTGCGGCCGCGGCGCTCGTCAACCTCGACGATAAAGACGGCGGGGTGGACGCTCTTGATGGTGCCCATGCGCTCGACGACGCGGGTGCGGCCCATGTTGGCCTTAACCTTGACGCGATCGCCCACCATATCGGTCAGCTTCTCGTGGATGTCGTCGACGTGATTGACTTCCATCTCTTCCATGAACAGGGCCTCCAGAAGGTGCAATTCAAAAAGGGGATAATACCCCTAAGATAGACAAAACTCTAATACTATAGCACCCTGCTGCCGCCATACGCAAGTAGCTAAATAAGCCCCGTCCCAAATACGTACCAGACGACAATCTCGCATGACCAGTTGTTACGCGGTTTGGTAAAACCGCGTAACCTAAAGGTTGTCGGTGTCCAGGACGATGGTGAATGGACCGTCGTTGACCAAGTCGACTTTCATATCGGCGCCGAAGATGCCATGTGCTACGTGTTCGACATCTTGACGAACAAGCGTCAGGAAGTACTCGTAGAGCTCGTTGGCGACATCGGGGGCGCCGGCATCCGTAAACGATGGGCGGCGACCGTGGCGGCAGTCGGCGAACAGCGTGAACTGCGACACCACGAGCACCTCGCCGTCGACATCGGCAAGCGCCAAGTTGGTCTTGCCGTTCTCGTCCTCGTTAATGCGCAAGCCCCGGAGCTTGCCCCACAGCTTGTCGGCCTCGGCACGCGTATCGCCATGGCCCACACCCAGCAGCACCAGGTAGCCGCGTCCAATGCGGCCCACGCACTCGCCGTCGACCGTCACGCCGGCGTTGAGCACGCGCTGCACCACCGCACGCACGGTCTACTCCTCGCCCGTCAGCTTGGCGGACAGATGCTCGAGCGCGTGGAAACGATGGCTGATGGCGTTCTTCTCGTCAGCCGTCAGCTCGGCCATGGTCTTGCCCGGCGTGTCGACCGGCAGGAACAGCGGGTCGTAGCCAAAGCCGTGATCGCCGCGGCCCTCGTGTGCGATAGTGCCCTCGCAGGCGCCCTCACCATAGGTGACCAAACCGTCCGTGTCGATGAGCGCAACGACGCTCATAAAGCGCGCGGTGCGGTCCTCATCTGCCACGCCTTCCAGGTTAACGAGAAGCTTGGCGTTGTTGGCGGCATCGTCGCCGTGCACGCCCGCATAGCGCGCGCTATACACACCGGGCTCACCGTCCAGCGCGTCGACGACCAAGCCCGAATCGTCGGCAATGGCCATAAGGCCCGTCTCCTCAACCGCGGCTTGGGCCTTGATGATGGCGTTCTCCAAAAACGTCGTGCCGTTTTCCTCGGGATCCTCAAAATCGCCCAGCTGGCCGAGCGCTACAAAGCGCACCTCGGGCATAACCTTGCCCAAAATGGCCTCGATCTCAGTGAGCTTATGGGCGTTGCCCGTTGCCACGACGATGGTCGCCGCCGGGTCGAGGGTGTCGATGTCGATCTTCTCAAGTGCCATGAGTGGTCTCCTTGTCTCTATAGCAATGCCGCGCCGAGGGCGACGAGGGCCTCTGCCTCTCCCCTCTCAATCAACGGCTGTCTTGTGCCTAGACGTCTCCGCAGATAAAACCTACCAAATTAAACCTGTCCCTTTTTGGTAGGTTAGGCGAGGGCTTGGCGCTGAAGCTCGATGAGCTCGGCGATACCTTTGTCGCCCAGGTCGAGCAGGGCGTTGAGGCGCTTACGGTCGAAGGGCGCCTGCTCGCCGGTGCCCTGGAGCTCGATCATCTCACCGGTGTCGGTGGCGACGAGGTTCATGTCGACCTCGGCATGGCTGTCCTCGGAATAATCCAAGTCGAGCAGAGTGTTGCCGTCGACAACGCCCATGGAGATGGCAGCCACCTGGCCGATAAGCGGGATGCGCTCGATCTTGCCCGCCTCGACCCACATGGCGAGGGCGTCGTGCAGCGCCACCCAGGCGCCGGTGATGCTCGCTGTACGCGTGCCGCCATCGGCCTGAATCACATCGCAGTCGACGGTGACGGTGTACTCGCCGAGCGCCTTCATGTTGACGACGGTACGCAGGCTGCGGCCAATGAGGCGCTCGATCTCCATGGAGCGGCCCTTGCGGTTGGCGTGCTCGCGCTTGCAGCGCTTGCCGGTCGACGCCGGCAGCATGGCGTATTCCGCGGTCACCCAGCCGGCCTTAGCTCCCTTTCGCCAGCCCGGCACGCCCTCCTCGATAGTGGCGGCGCACAGCACGCGCGTGTCACCGAACTCGGCCAGACACGAGCCGTGAGCGTGCTTCATGACGCCACGGGTGAGCTTAACGGGGCGCAACTCGTTGGCGGCGCGACCGTTGGCGCGGTTGACCTGCATGTACTCCATAGAAATTTCCTTTCGGCAAAAGATGTGGCGAAGGCTCTGGCAGCTGCCTTACATCTATTTCAGCTCATCGATATCGATATGTTCGATGCTCTTGAGCGGCTGACCAAAGATAAAGCTGCCCGCCACCGCAAACTCGGCAATGTTATCGGCCGTCGTGGCAAAACGATGCTGCGGCTCGGCGGCGTCGCCCGCCAGCTGCTCGCGGCGCGTGAGGATATCGGTCAGTTCGCGCGTGGTCTCCTCGGCGGAGCTCACGACGCGCACCCCAGGCCCCAGCGCATGGCGGATAGGTCCCACCAACAGCGGGAAATGCGTACAGCCGAGCACCACGGTATCGATACCGTGGTCGCGCAGCGGCTCAACCGTGGCACCCACCAGCGCACGCACGGCAGGCGTATCGAAGATATCCTCGTTCTCAAGCCACTGTTCCTGCAGATGTGCACCCGAGGCAAGCTCGTGTTCGACAACCTCGACAAAGCTCGAGGCAGGACAGCCGTATACATCGACGCCGGCATCTAGATCCTGAATGGCGCGCGTGTAGGCGCCCGAGCGAATGGTGAGGTTGGTGGCGAGCACGCCCACGCGACGCGAGCGGGTGCTGTTGATTGCTGCACGGGCACCCGGCGCGATCACACCGATGACGGGAACGTCGAGCACCTGCTGGGCCAGACGCAAGGCCGCAGCGGTCGCCGTGTTGCAGGCGATGACCATAATCTTGACATCGTGCTTCGAAAGCCAACGACCCGCCTGCAACGCAAACGAGCGCACCTCATCCTCGGTACGCGTGCCGTAGGGACAGCGCTTGGTGTCGCCAAAGTAGTAGACGGACTCGCGCGGCAGCGCCGTCGCGATGGCGCGCGCAACCGTCAGACCGCCCAAACCAGAATCGAACACGCCAATCGGGCGCGTGTCGCCTGCCGAATTCTCGATATCGGACATTACCTCACCAGTCTTTCTCGAAAAGACATGTCCAAGTGCGGCGGCGGCGCGCTACGAACGCGCCGCGACCAGCAGCTCTGCCGTCGCCGCCCAACCGTCGACAATTTTGCCACGCGTAACGAAAGCGTTCTCGCAAGCAGCCAGGAACTCGGGCGCGCCGGCGCTCGTCAGGCCATTCTCGACCAGGCAGAACGTGCCCACGTGACCGGCCATGTAGAAGTCGGACTCGGAATCGCCGAGCGCGAGCGTCTCCTCGCGCTCGATCCCTAGGTGCTCGCAGAAGCGCGCAATGGCGACGCCTTTGTTGAGGCCCGCGGGGTTGATGTTGAATGCGCGACCGTCCTCGACGCGATCGAGCTCGAGCGTCGTCGGCTTGGACAGATGCGTCAGGTGACCGTTGCAGGCCCACACCAGGCCGCAGCCGGCCTCGTCCAGGATGGCCTGAACCTCATCGTCGGGCACATCGCCGCGCATGCCGACGGTGACCTCACGGTACTTGTAGCCGGTCGACATGTCGTTGTGATACTCGATCTTGTGCGGCCAGCGGGCGAGGATCTTCTCGCACACGCCGGTCTGCTCGATCATCTGGTGCGGCGTGAGGCCGCAAGAGGGGTCGTAGGGCATGTCGCCGGTCAGATACTCCCAATCGTTGGCTTTGAGGTCGTACATGACCAGGCCGCCCATCTCGCCGATGTAGGAGTTGAGACCGAGCACGCGCGCGTCCTCGTGGATCATGGTACGGTTGCGGCCAGAGGTGGGAACCACCTGAATACCAGCGCGAGCGAGCGCCACGACGGCCTCGACGAGTTTGGTCGAGGGGTTGCCGTCGTTGTCGCGCAGCACGCACGAGCCGGGTGCAAGCATCGTGGCATCCAGGTCGGTAAAGACGTACTTGACCTTGGCCAAGCGCTCGCGCATCTCGCCCGAAAGCTCAGCGACGGTCGGCAGGGTATTGTGGGACATGGTTACTCCGTTTACGTAGAAGGGTTTAGACTTGGACGGCATGTTTTGATTGAGGGAACACGCTTATGGCGACAGCGCACTCAGGGCGCCGCCGCCATCATGGTTCATTAGTCAAACTGGGTAACATCGATCAGGCGATTGGCCAGCGAAAGGTCGCTCTCGATGGGCACGAACTCGTCGCCCACGTGCATGAGTTCCTCGTCACCCTTTGCCAGCAGCAAGACAATGGTGGGAGCATCGGGGTTGACGTACTCCTCGCGCGCCGCCTTGAACGCCGCATGCACAGCGGCTTCGCGGTCGAGGATGATCTTGTTCGGCGTATCGTCAGGAACATGCTCGGCAAGCTCGCGACAGACCTTCATCGGGTCCTCGTGAGCCGGGTCCTCATTGGCAAAGATCATCAGGTCGGAATACGGTGCGGCCTCGCGCGGAAGCTGCTCGCGGCGCTCCTGCGCCTTGCCGCCGGCAGCGCCAAACACCGCGATGACCGGGCTGGCGGGAAACGCGCGCTTCACCGACGAGAAAAGCGAGCGGAACGAAAGCTGGTTGTGCGCGTAGTCGACGACGCAAATCACGCGGCCGTCCTTCGACTCCACGACCTCCATACGGCCCGGCACACGCAGTTTGGAGAGGCCCTTCTTGATAGCCTCGATACCGATGCCGATCTCGCGCGCAGCGGCGATAGCGACCAGCGCGTTTTCCACGTTAAAGTCGCCCGCGATGCCCAGCAGGACCTTCTCCCCCGCCTCGGACTCGTCGGCACACAGGCCATGCAAGTTGAACTCGATGCTAAAGCCGACCATGCGTACGTCGCTCGCCCACAGGCTTGCCTCGGGATGCTCGACGCCAACGGTCACCAAGCGCTCGGCCGTCGACGCTGCCTCCAGCACACGGTCGACCTCTTCGGTGCCCAGATTCACCACGGCGGTCTTTGCCTGGTCAAAGATCCTGAGTTTGCTCTCAAAATAATCCTCAAACGTGGGGTGTTCGATCGGCGAGATGTGGTCGCGGCCGATGTTGAGGAAGCACGCCACGTCAAACGGCAGATTCTCGACGCGTTGGTACTTGAGCGCCTGGCTCGAGACCTCCATGACCATGGACCGGCGACCGGACGTGCGGCAGTTGGCGATATGGCGCCAGACCTCGGGGGCCTCGGGCGTAGTATTGGTGCTCTCGTAGCACTCGATGCCATCGTCGGTACTCACTGAGCCGATCATGCCGCAGGACTCGCCCGCCGCCTTGATGATGGACTGGAGCATAAAAGCGGCCGTGGTTTTTCCCTTGGTGCCGGTGATGCCCACGATCTTGACGTCGTGGTCGGGACGGTCGTAGACCTCCGGCGGCAACAGGGCCATGGCCGTGCGAACACTATCAACAACCAGCATCGCAGCACCGCTCTCCTTCGCCAGCGGCTCCAGAGACTCGACCAGCGACTCCTCGCACACAAATGCGACGGCGCCCGCATCGAGCGCCATGCTCAAAAACGCGGGCTTAAAGGCAGCACCTTTGCAAAAGAATACGTCACCTGCCGAGACCGCGCGCGAATCAAACGAGCAGCCGGTCACGGCACGCTCGTCAACCTGCTCTGATGCGCGCAGCTCGCCGCACACATCGAGAAGCTTGACAAGCGTATCGACCGTGGTCACGGTCGCGGAATCCGAATGGTGCATCTTTCACCTTTCTCAGACGTTTGGCAGGGACGGTTTTTATAGTAACTGAAACGCACCCACGCAAAAACGGCTCCCGGAGGAGCCGTTACGCGCAGGCGTTCGTAAGCCGAGGCTAGGCAGCCTGAACAGCGGGCTGGTCCTCGTCGATAAAGAAGCGCTTGTACCACACTAGGAACACGAGCGGCGTATAGATCTTGCGCTGGAAATCGCCCTTGCCCGCAAAGTGCAGATCGAGCAGGTGCATGAGCTCGTCGGTATCGAAGAACTCGCTTGCCCACGGCGCGGTGAAGTACTCCTTGACATAGTCGTACCACTTTTGCTCGCGCAGCCAGTAGACAATCGGCACCGGGAAGCCCACCTTGGGACGGATGGCCCACTCATCGGGCAGCGACTTGTTGGCAGCGTGGCGGAGTACTTGTTTGTTGCCGTTCTCGTTGATGCGGTAGCGGTCGGGAATGTGCTCGGCGAACTCCATGACTTTGCGGTCCAGGAAGGGCACGCGCAGCTCCAGCGAGTGCGCCATGCACATCTTGTCGGCCTTGAGCAGAATGTCGCCCGGGAGCCACATGTTCATGTCCAGGTACTGCTTCTTGACCAGCTCGGGCTGACCCTTCACGCGTGCGTAGATGGGAGCGGCAAGCTCGAAGGCGCCGTCGCCGGTGTTGTACTCGGGCTTGAGCACGCCGTCGACCTCGCGCTCCGGCCATACCAGAGCCTGCCCCAGGAACGACTTCTCGGGGATCTCGGCACCCTTGACCAGGAAGTTATGTCCCTTGAAGTACGGCATATGCAGCGCCAGGTTACCGAGCGCGCGACGGATGGGCAGCGGCACCATCTTTTTGTACTTGCGCACCGGGACCGTATCCTCGTAGTAGGCGTAGCCGCCAAAGAGTTCGTCGGCGCCTTCGCCCGAAAGCACGACGGTGACGTCTTTGCGAGCCATCTCGGCCAAGAACCACAGCGGCACGGAAGACAGGTTGGACTGCGGCTCGTCCATGTGATACTGGATGTCCTCGAGCGCACCGAAGAACTCGTCGGCGGTAATCATCTTGCGAACGTTCTCGACGCCGAGCTTATCGGAAAGCTCCTTGGCGTAGTTGGTCTCGTTGAAGTTCTTGTAGTCAAAGCCCACCGAGAAGGTCTTGTCGGGCATGAGGCAAGCGGCGATGTAGCTGGAGTCGACGCCACCGGAGAGGAACGACGCGACCTTGACGTCGGCGATGCGATGGGCCTCGACGCTCTCGTGCACGACCTCGTCCAGCTCATCGACATACTCTTCGAACGGCTTCTCGACGGCAGAGTAATCGCAATCCCAGTAGCGCTCGATGTTCATCTTGCCGGTCGGGATATCGACGGTAAAGTAGTGCGCCGGCGGCAGCTTGTAGACACCCTCGAAGAAGGTCTCCGCGGTTGCCGAATACTGCAGCGTCATGTACGGACGCAGGGCCTTTTTGTTGACCGCCTTGTGGAAGTGCGGGTAGTCCAGGAAGCTCTTGATCTCGGAGCCAAAGAGCACGCCCGGAGCGCCGTCGCCCGCATCGGCCATGGGATAGTAGTAAAGCGGCTTGATGCCAAAGATGTCGCGGGCGCCAAAAAGCTTGTTCTTCTTTTTGTCCCAGATGACGAAGGCGTACATACCGCGAAGGCGATCGAGGACGGCCTCGCCCCACTCCTCGTAGCCGTGCAGGAGGCTCTCGGTGTCGGCGCCGCAGTGGAACTTGTAGCCCTTGGCCTCGAGCTCGGAACGGAGTTCTTGGAAGTTGTAAATCTCGCCGTTGAAGACAATGACGACGCTGCCGTCCTCATTGGCCATGGGTTGAGCGCCGGCCTCGGTCAGGTCGAGGATCGACAGGCGGCGGAAGCCCAGGGCAACGCGGCCGTCGATAAACTGACCGCCCATGTCGGGACCGCGATGGACGATGCGGTCCATCATCTTGGTGAGCACCTCGGATTGGTTATCCGTCCCACCGACAAAACCGACAAAACCGCACATATACTATCCCCTCTGCTGTTGCTGGGCGTCAAATCGAATCAGTAGCTTTTGAGTATACCCGAGGGCGTAAAGAGGGGCGGAATGTTCAGGCAATCTCAACTGAATCAGCTCCGCGCCGACACGCGCCAGTTACCTTTAATGGATATGAGATGAATGAGGCAATTGTTTTGCTATACTCTCTCCGCACGGGCGATTGGCGCAACGGTTAGCGCAGGTGCTTTACACGCACAAGGCTGGGGGTTCGAATCCCTCATCGCCCACCACTGAATTGTTAGGCTCCCAGCAATGGGAGCCTTTCTTTTCTGGGCCCATCGCAGAGGGATTCGAACCCGACAGGGTGCGGAGCTGAGGAAACGCGCAAGCGTTTTCCAGCGCAGCACGCGAGGGCCGTAGGCCCGAAGCGAGAGCGGGCGGCGCCAGCCGCACGCGGACATCCCTCATCGCCCACCACAGAATTGGAAACGGTCCTCGCAAGGGGACCGTTTTTGTTTGGGCCCATTGCAGAAGGATTCGAACCCACCAGCACGTCTGACACAAAGGCCGTGGCCAAAAAATGGCGAAAATGAGTACTGCTACTTTGTTTGCAACATATAAAAAGATAGTATTTGCTTAAGTTACGCAGCATATGTCCATTATTAGGACTAACAGTTGGATCAAAATCGTGCATTCATCGCCATTTCGACTTGCCATCTGGCCTTATTAGTCCAAAATTGCTGCTACCAAATCGGTAACACTACTCATATTTGATGTTGTTTGACCAGCAGGTCTCCCTGCCTTAGCAAATCTAAGGCAAAACGGGCTCCAGACCGCTGAATCATGCCGCATAGGGCACGTCCGCAGTCCGGAACCCGGTCCAAATTGAGTTATTGCGCCGCGTTAGCCCAAGACACCCGACAGAATCTCGATCAGACTGTCCACGTCGACTTCCTCGCAGACGAGCGGCGGCAGGAAACGCAGCGTATGCGCACCTGTAGCGTTGATCACGGCACCGGCGGCCAACGTGCGGGCAACAACATCGTGCGCGTCGCCCGCGGCATCATCCAAATCACAGCCGAGCATCAAGCCGCGGCCACGTACCTCGGTCACGTGCGGCAGCTTGGCGAGCTTTGCCTCCATATAGGCACCCACCTTGGCAGCATGCTCGGCATAATCGCCGCGCACGAGCGCGGAGAGCGTCGCGGCACACGCCGTGATGGCTAGGCAGCTACCGCCAAAGGTCGAGCCGTGGTCGCCCGGCTTAAACACGTCAGCAATCTCCTTCTTTGCCACGACGGCACCCATGGGCACGCCGTCGGCAATGCCCTTGGCAAGGCTCATGATGTCGGGCTCCACGCCATAGGTTTGGAACGCAAATGGCTTGCCGGAGCGGAAGATGCCGCACTGAACCTCGTCGGCGATAAGCACGGCGCCCACTTCGTGTGCCAGGTCGCGCGCTGCCGCCATAAACTCCTCGGTCATGGGGTGCACGCCACTCTCACCTTGGATCGGCTCGAGCATCACGGCGCAAATATCACTGCCCAGCTGCTTAAAGATCGCACGCAGCTCATCGACATTGTTGGGCGTGCAGGCCACAAAGCCACCCGGCAGCGGACGGAAACTATCCTGCAGCCAATCCTGCATGGTGGCGGCAATGGTCTCGAGCGTACGGCCGTGAAAACCGCCGCGCATGCACACGATGGTGTTACCGCCGTTACCGGCACGCTTGGCGTACAGGCGCGCGAGCTTCATCGAGCCCTCGTTGGCCTCGGCGCCGGAGTTAGCAAAGAACGTCTCCCACACCTGCTCGCCCGCAGCCGGGGCACCAAGAGCAGCTGCCGTGGTCTCATCGCCGGCGGCAATGGCATCGGCAAGCACGCGCGCACCATCTACGTCGTCGTTAGCAAGCTTGGACAGCAGCGCCGCGACCTGTCCACGCTGCTCGATGTAGAAGTAATTGGAGACATGCATGAGCTTTTTGGTCTGTGCCTCGAGCGCCGAGAGCACAGCCAGGTTGCCATGACCTAGGCTGCACACGCCGATGCCGGCAAGAAAGTCGAGGTACTCACGGCCATCGTCGCCGGTGAGCTTCATGCCGTGACCCTCGACAAACTCGACCGGAGAGCGGCCAAAGGTATGCATAACGTAATGGGATTCAAGCGATTGCTGAGCTGCAAGTGACATGGGATGCCTTTCGTTGAGCGCCGGACGGCGCAGACCTATGGGTGCAGGAATGGGGCGGCTGCGGGTCAGCTAGACCGTCTGAAGCTTCTCGACCTCGTCGAGGTTCTCGGTCAGACGCGCAGCAAACGTCGAAAGCGGATGCGGATGCGTATCGAACTCGTAAGCCGTCTCGGTGGAATGGATCACGGTACCGACGCCGGCATCGGTCAGCAGCTCCAGCAGCAGCGAATGCGGCGTGGTGCCGTTGATGATGTGAGCACGAAATACGCCGCCGGCAAGCGCATCGACGGCCGCGCGCAGTTTGGGAATCATGCCCTTATCGACCTCGCCGCCGTAGAGCATCTCGTTAACCTCGTCGAACGTTAGGTTGGAGATAAGCGAGTCCTTGTCGCTAAAGTCCTTGTACAGGCCATCGACATCGGTCAAAAAGATCGCCTTATGCGCGTGGAGCGCCGCAGCAACGGCACCGGCGGCGGTATCGGCGTTGATGTTGAAGAAACCGCCGTCCTCCCCCGCCGCGACGGTTGCGATGACGGGGATGTACTCGCTGTCGAGTAAGCGCTCGATATAGTCGGTGTTGACGTGCGTCACTTTGCCCACGCGACCGAGCTCGGGGTCGAGCGGCTCGGCGATGAGCGTGCCGGCATCGCTGCCCGACACGCCCACGGCCAGGTTGCCGTGGTGGTTGATGGCAGCAACCAGCTCCTGGTTGACCTTGCCGCCCAACACCTCGCGCACGATATCCATAGTCGCCGGCGTGGTCACGCGCTGGCCGTTCTTAAACTCGACGGGAATATCGTAATGGCTCAGCGCCTCGTTGATAGCCTTGCCGCCGCCGTGCACGATGACGGGGCGCATACCGATGATCTTGAGCAAAACGATGTCGCTCATCACGTCGCGGCGCAGCTGCTCATCGACCATGGCGGCTCCGCCATATTTGATAACAACCGTCTTGCCGGTCAGGTTCTTAATCCACGGCAGCGCTTCGAACAGCAGCTGCGCGGTTGCTTCGTTGGATTCGCTCGAACGACAATCGCGTGCGAATTTCATAATCTGCCTCGTCTTTCATATCGTTATCGCGCCGTGCTCCGCTGTCCGCAATCGCGGCAAGATGCGCAGCGTGCCCGGAATCTAGGAACGGTAGTCACCGTTGATGGAGATGTACTCATGCGTGAGGTCGCAGGTCCACACGGTCGTTGCCGCGTCGCCTGCGCCCAGGTCGGCCGAGATCACGATCTCTGGCGCCTCGAAACGTCGTAGAGCCTCGTCCTCGTCAAAGGGAACAGTCAGACCATCGCGACAGACAGGCATGCCCATCATGTCGATGGAAACGTCTTCCTGATTAAACTTCACGCCGCACTTGCCGAGTGCCATAGCAACGCGACCCCAGTTGCAGTCGTGGCCGGCGATGCAGGTCTTAACGAGCGGCGAGTTGGCAACGGCACGGGCGGCGATATCGGCTTCCTCGTCGTTCACGGCGCCGGTAACGTTGACCGTAACAAGCTTGGATGCGCCCTCACCATCGGCGGCGATATTGCGCGCCAGGCTCTCGCACACCTCGTGCACAGCAAATGCCAACTCGTCAAAGGCATCGGAGCCCTCGACGATAGGCTCGACATCTGCGGCAGCGGCGCCGGAGGCAAGCATGATGCAGGTGTCGTTGGTTGAGGTGTCGGAATCGACCGTTACCTTGTTAAAGGTCTGCTTGACGGTCGAGAGCAGCAGGGTATGAAGTGCCGCAGGCTCGACGGGGGCATCGGTGGTGATAACTGCGATCATGGTGGCCATGTTGGGCATGATCATGCCCGAGCCCTTGCACATTCCACCTACCGTATAGACATTGCCCGCATGACCCGCAGCCTCGCTGACGTAGGCCACGGCGTACTCCTTGGAGTGCGTGTCGGTCGTCATGATGGCGCGAGCGGCATCGGCGCCACCGTGGGCGGAGAGCGCCTCGTAGGCAGCAGGAATGGCGGTCTCAAACGTGTCGATCGGCAGAATCTGGCCAATCACACCCGTGGAGGCAACCAGAATCTGCTGGGGCTCGCAGCCGATGACCTGCGATGCGATGCTGCACGTCTCGCGCGCGCATGCAAGGCCGGTCTCACCCGTGGCGGCGTTGGCATTGCCAGAGTTGACCGAAACGCCGGCGATGATACCGTAGCCCTTGTCGGCACCGCCCAGGTTGGCACGGCTCACCTGCACGGGCGCCGCACAAAAGCGATTGGTGGTAAACACGCCGGCACCGGGGCAGGGTTTATCGGGCACGACAAGCGCGTAATCCAGACGCTCTGGGTTCTTGCGGAACCCAGCGTGGATGCCTGCAGCCTTAAAACCAGCCGCAGCCGTAACGCCGCCCTCGACGGCGCGAATCTTGATATCAAACAGCTCAGTATTCATCGTCTTTATGGCTCCTTATGTCAAACAAAAAACGGACATCGGTTGGTGCGCCATGCCAGTCGTGATCATGAGACCAGCTTAAGAGTGGCGCCCCACTCGATGCCCGACTACCAAATCGTTAACAATCGAATGTGCTACACCGGGCACGCCACTGTGGGCAAGCCTCGTCGCTCGTCAAAGCCAAAGACGATATTGGCGCACTGGACCGCTTGGCCCGCAGCGCCCTTGCACAGATTGTCGATGGCGCCCGTCGCCACCAGCACGCCCGCGCGCTTATTGAGCGCGAGGCCAATCTGGGCGGCGTTGGTGCCGACAACCGAAGCCGTCTTGGGCTGCTGGCCAGCATCGAGCACGCGCACAAAGGTGCGACCGGCATAGAACTGCTTGTAATAGTCGACAACGTCCTCAAGAGCCAAGGAGTCGATGGCCTGCGGCGCGAGCGGCATCGTCACCGTGGAGAGCAGACCACGCTTGAGCGGTGCCAGGTGCGGGGTAAAGACGACGCGATCGGTCAGGCCAAGGATTTGCTCAATCTCGGGCGTGTGGCGATGCTTGCCCACGCCGTAGGCCTCCAAATTCTCGTCGGCGCTGCAAAAATGCGTACGAGCGTTGCAGGACTTGCCGGCACCCGTCACACCGCTGATGGCATCGACAATCACGGGACCGTTCTCGGCCACCCAGCCCGCACGCACGGCAGGAGCGGCAGCAAGGCTCGTTGCGGTGGGATAGCAGCCGGCGCAGGCAACCAGCACGGGTTTGCCGTCGGCATGATCGGATGCAGCGGTCTCCAAATCCTGGGAGAACAGCTCGGGCAGACCGAAGGCGCGGGTCTTGAGCAACTCGGGGCTCGTGTGCTTGGCGGCATACCAGGCCTCAAAGGTGGCCGGATCGCTCAGGCGATAGTCGGCCGAGAGGTCAATGCAGGAGACTCCCGCGGCAAGCAGGGCGGGCACCTGAGCCATGGCCGCGGTATGCGGCACGGCCAAGAAGACGGCGCCGCAGGATTTAAGCTCGGGGGCGTCATGCGTGGTGAAAACCAGATCGCTCACGCCAGCAAAGCTCGGATACACCGCGGACAACGGCTGGCCGGCATCGGCGTTGGACGTAATGGCGACAAGTTCAAACTCGGGATGACCGAGCACGAGGCGAATGAGCTCGGCTCCGGCATATCCAGCCGCGCCGACGATTCCAACCTTCAAAGACATATCAGACTCCTTGTCTGCGATTTATGCACCGATGCGCATTTCGCAGCGGTCGTTATGAAGTGGGTTGAAACTTTAGCACCAAAAGATGCATTAACACGTAAATGGTTTACATATTCATGCATTGAAACATTCCCGACACATTCGCTTGAAGGAATTGACAAATGGAGCGGGCCCCGTATTGACCGGCGCTCCTAACGGCGCCGGGCAATACGGGGCCCGCCCATGCGAAAACCAAGTTGTTAGGATGAGTCAGCTGGCTAGAGCTCGACCGGCACCCATTCGTCGTGATTGCAGATAAAAGCCTCGGGATCCTCGACGCTAAAGAAGACGAGCGTGGGGTCGTTAGGCCCCTCATAGTGCTCGCCCAGGCGCTCTAGATGCTTCCACCCGGCTTCGCGCATTTCGTCTAAGGCCCGGTCATCCAAGCCGGCACGCCCGCGCAAGATGAGCCAGCCATGGCCCGGCCACCAACTCGTGGCCTCAAAGCGCTGATTTTGTAGCAGCTCTTGCCACACGTCTTTGGTGCGCGCTGTTACAAACCACAGCTTGCCATCCTGGATCTGCGCAAACGAAAACGGACGCACATGAGGCTGTCCGTCAACGCTCGTCGCCAAATACCATGCCGGCACCGACGTCAGATACTCCAACACCGTATTCAATCCGTCCATGTGTCCTCCTGTCGCCTGACCAGTCTTTTTGGAATGGGTAATCAATTTGGGAAATTAGAGCTCCAGGCGCTCCTCGCTGCCGTCGATATCACAGAAGCGGGCGGCGATATTTCGCACCGAGAAAAACGCAAGGCGACCGTCGTTGGCACTATCGTGTTGCTCGCCGATGCCCACCATGTGCTTAAAGCCGGCTTGGCGCACCCGGTCGCTCACGACCGCGTCGTCCTCGAGCGCGGCCTCGCCGGTCAGCACGATCCAACACTCCCCCGGTTTCCAACCCGAAACCTCAAACTTGGGGTTCGCGCTGAGCTCGGCCCACACGTCCTTATCGCGCGAGGTGCAAAACCACAGCTTGCCATCATCGACCATGGCAAACGAGAACGGCCTCACGCGCGGCTGATATCCGTCCGTCACGTCGATCGTGGCGAGATACCACGCCGGAATACGCCTAAGATACGAACAGGCGCGCTCGAGCTGCGCCGTGCGATCGTTGTCGGTCATAGGGACCCCTTTCCTGCGCTCGAATCGCGCCTAAACAAGTTGAAGATTGATGACGATGACGCAGATGAGCAGCAGCGTCGTCACCACCGCTGCCAGCGCATCCCCGCGGCCAAACGCAAGCGTATGCAGGCGTGTGCGGCCCTGCTCGCCGTGATAGCAGCGTGCATCCATGGCGGCAGACAACGTTTCGGCATGACGGAACACACCCGTGAACAGCGGAATCGCCACACTGCCGAGCATACGCACACCGCCGAGCAGGCCTCCCGTCACGCGCGCGCCGCGACTCGCCTGTGCATCGGCCGTCTGCTTCATCTCGGTGGCAAACTGCGGCATAAAGCGCAGCGCGATACCCATGATCATGCCGAGCTCGTGCGCAGGAAGTCCCACACGCGCAAACGGCGCGAGCAGGCGCTCAAAGCCCGCGGTGAGGTCGAGCGTCGGTGTGGTGAGCGTGATGGCACTCATACCAGCCATCATCAAGGTCAGACGGCACGCCATAAAGGCAGCGGAATGCAGCGAGCCCTCGCTTATCTGCAAAAAGCCGAGCTGCCACAGGATGCGCCCGCTCTGGTCGGAAAACAGGTTGAGCACCGCGACCACGATGACGATCGCCAGCAGCGGCGCCATCGATGACAGGACGCGACGAGCCGGCACCCGAGACACGGTATAGATCAGGACAACGAAGATTGCGACCGGGACCAGTCCGCGGAAGCTACTGACCGTGAGCGTCGTGATCAGAAACACAAAGCCCAAGAGCAACTTAGTTCGCGGGTCCAGGCGGTGGATTGCACTATCGCCGGAATAGTAGCTGCCAAACGAAAACGCCTCCATTAGCAGCCCTCCTCTCGCTCGACCGTCTTGGATTTAGCAATGTCCGCGACGTTAGAAGGACCGTCCGAGCGACCGATTAGCAGGTCCACCAACTCGTCTGTCAGCGACTCAACCGTATAGAGGCCGTCAAAGCGCAGCGGCACGCCTGCCTTCGCAAGCGCCAGCGCCATGCGCTGGGCAGCGGGAACACCCAAGCCGATTGATTTAAGCTCATCGGCATGCGCAAAAACCTGAGCGGGCCTGCCCTCGGCAAATACCGTGCCCTCGTTCATTACGACGATACGGTCGCAGCAATTGGCCAGGTCATCCATGCTGTGCGAAACCATGACGACGGTCAGGCCCCCATGGTGAAGTCGATCGATGAGCTCCAGGAAATCACTGCGCGCCGCCGGATCGAGCCCTGCCATAGGCTCATCGAGCACCAGGACCTCAGGCTCCATGGCAAGCACGCCAGCAAACGCCACGCGCCGCTGCTGCCCGCCGGAGAGCTCAAAGGGGTTCTTGTCGCCCACCGTAGCCAGGTCGAGACCCACGCGCGCGAGCGATGACTCAACGCGGCGGGCGACCTCGGCCTGCGACAAGCCAAGGTTACGCGGACCAAATGCCACGTCCTGTGTCACGGTCTCGGCAAACAGCTGACGCTCTGGATACTGAAACACCACGCCGACCTTTGCCTTAACCGCGGCGGCATCTTTCTTGCTTGAAAGGTCGAGCCCCAGCGCGCAAACGCTCCCCTCCTGCGGGCGGATTAATCCGTTGAGATGCTGAACCAGCGTCGACTTACCCGAACCGGTATGGCCCGCAAGGCCCAAGAACTCGCCACGACGCACCGTCAGCGATACATCACGCAGTGCCCACGGACTGCTGGGGTCGTTGCCCCAGAGAGCCTGTTTGTTCGATGCGCCCTCGACGGCTGAGCGCTTGTGCCAACGGCGACGCTCGCGGGCGCTCAGCGAATAGCTATGCGAGAGATGCGAAATCTCGATAACGGGCTCCGACGCGGCCATCCCGTCGGCTGCAGAGGATGCATTGTCAAGCATACGAGAATCGGATGCGGAAGGCTGCACTGCGACGTCCACCCCGCTCCGCTCGGCATAAACCTGTGCAATCTCGGCGACCATATCTGCCTCGCGCGCCTGCGCGCAAACGGGCACGCCCTTCTCACGAAGTGCCCTACCTAGACAGCACGACGCCGGCATATCCAGGTTGAGCTGCGCAAGTTCGTCTGCCCGCGTCAAGATTTCCTCGGGCGTACCGAGCATGGCAACGCGCCCCGCCCGAAACACCGCGACACGATCGGCCTCGGCGGCCTCTTCCATAAAGTGCGTAATCATCACGATGGTCATGCCGCGATTGTGCAACGCGCGGCAAGCCTTCATAAGGCCCTGACGTCCACGCGGATCGAGCATCGAGGAAGCCTCGTCCAATATGAGCACGCGCGGTTCCATGGCGAGCACGCCGGCAAGCGCCACGCGCTGCTTTTGGCCGCCCGAAAGCGCGTGGGTCTCATGGCGCTCAAAGCCCACCAGGCCCACGCCCTTCAGCGCCTCGCGTACGCGCTGCGCAATTTGTACCGATGGCACGCCAAGGTTTTCGGGACCAAACGCAACGTCATCTTCGACAAGCGTTGCCACCAGCTGGTCGTCGGGATTCTGGAATACCATGCCCGCGGTCGAACGAATGTCGTAGACCAGCTCGGGGTCGGACGCATCCATGCCGTTGATGCGTACCGTGCCCGCATCGGGTTGCAACAGCGCATTCAGATGCTTGGCAAACGTCGACTTGCCCGACCCATTGCCACCGAGGATGCAGAAAAACTCACCGTCCTCGATGTTCAGATCGACACCGTCGAGTGCCGACACGGCACCGTCATAGCTAAAGGAAACGCCCCGACACTCAATCATGCGCGGCCTTTGACCTGGTCCTTTTTAGGCGTGATGAGGTTGGAGACTGCTTTATACACCGCCAGCGTCAACACCGAGTTAAGCACGGTCTTGATAAGGTTGAACGGCAGTACGGCAGGAATCATGAGCGGGGCGATCACATCGACCGAGCCATACCAGAACCATACGCCAATGGTAAGGTTTGCGACCATAGACAGCGCTGTAGCGGCAATGACGCCGAGCACCAGGCCAATCACGGCACCCTTATAGGTGTGCATCTTCTGGTAAACGATAGCCGCGGGCAGAATATAGCCCAGCGTGGCAACCAAGTTCATAAGCGCGCCGACCCAGTCACCCGTGGTGAGCGCATGGATAACGATAGCCATAGCGGCAACAGCGGTACCGGCGCCGGGACCATACGCAAACCCGCACACCATCGCCGGCACCAGCGACGGGTCATACGTCAAAAACGGCGCCGAGGGAAGGATGGGTAGCTGCACATACATAAACAGGGCGCCCAAGGCGCACATCAGCGCCATGGTAACGAGCTGTTTGGTGCTCCACCTATTCGTGTTCTCAAAATGGATATGCTGCGACTGTTCAGACATAAGATCACCTGCCTCTTTCATCCGGACTCTAACCGTTGGTACTGGGATCTCACCAGTTCAGCCGGCATGCGAACCAACACACGCTCGGGTCGCGGACTCATCGGCTCGGTCGCAGACACCTCGCCTGCGCCACGGCACCCCTTTGGCACCGCCCGATTTACCGCCAGTGGGGAATTTCACCCCGCCCTGAAACAGCAATTGCAAGTGTAGCACGAGGGAAGAGAGGCGCAAGTACACCAAGGGTAATTTCTGGCGAGGACCAGTTGCCGCAACAACCGCGTTCCCCACCCATCCCAAAGTAACGCGCCTTTCGCGGCAAAGCCGCGAAACAGCGAAAGGGACACGTATTCCCATCAACCACATCCTTCTCCGCGAGCCGACCTCAAGGCCGTAAACGCAGGGAATCCGGGGGCGTGACGGGGTTTCTCTCCGGAACATTCCGCACTGATATCTTCTGTATTGAAGACGTCGATGATGCACCCGTATACCATTGACGTCGACACCATCAGATGCGGACCGCGCGGTGACCCCA
>CABUQV010000005.1 GCA_902493855.1 uncultured Collinsella sp.
AGCGGATCAAGAAGTCCCTCGGGTGGCTGAGCCCGATGGAGTACCGCAGGAAGCTTGGATACGCCTAGGCGCGGTCCAAGAAATCGTCCGCACCCCCCATGGGCCATAAAAGCCGAAAAACAGTCCGTATTTCACCGCAACTTAGAAGGGGATATGGGGTCCCGGCATGTATATGAAAACGGCTCTGGCACCAAAAGGAGCCAGAGCCGTTCGTCTATCTAATGGAGCGGGCGACGGGAATCGAACCCGCGTCATCAGCTTGGAAGGCTGGGGTTCTACCATTGAACTACGCCCGCAAGATATGGTCGGGACGACAGGATTTGAACCTGCGACATCCTGCTCCCAAAGCAGGCGCGCTACCAAACTGCGCCACGTCCCGAAGGTGTTGAGCAGCTAAGGTCTAAACCTTGCGTGTCCCAAAGCGAAGGAAATTATAGGGGAGACTCCCCGCCTGTGCAAGCGCAGAAACCCTAGCTCCTCGAATGTGCGACAAACTTGCTGTGGAGCAGACCGATCACAAACGCCACCACGGCAACCGGCGCCCACGCGGCTCCAATGTCCGCCAGCGGCAGCGCATCGAACGGCAGCCACGCACCCGCAAAGAACGCGTCTCGAACCGAGGTAATCACGCTCTGCACCGCGACAACGCCGCCGACCCAAACCCACACCTGCGGATGCGCGTCGCAAAAACCGTGCACCAGGCCCATAAGCACCAGCACGATGGCAACGGGATACAAGGCGTTGAGCATGGGCACCGAGAACATAAGGATCACGTCGAGGCCCACGTTGGAGAGTACGCACGAAAACGCCGCGAACACAAAGGCGAGAATCGCGAAGGGGCGGCGCATGGCCTCCTCGGAGGCCTCCGCTCCCCCCTCGATCACATACGTCTCGCAGAAGTAACGCGAACAGCAGCTGATGAGGCCGATGCACACGTTCATGCAGGCGAGGAAGAAAATCGCAAATACCACAACCGTGCCGGCAAGGCCAAAGTGCATGGAGGCCGAACGAGCAAGAATTGCAGCG
Organism: uncultured Collinsella sp.; assembly: GCA_902493855.1. GTDB lineage: Bacteria > Actinomycetota > Coriobacteriia > Coriobacteriales > Coriobacteriaceae > Collinsella. Next base: position 1,027 of record CABUQV010000005.1, read on the forward strand.
CCGTTGGTGGCGTCGGGCATCACGGTGCCGAGCTGCATACCGGCAAGCGCTAGGCCGCAGTAGATGATGGCCATGAGCACGCCGGCGATCACACCGGAACGCGAAATCTCGAAGGCCACGCGTTTGTCATTGGTAACACCCAACTCGTGGATGGTCTCGGCGATGATGATGCCGAAGGCGAGCGACGCAAGCAGGTCCATGGTCTGGTAGCCGGTCAAGAAGCCCTGCACGGCAGCACCGGCATCATAGGGAGCTTGCGGGGCGGCAGCCGGTCCCAGCGGCGAGATCACGGCGGCACCCACGACCAGCACGATGAGCGCAATGAGCGCGGGACCCGTAATGCGCCCGAGTACGCGCGTGATAACGCCCGGACGCAGCGTGAGCGCAAACGCGACGACAAAGAAGCCAACGGCAAACACCAGGCGAGCCGTGCCAAGCGAGACGCCCTCGGGCAGTAGCGGCACCAGCATCTCAAACGCCGTGGAACTCGTACGCGGAATGGCAAGGCACGGACCGATTGCCAGATATACTGCCGCAACAAAGAACTCGCCAAACTTGGGGTGCACGCGGCCGGCAAGCTCGCGCGCCGTTCCGGCAAGCGCCACGGCAATAAAGCCCATGACGGGCAGGCCGATGGCGGCGATGAGAAAGCCGAGCATGGCGACCGGCGTGGCAGAACCAGCCTGCAGCGCCAGCAGCGGCGGAATAATGAGGTTGCCGGCGCCAAAGAGCATCGAGAACAGCGCAATGCCGACGGTAACGACATGGTCGGAGCGCAAACCGCGCGGAGCGGATGAGGCCATATGCACACCTTTCGGGTCGAAACAAAAACGGGACGGGCAAAAGGCCCGTCCCGCAAGTATATACGCTCTAGCAGGCTAAATCGCGCAAAGCGTCAATTGCGGTGTCGACTTCCTCGTCCGTGTTGAAATACCCAAACGAGAAGCGGACGACGCCCTGGCGCTCGGTCCCCAGCGCACGGTGCATGAGCGGAGCGCAATGGGCGCCGGGGCGCGTCGCAATCCCCCACCCTTGCATGAGCGCGTCCGAGATCTCGGCAGAGTCGATATCGCCCACGTTGAGCGACACGATCGCCGAGCGCACGGGCTGGTCAAACGCACCGTAGAGCTTAATCCCCGGAATCTCGCGCACGCCAGCGAGAAAGCGATCAGCCAGCGCTCGCTCATGCGCCGAGATCGCCTCGACTCCGCCTTGCGCCTCGATAAAGTCGAGACCGGCAGAAAGTCCCGCGATGCCGTGACCGTTGAGCGTGCCCGCCTCAAGGCGCGTGGGCCACTCAAGCGGCTGCAGAGCATCGAAGCTGTGCACGCCCGTGCCGCCCATGGCCCACGGAGCCACGTCAACGCCCTCCGCCACGGCCAGGCCGCCGGTCCCCTGCGGACCCATGAGCCCCTTGTGGCCGGTAAAGCACACGACGTCGAGGCCCATAGCCTGCATATCGACATGCATCGCGCCGGCAGACTGCGAGGCGTCGACGATCGCCAGCGCGCCGGCCGCGTGCGCGATGGCAGCCACACGCGAAACGTCGACCGCGTTGCCGGTCACATTGGAGGCGTGCGTCACCACCACAGCACGCGTGCCCGGCATGACCAACCGCTCGAGCTCGTCGTAGTCGAGCGCGCCGTTCGCGTCACAGCCCGCATGCTCAACCGCCACATCCTGCTCCGTCGCCAGGCGATTGAGCGGACGCAGCACCGAGTTGTGCTCGAGCACCGTCGTGACCACGCGGTCACCGGGACGCACCACGCCATTGATGACGGTGTTGAGCGCCGCCGTGGAGTTGGGCGTAAAGCACACATGATCCGCCCTCGGGCAACCCAAAAGGCGCGCGAGTTTGGCACGGCAGCCGTGAATCGCACGAGCGGCATCGAGCGCACCCGACGTGGCACCGCGTCCGGCATTGCCGAGCGAGCACATCGCCTGCGTCACGGCATCGATGACCGTCTGCGGCTTGTGCATGGTCGTCGCCGCGTTATCCAGGTAGATCATCGCACGACCTCCCACATATCAATCACGGTATAGCCCTCGGTGGGAACGCCCGCCGCGGCAAGCTCGCCGCGCAGCAGCTCCTCATCGGCAGGCAACGCCTTCCACGCCAGACCGCAGCCGGCAGCGACCTCCCCGGGCACGGGAATCGTTCGCCCGGGAAGGCCGCGCTCGATGCACAGGGACTCGCAGCCCATGGCGGCCGCCGTGGTGGGAAACGTGATGACAAGCGCCGGGCGCTTCTCCCTCATGGCAACTCCAACCAATACGCTACGGGCGCACGACGCGCACGGCCTGCTCCATCTTCTCCACGATCACGTACATGTTGGTGACCTCGCCCACCGCAAGCTGGTCTTTAATGCCATAGTGGTCGAGGCAGGTACCGCAGGTGAGAATCTCGACACCCTGCTCCGCCAGGCCCTTCAGATCATCGAGCACCGGCGAGCCCTCGACGGTGAGCTTGGCGCCGCCGTTGTAGAACAGCATGGTCGCGGGCAGCTCCTCCTGCTGCGTCACGGCAAAGATAAAGGCCTTCATGAGCTTGTGGCCCAGCTCGTCGTCGCCGCGGCCCATGCAGTCGGTGTAGACGGAAATGACGAGTTTACCCTTGCCGGCGCTGGCGTCGCAGAAAGCGGCACCATCCTGCTCGGGATCGGCCACGGCAACGGCGCCAGAGGTCGCCACGGTCGCGTGCCACTCGGCGTCAGAAACCTTCTCGACCGAGGCCGTACAGCCCTTCTCCTGCGCCATCTTGGAGATGTTCTTGACGGCGGTCTCGTTGTCGACCGAGGTCACGACGGCACCCTCGCCTTCAAGCTGCTTCAGGGCTTTGAGTGTCTTGACGACGGGCAGCGGGCAGGCATCGCCCATGGCATTGACTTCAATCTTGGTAGACATAGTTTTTCCTTTCGAATAAATCGTTTTAGAACGGTACATAGCTCAATAAACGTGTCGTTAACGGACAACGCGGACGGCAGGACCGCCCGGCTCCGCCTCGCACACGCGCCCGACAACGGCCGCGATGCGCCCCTCGGCATCCAGGCGACGCGCAAGCTCGTCCACATCCCTCGCGGGCGCCGCAATAAGCAAACCACCCGAAGTCTGCGGATCGTACAGCGCATCCAGTATGCCCGGCTCCAGGTCCTCGTCGGCAGCCACGCGCGGGCCAAAGAAGTCCTGGTTGCGGTAGGAGCCCGCGGGGATAATGCCCAGACGCGCCATGTCGAGCACCTGGTCAAAGAGCGGCACCGCCCCCGACGCAAGCTCAACCTGCACGCCCGAGCCCTCGGCCATCTCGCACGCGTGCCCGATCAGACCAAAGCCCGTAATGTCAGTACAGCCGTGAAGCTCGAGTCCCTCGGTCAGACGAATCGGGGCCTCGTTGAGGGTACGCATCGAGTCAAACACGGCTGCGGCCTCGTCCTGCTCGATGAGCTCGCCCTTAATGGCCGTGGTGATGATGCCTGAGCCGATCGCCTTGGTCAGCAGCAGGACATCGCCCACGCGCGCGCCGCTGTTGGCGAGCATGTGGTCGAGCGCGACAAAGCCGCTCACGGACAGGCCGTACTTGGGCTCGTCATCGTTGATGGTGTGGCCGCCCGCGATGGAGCAACCCGCCTCGACGCACTTGTCGGCGCCGCCCGCCAGAATCTGACCGGCAACCTCAACGCCCAGACAGCTCGGGATGCACAGCAAGTTCATGGCATGGCTCGGCCGCCCGCCCATGGCGTAGATGTCCGACAGCGAGTTGGCCGCGGCGATCTGGCCAAACAGATACGGGTCGTCGACCATCGGCGGGAAGAAGTCGATGGACTGAACGAGGCCTAAGTTATCGCCAACACGGAAGACACTCGCATCGTCGGAGGTATCGAACCCCACGAGCAGATTGTCGTTGGGCACATTTGGCAAGTCGCCCAGGACCTGGGCGAGGGCTCCAGGAGCCAACTTAGCGGCTCAACCGCTCGCGGCAGTCATAGACGTGAGCTTAATCTGATCGTCAGCCATCGATACCTCCCCTCATCGGTCAATCATTTTCTCCCAGTATACGCATGAATGCGAGCCTACGGCGGATGCATTAATTGAGCGCCTGCGCGCGAATCGCCGCGCCGATGGCACCGGCAAAGCGAGCCTGGGGCGAGGTGGTGACCGGCGACCCCAGCAGCGCCGCCAGCCGCTCCACCACGAAGGCGTTCTCGCACAGACCACCGGTCAGGTAGTACGGGGCGCCCGCGGCCTGCCCGGCCATGGTCGCCACGCGCGAGACCACGCTGTCGATCACGCCACGCGCAATGTTCTCGCGCGGCTCACCGCGACCGATCAGGCTGATGACCTCGCTTTCGGCAAACACGGTGCACATGCTGCTGATCTTGGTAGGCCCGCCGGAACGCGCCAGGTCGGCCATCTGCTGCTGGGAAATGCCCAGGCGGTCGGCCATGATCTCCAGAAAGCGCCCCGTGCCGGCGGCGCACTTGTCGTTCATAGCGAACTTGGTCACGCGCCCGCCCTTGAGCTGAATCACCTTGGTGTCCTGTCCGCCCACGTCGATCACGGTACCGTGATCGCCAAACAGACGCACGGCACCGGTGCCGTGGCAGGTGATCTCGGTCACGACCTTGTGCGCATAGGGCACGGCAACACGACCGTAGCCGGTCGCGATCACGCGCACGTCGTCGGTAGCCACGTCATAGCCAGCCGCGGCAAGCTCGCCGCGCAGACGCTCGGCCGCATCGACCGAGGAAAACCCGGTTGGCTGCACGCACGTCCACGCCACCGAACCCTCCCCATCGACCACAGCAGCCTTAGCCGCCGTAGACCCGATATCGATCCCGATCCCTATCATGGCTCTCTCCCAATCTAAACATCAAAGACAGCGGCGCGTTCAGGCGCCTTAGCTCTAGGTTTCTCAGGTGCCGGAGATTGCCCCGAAAGAGGAGCGCAGCGTACTTTGGGTACGCAAGCGACGGTTTGAGGGGCAAGATCCGGCACCTGAGGAAGCTAGAGGGTTTCGATGAAGGCGGCGATGCGAGTCTCGATCTGGCCCATGTCGCCATTGCTGTAGTCGGTCTCGATCTTCATGTACGGAATACCCGCACCCTCGACGGCCTCCTGCATGCGCGCACTCTCCACATTAAAGGTGTGGCAGGCCTGGAGCACGTTTTCGACCACGCCATCGACGTGATACTTCTCGCACATGGCCAGTGTATTTTCCATGCGACCGTCGTTGGGCGTCATGACCGAGCAGTTGATGTCCAGGTAGCGGTCGGCGATGGCGCGCAGGATGTCGGGAGCCTCCGGATCGATCATCATGGCCGCCGCGCGCTCGCCCGAACAGTCGTCCATGCACACGACCACACCGCCGTTGGACTCGATGGTGCGACCGATCTTGTTGATCACACCGCCCACCGGGCAACCGGTGATCAGAATGCGCTTGGCATCCGCCGCAACCGGGCGCTCGCCCGCGTCGTAGGCCTCGCGCAGCTTGACAACCTTTTGCTCCAGCTGCTGCGTATAGGCCTCGATATCAAAGCTGAACGTACCGGCAAACATGGTGCTCATCAGGTCGACGCCGCTCATGGCCGCCGGCTGGTTGGCCTGCAGCGCAAACATCTCGAGTTGGGCGGCACGCAGGCGATTACGACGACGGACAGCGGCGCGCAGGTCGTCATCGGTGATCGTAATACCGTAGAAGTTCTCGAGCTCCTCCTTAAGCAGACGGCACTCCTCGTACCAGCCCTCACGCTCGTAGGCACGATCGCGACCCTGCGGAAGATGCAGAATGTGCGTGCGCTTGAGCTCGTTGAGTAGCTCGTACATCTTCTTCTTGCCGTCGCAGGTGGTCTCGCCGATGATCATGTCGCTAAAGTACGTAAACGGGCACTTTTGCGAGTAGGCAAAGCCGTAGGTCGACTTGATGAGCGGGCAGAGGTTTGCCGGCAGCACCTTCTCGGCCTCGGGAATCACCTCATCGGACGTACCGCACAGAGCGACACTTGCGGCCCCCGCGGCATCGATAATCTCGAGCGGCGTATAGCTGCACAAAAAGCCGACCAGGCGATTGCCCGCCTGCTTGTAATCCTTGACACGAATAAACGCCGCCTTGCGCTGCTCGTTGAACTCCTCAAACGTGCGCGGCAACGGCTGCTCAATATTTTCCGACATATAACTCCTTAACAAACCTTTTGACCAACCGAGGAAACGGCTTTCCCAGGAGCTCGAGGTTGCCGTGAAAGAGGAACGCCGCGTATTTTGGTACGTAAGCGACGGTTTGAACGGCAAGATCGGGTGCCTGGGGAAGCCGCCGGAACGGATACCCCTAAATGGTTTCCAAGAAAGCCTCGATCCTGGTTTGCAGTTGGCCGGCATCCTCGCCGGCGTAGTCGGTCGTGATGTGCATAAACGGAATGCCGGCTTCCTCGGCGGCCTTCTCCACGGCAAACGACTCCATCTCGTAGAGCGTGCAAAACTGCAGGGCCACGTCGACGATACCGTCGGCATGCAGGTCCTTGGCCATCTGGACAATGTCCTTCATACGCTGGTCGTTGGGCGTAAAGACGGCGCAGTTGATCTTAAAGTAGCGCTCGGCGATGGCGTCGAGCATCTCGTCAACCGTCTCGCCGGACTCGTCGACCAGGTCCTTGTAGTAGCGCGAGCCTGTGCAGGACTCCTCGCCTACCACAACGCCGCCGGCCTTCTCAATAAGGTTGAACAGCTTCCAGTTGGGCACGGCCATGGGCGTACCGGTGTACAGGATGCGCTTGGTCCCCTTGGGTGCCACGCCCTCGCCGGCCTCGACACGCTGCTCGCACTCAGCCGCCATATCGTTGATGGCTCCGGTCAGACGAGGCGTGTCGTCCATAAAGGCGGCCTGAACGGTCAGCAGGCTGTCGAGACCGCTGATGGGCGCAGGGTCGGCAGCGCGGGTCGCAGCGAGGCGCTGCAGGGCGCGGCGCTTCTCATTGACGGCGCGGATGGCGGCCTTCAGACGCTCGGGCGTAATCTTGACGCCGCACTCGTCCTCGATCTTGGCAGCGAGCTTCTTGACCTCGGCCTTCCAGGTCACGAGCGTCGACTCGTCGTGCACGTTGGGAATATCCATGACGTACATGTTCTTTTGCGTGGCAAAAAACTCATAAGCCTTCTTCTTGCCGTCGCAGGTGTTCTCGCCCACCACCAAGTCACTCGACTCAATGTAGGGGCAGACCTCACCCAGCTTAAAGCCGGCAAAGCTCTTGATAAGCGGACAGGTGTTGCGCGGCAAGTGCTCCTCGACCTTGTCCGTTGCCCAATCGGCACCCGAGCACAGACCAACGGGAATGCCATCGCAGGCGAGCACAATCTCTTCGGGCACGTAGACGCAGAACGAGCCCACAATCTTGGTGGCCTCGCCAGCCTCCTTCTTGTCGAGCATCTCCTTAATGCGGCCGCTATGGATGTTGGTGGCCACAAAGTCCAGGTAGGACGTGGACTTGGGGCGATTGTTCTGCGACAGGAACATATCGCCGTACATCTGGCCCACGGCACCCAGCAGCATGTCGTGGTCGGCAAGATTCATGCCGAGGCTCTCCCACATCGGATGGAAATCAAATTCTTCAGCCATAACGGTTCCCCTCTCGAACCAAAAATGAATAGCTACGGTATTGCTGCACGGTGGGTGGCGAAAACCCAGCCGCGCCTAAACCCGGAATTTTGGGGAACCTGCCTTGCGTTCGGTTATTTAGTTGTGCGTCGTCTCTCCCGGAGCCGTGAACATACCTGCTCATATGCGACTCCGAGCCATATACAGGGCGCGCGCGGCAACGCGGCGAATGTATGTCGTCTGCGGCATGTGCGCACCCTCCTTTACAAGTTAAGGTCAACTATATCAACGGTCATCGACCATGCGAACACCGTTGACATTCGTACGACAGCGTCGTGTGCCGTCGTTTAATAAATTATTATCTTGCTTGATAAGAGTTTGTCATTCCCCATTCGGCGAACGGCAAAAACAAAGCCGCCGAGGCTTATATCCCCGACGGCATTACCCGGCGCTATCGACAAACCAAATGGATCCTGCTGGCATCAAAATGCATGCGCAGCGTCTCGCCTGCTTGCGGTAGCTCGTCGACAGACATGCCCACTTTGTTGACCTTCCACTGCAGACGCGTGGGCGCATCGGCCCGCGGCGCATCCAACAGCACCAGGCGCTCAAAACGCGAATCGCTCACTCGGGCCACGTGCAAATCATAGCTGTTGCGACCCCGCTCCGCGCGATTGTCAACATGGAAGTAGCTTGCGCGAATGCCCAGGCACGCCACGTCGTCGGGCACCTCACGACCCACGTTAAAGGTCATGCCCCAATCGAGGGCCTCAACTTCTTCGTCGCCGATCTTGCGCGCCCGGCTTGTGTTCTTGCAGCCCGTCAGGCGCAGTGCCGCCAGCGTCTGCGGACGGCGGACCACGTCCTCGACGGAGCCGATCTCCTCCACATGCCCGTTATGCATAACGCAGATGCGCTCGCACAGACGGCACGCCTCGTCGATATCGTGGCTCACGTAGAGCACGGTGCGGTTGCACACATCGAACAGGTCGAGCATGTTCTGCTCGAGTGCGCTCTTAAGATAGGAATCGAGCGCGCTCATGGGCTCGTCGAACATAAAAATGCCCGGATGCGCCGCCACCATGCGCGCAAGCGCCACACGTTGCTGCTGACCGCCCGAGAGTCGCGCGGGATAGCGGTCGGCAAAGTCGGCCAGGCCGAAAATGCCCAAATAGCACTCGGCAAGCTTTTTGCGCGCCGCGGCGTCGCCCGCGTCCTTTACGCCGGCACATACGTTATCGGCCACCGTCATGTTGGGAAACAGCTGATAGTTTTGGAACAGCAGGGCGCATTTTCGCTCCTGGGGCGATAGGTTGATGCCCGCGGTCGAATCAAAAAAGGTCGCGCCGTTGACGACGATCTTGCCCTCGTCGGGCGTCTCCACACCGGCAATGCAACGCAGTGTGCAGCTCTTGCCACATCCGGAGGCACCGAGCAGCGCCACACGCTCCTCGCCGGCCTCAAGCTGCATGTCGAGCATAAACCCGGGGTAGTGCTTTTTGATATCCAGAACGAGCGACATGGCTTATCGACCTCCCTTTGCGGCCGTGTCATCGCGCATAAGCTCGGCCAGCGCCTCGCGATCGATACGCAAGGCATCGCCGCCGACTGGGTCGAGCGAATCGGTCTGGCCGCCCAGCTGCTTGGCCTGTTTGCGCTCCGCGCGGGACAGGCCGCGCTCGCGATACTTTTGCGAATACGCCGTGTACATATTGATGAATAGGATGACCAGGAAGCTGAACGCAATTACGACCACGACCCAAAAGAGGGCTACCGATGTGTTGCCGCCCATCCACTCAAAGTAGATGGCGATGGGAATGGTCTGCGTAATACCGGCGTAGTTGCCCGCAAAGAACAGCGTGCAGCCAAACTCGCCCATCGCGCGGGCAAAGGCGAGCACCGTGCCGGCGGCAATAGAAGGCCAGCCAAGCGGCATCATAAGCTTGGTAAAGATGCGACGCTCGGACCATCCCAGCGTGCGCGCCGCATCGAGCATCTGTGTGTCGAGGCTCTCGAAGGCTCCGAGTGCCGTACGATAGACGAGCGGGAACGACACCACCACGGCAGATATCACCGCCGCGGGCCACGTAAAGACGATTGAGATGCCGTGCGCGATAAGCCACTGTCCAACACTGGTCGAGCGACCAAACAGCATAAGCAACAAAAAGCCGCAGACCGTGGGCGGCAGCACCATAGGGATGGTAAAGACCGAGTCGAGCAGGCCCTTGATGCGGCTCGAGGTACCCATAGTCTTCCACGCGGCGAACAGGCCCAGCGCAAAGGAGATCAGCAGGGCAAGGCCGCTCGTTTTTATGGACACCCAAAACGGGCGATAGTCGATGTCGCACAAAAAGGAGGTCAGAGAGGTCCAGGGCCCCTGCTCATCCCGCAATACGACAGACGATGCCTCTACCATTTGAGCGCTATCAAGCCAACGCGCGCCGCCCTTGGCATCACCCGAGGCTGATGCAATCACCACATAGCGGTCCCCATCCGCACCGCGCTCGTCAAAGCCATAGGTATACCCGCCGGAATCAAACGTTGTTTCCGCCGTGACATACCAAGGAAGATCCACGTCCCCCAGCTGCGCACCTCCCATGCAGTTTGCGCTGTCGAGCTTACAGACGAGGGCCTTGAGACCCGATACGCACTCGTTGTCCTGCGGATCCAATCCATACTTCTCGACCGCCTTGGGCGATATCCACACCACAACGCGGTCGGCAGCGGGCGCCGCTACAAGGTCCACGTCCTCGTCAACGGGAAACCGGTAGCCCTCAGGCTGGCCCTCCATGTCACGAGCGGTCCCCTTGGCCAACCGCTCAAAACCCTCGATCCCATAGGAAAGCCCATGAGCGGTCGCAGCAACCTGGGCCCCGTCCTCAGCGTTCCCAGCAAACGCAAATCCCGGCACCCAGCAAAGCGCGAAGGTCAAAGCACAGGCGACAAGCATGCGGAATCTATTTAGCACGAAAAGCTCCAAGCGAATACAAGGACGGAGTGAAACACAAAACGATGGAATTATCGCGCCAAGCCGCACTACGCGGAAAGCTCAAAGCCGTACTTGGCCCAAATCTTCTGAGCCTTCTTGTTGGACAGGCAGAAGTCGATGAACGCCTTGGCCTCGTCGGCGTGCTCGGAGCCCTCGGCAACGGCACCCGGGTACACGATGGGCTTGTGCGAATCCTCGGGGCACACGAAGGCCTCCTCGATGCCGTCGTAGCGGAAGATATCGGAGCTGTAGACAAAACCGGCTACGCAGTCGCCCGTAGAGACGTAAGACGCAGCGGTGCCGACCTTATCGGCCAGAGCGACCTTGTCGGCGATCTCGGGGGCATACTCGCCGTCGTCGCCCTCGGTACCGGTATAGAGCCCCACGGAAGTCAGCGCCTGGTTGGCGTACTTGCCGGCGGGGACGGTCTTGGCGTCGCCAATGGCAATCTTGCCTTCCAGGTTCGCAACGTCGGCAATGGCCTCGATCTTGGTGTCGGAGCCCTCGGCGCGAATAATCACGAGGTCGTTGACGAACATGTCCTCGCGCGTATCGGCGTCGACGAGCTCGGCGGCTTCGGCGTCGTCCATGGTGCCCTTGGAGGCTGTGATGAGCACGTCGGCGGCGGCACCGGCGCGCATCTGCTCGACAAGGTCGCCAGACGCCTTAAACTGCGTGTCTGCAAACGTGGTGCCGGTCTGCTCTGTGTAGAGCTCCTGAACCTCGGGCAGAGCCTTCTCGAGCGAGTTGGCGGCAAAGACCTGCAGCTCGACAGCCTTCTTGGAAGATGCCTTAGCAGAACCGACATCGGATCCGGCCGGCTCGGACGTCTTGCCGCCCGAGCAGCCGGCAAGACCAAGGCTGGCAGCGGCGACAGCAGAAAGCGAGACGAATCCGCGGCGAGAAACCATATCGAACATATTCAACCCTTTCGGACCTTGTGCCCGGGTACCCCACCGCGGGCTATAATCTGCAATCAGATTATACTTTCGCGCGAATAATGATAGTGAGAAATTATTCTCGTCAGAGAATATAGTTTCGAGTTAGCGTACACCTCGGTGTCGCTTCGGTGGAAAACAAAAGCGGAGCAGCCGTTCAGGTCGCCCCGCCGCAGGTAAACCGCTTAGTTGGTATGTCCGCCGCCCGCTGTCATCTGAGCCGCATGCTCCAGCTGGTCCGCTATGGCCTCCCAGCTTTCGCGAGCGGCCTTTGTAGAACCGGGAAAGTTTACGACAAGTGTATGACCTCGTTGCATGCAAATAGCGCGCGAGAGCATGGCGCGGCGCGTCTTGGTCATCGAGTACGCGCGAATCGCCTCTGCAATACCCGGCACATCGCGGTCGCAGACGGCACGCGTCGCCTCGGGCGTCACATCGCGCATCGAAAGCCCCGTGCCGCCGCAGGTGAGCACGACATTGGCGTGGCACTCATCGGCGGCTTCCACAATGGCATCACCAATCTCGCTGACGTCGTCGCGCACGACCACATGTGATGCGACCGTCCAGCCCTGCGCCGCGATAAGCTCCTTGAGCGTAGCTCCGGCCTCGTCCTGGGCAAGATCACGCGTATCCGAGCACGTCACAATCGATATCTTCAGCTCCACAGCATTCCTCCTACAACACGGCGCCCTCGGGCAGGTCGACGCGAACAACGTCCACGACATCTCCTGCCTTGAGCTCGCACGGTCCTTCGTCAATACGCAGCAGGCAGTTGGCCCGCTGCATCGTGCCGAGCAGCGCCGAATTCTGCGTCTTGGCCTCGGCCACCATCAGCTCACCGGTCTTGGGGTCGCGCAAAACCGTGGCGCGATCGAAGAAGCGTCGGTCCTGGCGCTTTTTCACACCGTGGGTAAGAGCCGCTCGTTGCACGGGACGCGCCCCCTCGGCAAAACCACGCATCTTGCGAATCGCCGGGCGGGCGAGCATCTCAAAGCCCACATACGCCGCCGCGGGATTGCCCGAAAGCCCCAGATACGGCTTACCCCCGAGCAAGCCAAACGTGATGGCCTTGCCCGGACGCATCGAAATGCGATCGAACAGCACCTCGCCCTCGCGCTGGACCAGCGCCGTCACGTAGTCGTAATCGCCCGCCGAGGCGCCACCGCTCGTAATGACAAAATCGCACTCCCGCACAGCGCGATGCACCAGCTCGGCAATCGCCTGCTCATCATCGGGCGCAATGCCGTAGAACACGGGCTCGGCTCCCGCATCGAGTGCTTCGGCCATCAACGCCGACGAATTGGAGTCGCGAATCTGCCCGCGCGCCGGCACGTTCCTCGGTGCGACCAGTTCCGTCCCCAGGGAGATAATGCCCACACGTGGGGCAGCGTGCACCTTCACGCTCGCGTATCCGGCGCTTGCCAGCAGGCCCGCGCCCGCCGGAGCCACAACCTCGCCAGCGCGCATCACGACGTCGCCGGCATGGGCCTCCTCGGCGGCAGAGCGAACGTTCTCCCCTACCTTGGCCGGCGCCGAGAAGCGAACGTGCGAGCCCTCGTTGCCGTCGCCATCAAGCACGTCGACGATCTCGTACTTCACCACGGCATCGGCACCTTCGGGTACCGGCGCGCCCGTCATGATGCGGACTGTCTCGCCCGTGCCGATTGTGCCCTCAAACACATGGCCCGCGGCCTCGTGTCCGATAACGTCGAGCGTCACCGGCGCCTCGCCAGATGCCTGCGCCAAGTCCGCCGCGCGCACGGCATACCCGTCCATGGCGCTGTTAGCAAATGGCGAAATGTCGATATCGGCCACCGCGTCCTCGGCCAAAGGAAGACCGGCGGCCTGCCACACGGGAATCTCGACGAGATCGGTCGGAGCAACGTGCGACAGAACAATCGACTGCGCGTCCTCCAGCGGAATGAGTTTCTCTGCCATGTGCACCTCTTAATGCTACGGCGTACAACAGTGGCGCCGGTTCTTTATGCTTGTCTCAGTATAATCCCCCGACGCACGACCGCGACTCGGCCTGTACCCGCAAATACACCTGTCGGTTGCAGGCCGCGAAACAGAATAGAAACCAACCCACCGGCTCGTCGCGTTTACCGCGTTTTATAATGCTTGCGTTGCAACCTAAAAGAGGAACGTATGGCTCATAACGACAAACCCGAAAGCGCAAACGAGGCGCAGGATCATTCCCAACCGCTCGACGACGGCGGCTTTTTCTCCCTTAACGACGTGATCACGGCAGGCAGGCAACAGCTCACCCGCTCCGAGCATCTCTTGGCTGCCGACACGCGCCGCAACGCCCGTAACCTACTCGCGAGCGCCAAGTTGCTCGTGCTCGTCGTCATCGTCTCGCTCGCCATGGGCGTTGCCGCTTGGGCGTTTTTGGCCTCGTTGAATATCGCGACCGACTATCGCGAGCACCATGCATGGATTTACGCGCTGCTTCCCGTTGTGGGTGTGGCCACCGCATGGGTGTACAAAAACCACGGCCTTGCCGCCAAACGCGGCAACAACCTGGTCATCGATTCCGCCTTGGGCACCCGCCTCATCCATATGCGCATGGCCGTCCTCACCTTCGTCTGCTCCACTCTCACGCACCTAACGGGCGGATCGGCCGGTCGCGAGGGAGCCGCGGTGCAGATTGGCGGCACCATCGCCAGCAACATCTCGAGCCTCGCCCACCTCAAAAAGCATGACCACCACGACCTCATGCTCGCCGGCATCTCGTCGGCCTTTGGCGCCGTGTTCGGCTCGCCCCTTGCCGGCGCGTTCTTTGGCATGGAGATGTGCTTTATCGGCAAAATCGACTACACCGCGGGGATCTACTGCCTGGTCGCCTCGTTTACCGGCTACTTTACATCGCTTGCCCTGGGTACCGAGTACGAGGCGAATGTCATCGCCAGCGTTCCCACCATGACGCCCAAAACGGTCGTCATCGTTGTTATCAGCGCCATTATCTTCGGTCTGACGGCACGCCTCTTTGCCTGGTCGGTTCGAACCGTCAAGAGCCTGTACGGTCGCTTTATCACCAATTACCTTGCTCGCGCACTCGTGGGCGCGCTCGTGGTTTTGGCCGCCTATGCCCTCCTCGACGCCTGGAACTACGCCGGCCTTTCCACGTGGCTTTCCGGCGCCGGATTTGCGGGCAACACCACCCTGGCGGACGCAGCCATCAAGTTGGTCGTCACAGCGCTTACCCTGGGCGCGGGCTTCCAAGGCGGCGAGGTCACGCCCCTGTTTGGCATCGGTGCGGCACTCGGTGGCTGGATCGGCCGCCTCGTCGGAATCGACCCCAGCTTTCTGGCGGCGCTGGGCATGCTCGGCGTCTTCTGCGCCGGCCTTAACGTGCCCATCACCACCTGTATGATGGCCATCGACCTGTTCCACGGCACGGCCGCCGGGTTCTTTGTCATCGTGGCGTTTATCAGCTATCTCGCCGGCGGCCACCGCGGCGTGTATCCCGCCCAGCGCATCATCTCACCCAAGCGCCGCTCGCTTATTGTGGACGAGGGCGGCACGGTGGCAGAGGCTATCGAGCGTCACAACGACCTGATAGAGTAGACGTTAGTATTCGCCGTGCAGCCACAATCGGGGGCAATTCGACCTGAGCGCGACCGCACCGTCACGTCATACGCCAGGAGTCGCCCCATGCACGCAACTGATTTTGGTCGCACGCTCATCATCGCCAACCCCACCGCCCAGTCGGGTGCGGCGCGCGAAGTCGCTGAGCGCCTGCAGCGCTTTTTGGACATGACTGCACGCGCATCCCAGTTTGACCTGGTGCTGACCGAGCGCATGGGACACGCCAAGGAGCTGGCCGCCCAGGCTCAGGGCTATCGCACCGTTATCGCGCTTGGCGGTGACGGCGTAATCCACGAGGTCGTCAACGGGCTTATGACGCAAAAGGAGGACGCACGCCCCGCTCTTGCCGTCCTGCCCGTGGGCTCCGGCAACGATTTTGCCCAGACGCTCGGCATCGACGATTTCTCCGGCAAAGATTTTGGCGCGCTGCTCACCTGCGAGCTGCAGCGTCAGGACATCGGGCGCATTCGCTCGTGGAGCCCTGCGAGCGGCAGCGGCGAGGCTGCCGTTGAGTACTACGATCAGACGCTTTCGGTCGGCATCGATGCCGCCATTGGCCTGGGCACCACCGAGCTGCGCAAAAAGACCGGCTTGACGGGCGCTCCGCTCTACACCCTCTCGGGACTTGAGCAGTTTGGTCTGCGCTACCGCAACTACCCCATGACCATCAGCTTTGATGGCGCGCCCGCCGAGCGCGTGCGCGCGATTATCATGGCCATCCAGCTGGGACCCACCTATGGTTCGGGCTATCGCATCTGTCCCGACGCCGACCCCTGCGACGGCATGCTCGACGTCTGCTACGCCTGCGGCCCCGTCCCTCGCGCGGTAGCCCTGCCTATGTTCCTTTCGGCCAAGGACGGCCACCATACCAAGTTGCCGCCGGTTCGCATGCGTCGTTGCCGTCACGCCGCGCTCACCTTTGAGGAGCCCGACTACCCCATTCAGGCCGACGGCGAGCCCATCGTCGCCTCGCGCATCGAGGTCGACGTCCTCGGCGGAGCCCTCCACGTCTGGCGCCCCACCCGCTAACCCCACCTAAGTTGCGGTGAAATAGGGACTGTTTATGCATCTAAAGCCTAAAAACATCCCCTATTTCACCGCAACTTATGAGGAGGCTATTCGTCGCTGCCCGGCTTGCGTCGGTTGGCTTTTTTAATCGCGTTGAAGTGCTTGTCATTAAGCCTGCGCTGGCGAGAGCGCTGAGGCACCTTGGTCTTTACGCGTCGACGCGGTGGACGCCCGCGACGCTCAAGCTCAGCGCGCAGCTTACGCAGGCAGCTCGCGCGATTCTGAAACTGGCTGCGGCTCTCACGCGCCGTCACGACAATCCCCGTGGGCCCATGTTTCATGCGCACCGCAGAGTCCGTCGTGTTCACGCCCTGCCCGCCCGGACCCGTCGCGCGAAACACCTGTACCTCGCAATCGTGCGCCAGCTCCTCGACCGACATCTCGGCATAGCGCGCATACTCACGCCATCCCATCTTGTTCTCATCCATATCAGCACCTCCCCTCATACAAAAAATGTGACAAAGGGACAGTCCCTTTGTCACATCGCATACCAATCGCTTGTGTTGCGCGCTTAGGCGAAGGTGATCTCGCCGTTCTCGCAGTCCATATCGGCGATACGGGCCAGGCTCTCAACGCGGAAGCCGCGCTGACGGAGCTTATCGCCGCCGCCCTGGAAGCCCTTCTCCACGGCAATACCGATGCCGGCAACCTCGGCGCCCGCAGCCTCGCAGATCTTGATGAGACCCTCAAGCGCACAGCCGTTAGCCAAGAAGTCGTCGATGATCAGAACCTTGTCGCCCTCGGACAGGAAGCGCTTACCTACAATGACCGGGTACTCCTTCTGCTTGGTGAAGGAGTAGATGGTCGTGGCATACTGCTCGCCATCGAGGTTGATGGACTGCGCCTTCTTGGCAAAGACCACCGGCACGCCGCCAAAATGCTGAGCTGCGATGCAGGCCATGCCAATGCCCGAAGCCTCAATCGTCAGGATCTTGTTGATCTCGACACCCTCGAACAGACGGGCCCACTCGGCACCCATGTGGTCGAACAGCTCAACGTCGCACTGGTGGTTGAGAAAGGCATCAACCTTAAGGACGTTACCGGCCTTTACGATGCCGTCATGGCGAATACGATCCTCAAGCTCCTGCATGGCGCAACCCCTTCTCACGGCAACGATACCGCGCGATTAATAAACGTTGTTCGATAGTCTACCACGGACCGACCCCCGCCCGCCCCACAAGCCGCATCGCACCACAAACCAGTCTTTTTGGGACGGCGCGAATCGTGGCAGTCAGCCTCCCAACACGCTAATGGCGGGCGCGCATCTTCACCAAACGCACTATGGCAAGCGCAAAGCCCACAGCGGCCACAGCCATGAGTACGTAGAACACCGAGCGAAAGCCGAATAGGAATACATCCGGACGGCCTGCAACAAAACTGGTCACGGCCTCGCCCATCGCCACGCTCATCTGCCCATACAGGACATGCGACGCCGCCGTAATGCCGAGTGCCATGCCGGCGTAGCGCGCCAGGCTGCCCAGGCTGCCCGCAAAGCCGAGCGCTTCGCGCGGAGCTGACCCCATATACAGCGAGTTGTTGGGGCTCTGGAAAATCGACGTGCCACACGACATAAACGCAACGCAGCACACGATCACAGGGATAGAAGAGTGCTCGTCGAGCGTGCTTACCGCAAAGAGACCGCACACGTACACGCCCAGGCCGACCGCCGTGGGGCCCTCGCAGCCAACACGGTCCGAAACCGTACCCGAAAGCGGTCCGATAAAGGCATTCACCATCGGCAGCGCCAAAAAGAGCAATCCGGAAATGTCGGAACCAAAGCCATGGGCGTCCTGAAAATAGAACGGCAGGATAAACTCAGATGCGCCAATACCAACAAACACGATGAGCATGCAGGCAAGGTTGATGGTGAAGGCCGAATTTGCAAAGCAGCGACGAGCAGCCTCGATCAGGGACATGGGGCGTTCGCCGGCCTCTGGCTTAACGTGCGGCAGCGTGTAGAGCCCCACGATAAACGAGATTACGCCGATGGGCAGGTTGATGAGGAAGATGCTCTCCCAGGGAAAGCTTGCCACCAGCATGCCGCCGAGCACGGGGCCGCACATCATGCCGAGGGCCACGAAGGTCGCGAGAATACCCATGGCACGGCCTCGTTCGCGCGCCGGAAACGACTCGGTGATGATACCCATGTTGTTAGCCATGGCCGCCGCGCAACCGACGCCCTGAACAATGCGCGCCAGGATAAGAACCTCGAGCGAGGCCGAAAGGCCGCACAGCAGCGAACCGACCGAAAAGACGATGACGCCCAACTGAAACACATTCACCTTGCCGCGCACGTCGCCCAGACGGCCAAACGGCAACATAGCCACGCAAGTCGCAAGCAGATACACCGAGCTTACCAGCTGAATGCGATCGAGGCCCACGCCCAGCTCCTTTTGCATCACGGGCAGCGCCACGGTCACGACGGTCGAATCCAGACACACCATAAACGTCATGATGAGCACGGTAAACAGAATCGCCCACTTGTTCTTGCCATGGGTGTCGCCCTCTAGGGCAATGTGCTCGCGGCGCAGCTGCTCTGCGGTTTTCTCCATATCCATCCTTTCGAGTGGCCCAACGCAAAAACGGGGCCCCAATCGCCTGTAAACAGTCGCGATTGGGGTCCCGCCTACGGAATCGGAACTAAAGGTCGCCGAAGCTTTCTGCCAGCATCGGCGCCTTATGCGAACGCTAGCCTAGCACTGCTCGAGCGCCTGCTCAAGGTCGGCAATCAGATCGGCCGTGTCCTCGAGGCCGCACGACAGGCGCACCATGTCGGCGGAGATACCGCAGGCGATGAGTTCCTCGTCGTTCATCTGGCGATGCGTAGCGTTAGCAGGATGCAGGCAGCAAGTGCGGGCGTCGGCAACGTGCGTGGCGATCTGGGCGAGCTTGAGGCTCTTCATAAAGGTCTCGGCCGCCGCGCGACCACCGTTAAAGCCAAAGCTCACAACGCCGCAGGTACCGTTGGGCATGTACTTCTGAGCGATGTCATAGTACTTATCGCCCTCCAGGCCCGGATAGCTCACGAAGCGCACCTTGGGATGGCTCTGCAGGAACTTGGCAACGGCCAGGCCGTTCTCGCAATGACGCGGCATGCGCACATGCAGGCTCTCGAGCGAGCTGTTCAGGAAGAAGGCCGCCTGCGGATTCTGCATAGGACCAAGATCGCGCATGAGCTGAGCGGTTGCCTTGGTAATGAAGGCACCCTCGCGACCAAACTTCTCGGCATAGGTCACGCCGTGGTAGCTCTCATCGGGCGTGGTAAGACCCGGGAACTTGTCCGCATGAGCCATCCAGTCAAACTGGCCGTGGTCAACGATCACGCCGCCCAGGTAGGCAGCATGTCCATCCATGTACTTGGTGGTGGAGTGCGTAACGATGTCGGCACCCCACTCAAAGGGACGGCACATCACGGGCGTCGGGAAGGTGTTGTCGACCATCAGCGGCACGCCGTGGTCATGTGCGGCCTTGGCAAAGCGCTCAATATCGAGCACGGCAAGGGCGGGGTTGGCAATCGTCTCGCCAAAGACGAGCTTGGTATTGGGCTCAAAGGCTGCCTCGAGCTCCTCATCGGTGCAGTCGGGGGCGACGAACGTGCAGGTCAGACCCATGCGCTCCATGGTGTGGGCGAGCAGGTTATACGTACCGCCGTAAATGGCAGAGCTAGCGACCACATGATCGCCGGCACCGGCCACGTTAAAGATCGCGAGGAAGTTCGCAGCCATGCCCGAGCTCGTGAGCATCGCAGCGGTACCGCCCTCCATCTCGCAGATCTTGGCGGCAACCAGATCGCACGTGGGGTTCTGCAGGCGGCTGTAGAAGTAGCCCGACTCCTCCAGGTCAAACAGCTTGCCCATATGCTCCGACGTGTCGTACTTCCACGTGGTGGACTGGTAGATGGGCACCTGGCGCGGCTCGGCATCTCCCGGGTGATAGCCGCCCTGAACGCATGTGGTACCGATGGTCTGCTCGCTCATATCTAGCTCCCTTGCCTGGGTTACGTTTTATTCGGTTCACGATACCGCTACCCCGCACCCCTCTCAACCCATACCCAAGGTAGGTTATGGGACAAATTGATCAGGGTATTTATCTCAAGCTTTGGGCATTTGCTCGATAGATAAAAACGAGGCATGCATGAAGCTCTCGATGATTACATGCCCCGTCACGGGTACCATAGGCGGGTACACCGTGACCAAGGAGACAACGATGAAGCAAATCGATACGGCCCAGCTCGACATCACCGCCTGTCAGGCTCAAGCTGCCGAATATCACGCCCGTGGCTTTAACTGCGCCCAGGCCGTCGCCTGCACGCTCGCGCCCGCTGTCGGGCTCGACCCCCAGGTCGCCTTTACCCTCACCGAGGGCTTTGGCGCCGGCATGGGCGGCATGACCGAAACCTGCGGCGCCATCTCGGGCGCCGTGGCCATCATGGGCTTTGTAATGAGCGACGGCATGGAAAACCCCAAGACCAAGGGCCAGACCTACAAGCTGTCGCGCGAAATCGCCAAGCGCTTTGGCGAGAAGAACACGACGACCGTCTGCGGCACGCTCAAGGGTATCGGATCGGACAAGGGTCCGCTTCGCAGCTGCCCCGGCTGCATCGACGATGCCATCGAGATCGCCTGCGATGTGCTAAAGCAGCTCGCCGAGTAATCGACAGCAACAGTAAAACGACGGCCGGCGCGCTTTGGATCCATCCAAAAGCACGCCGGCCGTCGCCGTTAGAACTCGGCAAATTCGGGAGCTCCGACCTCAATCTCCTCACGCCCCGCCATAAGCTCGCGCATCTTAGCGCAAAACGGCTCCTGCTCCCCCGCCTTAAACACCAAATGAAGTGTCACGGCATCCGCGTAATCGGTATCCGAAACCTTGGCACCCGAATCCTGCGCCAAACGAAGCACCTGCTCGTACTGCGGATAGGCCACATGCACGTCAACCGGCACGACGCTTGTCATCTCAACGATCTGCCCGGCCTCCTGAGCCGCGGCCACCGCCGCCTGCGTCGCCGCGGTATAGGCGCGTACCAAGCCACCAGGCCCCAACAGCGTGCCACCAAAATAGCGCGTCACTACGCAGCAAACATTTTTGAGCCCCGCGCCGCGCAACACCTCGAGCGTCGGCATACCGCTCGTGCGGCTCGGCTCACCATCATCGCTCTGGCGCTCGCGTCCATCGACCAAAATCCACGCGGGAACATTGTGTCGAGCGTCGTAATGACGTTTGCGAACCATCTCGATAAAGGCATTCGCCTCATCCTCGGACTCAATATGGACCAGCTGGGCAATAAACCGGCTCTTGCGGTCCACAAACTCGCCCGAAGCCTCAATATTCGATTGCAGAGTAAAATAGCTGTCCAACAAAGCCCCTCAACAACAAGCAAAGCAACAAACAGCCTCAATAATACGGCAAAGGCAGTACCATTGCCCTCGCCAACAAGAACGGAAACGCCAATGATGCCGTCGCCAACAGCGAGACGGCGTCAGCTGAGTCGATTTGGCCCGAAAGAGGAGGGAGCACGCCTTATGGCGGCGACCGACGAATGAGCGCCAAATCGGCCAGCTGACGCCGTCGAAAGCGAGAACCCGTCAGCGCGAGCAAGGTGCCTTGAAAGACGAGGGCATTGACCTTATGGTCATGCCCGAAGGCTTGAAAGGCAGATTGCCGCGCTGACGGGTTCGCAGCGTCAACAAAGTGCTGAGTGGGCCTGTAAGCCGGGTTCTGTCGTGAACGGTCATTTATCTTGTCTGCACGTTACCGTGCAGCTCCACGCACGCTACCCGAACGCGGACCGGGCCGGCCCATAGCGTTCCTATTCGCGCTTGCTCCGGATGGGGCTTGCCAAGCCGCCGTGTTGCCACGACGCTGGTGGTCTCTTACACCACCGTTTCAGCTTTTCCCTTTACGCCTTGCGGCGCAGGTGGGAGTCTTCTTTTCTGCGGCGCTTTCCGTCGGATCACTCCGCCCGGCCGTTAGCCGGCATCCCGCCCTCTGGAGCCCGGACTTTCCTCACGCGTGCTGCAAGCAGCACATCGCGCGACCGTCTGGCCCACTCAGCAGTGCAAGAGTGTAGCACACCGTTGCCGCAGGCAATGGCACAACACAAGCGTTCGACACGATAAACCAAGAACCACGCCATGCAGTACAATAGGGTTGTCGATGGGCAACGTCGTCAGTCGAGACGCGACCGCGCTCCGCACCCCTCCGTCTACTCGGTGTGTTCCCGCCTCCTCCCCGAGGCGGGATGTCGGCATTTTTCATGCACCGACAACCAAATAGCCTGTGGACAGCATGGGCAGCATCGTGCATCTCGACACCAAATGCAAAAAGGGACCCGTCCATTACGGACGGATCCCTTAAAACAAGTGATCGTCAAACCGATTTACTCGGCGTCGGTCTCCTCGTCCTTCTTCTCGGAAGGAAGCGGGGTAACCTCGATCTCGACGCCCAGAGTCTCAGCAGCGGACTTCATGGACAGGGAGATACGACGACGGTCGAGGTCGATCTCCATGACCTTGACCTGAACCTTGTCGCCCACGTGGGTGACCTGAGAAGGCTGATCGACGTGCTTGTTGGCCATCTCGGAGATGTGCACCAGGCCCTCGATGCCCTCGCCCAGGTCGACGAAAGCGCCGAACGGGACAAGCTTGGTCACAGTGCCCTCGACAATAGCGCCGACGGGGTACTTCTTGACCAGTGCGCGCCACGGATCCTCGGTGGTCTGCTTGAGACCCAGGGAGATGCGCTCGCGGTTGAGATCGACGTCGAGAACCTCGACCTCGACCTCCTGGCCGACCTTGACAACCTCGGAAGGATGGTTAACGTGGTTCCAAGAGAGCTCGGAGATGTGGATGAGGCCGTCGATACCGCCGAGGTCGACGAAGGCGCCGAAGTCGACGATGGAGGAAACGGTGCCCTGGAGACGCATGCCAGACTTGAGCTTGGACAGGATCTCGGAGCGCTCGGCCTTACGGGACTCCTCGAGCACGACGCGACGGGAGAGGACAACGTTGTTGCGGTTGCGGTCCATCTCGATGACGCGGGCCTCGATGCGGGTGCCCATGTAAGAGGTGAGGTCCTTGACGCGACGGAGGTCGACGAGGGAAGCAGGCAGGAAGCCACGCAGGCCGATGTCGAGGATCAGGCCGCCCTTGACAACCTCGATAACCTCGCCCTCGACGTTCTCGCCGGAGTTGAACTTCTCCTCGATGCGGTTCCAAGCACGCTCGTACTCGGCACGCTTCTTGGACAGGACCAGACGACCGTCCTTGTCCTCCTTCTGGAGAACCAGAGCCTCGATGGGATCACCGAGTGCAACGATGTCTGCAGGGTTAGCGTCCTTGCGGATGGACAGCTCGCGGACCGGGATAACGCCCTCGGACTTGAATCCGATGTCAACGAGCACCTCGTCATGCTCGATCTTAACGACAGTGCCGTTAACGAGATCGCCCTCATCAAAGTCGGTAATCGTACCGTCGATGAGGTTGTTCATCTCCTCCTCGTTGACATCGTCAAGAGAGAAAATGGACGAGTTCTGAATCTCACTCAAAGGTGGACCCCTTTCGAACTACGGGGCCCCGATTGCTAGGACCTACAGAAGGGTGCGACAAGCACACAACGTTTAGGAACACTCGGGAGCCGACAGATACTAATGTGACGCTTATGCAATCACGTTCGTATAGGTTACGGGGAAATGAGTTCGATTTCAAGCGTGAACTGCGATTTTTTACTCGTGTGGAGACTTTTTCGTAATCTTATGAACACACGTCTCCGCAACTTGACGATAACCAGCCAGGCATTCGGCTTTGGGGTAAAGTATCCGGAGCCAACGATTCTAGATCGATTTTTCGAGAAAGGTGCCCGCGTGCTCAAAGCAGTCGTTTTCGATATGGACGAAACGCTTCTTAGCATCAACCTCAACGCGTTCATCCTTCGCTATTTTAAGGATGTCTCTTCGATGCTCGCGGCTATCGGGCGCCGCAGCCGCGGTGGCACGATGGCGCGCCTCGGCACCATCCTGGTCGACCTCAACGCCAATCGCCGCAGCGGCACGGACAACCGCACCAATCTTGAGTTTTACCAAGAAGAGGTCGAGCGCCGATGCGGGATCTGCCTCTCCGATCCCCTCATCTACGAGGCGTTTACCTACTATGACCGCGAAATTCTTCCGTACAAGAACGACGATGTCATTAACGCTCACGCCATGCCGGGCGCACACGCCGCGCTCCAGGCCGTACAGGACGCAGGACTGCGTTGCGCGCTCTTTACCAACCCCAGCTTTCCCCAGGGGGCCATCGAGTGCCGCATGGGCTGGGGCGACCTGGCCGACGCCCCCTTTGAGCTCGTCACGCACATGGGAAACACCACCCGCTGCAAGCCCGATGCCACCTACTATCTAGAGCAGCTTCAGGTGATGGGACTCGAGCCACACGAGGTCCTTATGGTGGGCAACGATCCCAAACGCGACTTCCCGTCCCCCGATTGCGGCATCCAAACCGCCTTTGTGGGCCAAGGCAAGCCCAGCCGAGCCACCTGGCGCGGAACCATGGAAGACTTCGCCCGCGACTTTAACGCCGTAATCGAAGCCTTCTACGAGCACCAAATAGCCGACGAACTATCGTAGGCGCCAGAACATCTAGCGCAGTTGCGGTGAGATAGTTCCTGTTTGCCCCTCACCCGGGTAATTTTAGGAACTATCTCACCGCAACTTAATATCTAGCAGACCTGGGTTTTACCGATCATGATGTTGAGGATCTCGACGTCAGTATCTTTCATACCCACACGGCCCACGTAGCCCATGCTGGCGATTGTCTGCTCAACGGTATCCTGGATCAGGCCCTCGCCGGCGCGGAAGCCGCGACCCTGCATGGCCATATCATGGCCCAGAATCGCCGCATCAACGGCAGCCGAGATCTTGGCGGCACAGCTCGCTTTGGCGCCGTCGCACACGATGCCGCCCACGTTACCGAGCGTATTCGAGACCGTCGCGCCAATCTGCTCGCGCGTGCCACCGCACAGCCAGGTAATCGCGGCGCCGGCGCCGCACGCGGCGCAAATAGCACCGCAAAACGCCGAGAGCGCACCAATATAGCTCTTGATATGCACGGCGATAAGATCGGACAGCATCACGGCGCGCACCAGGCGCTCGTGGTCGCAACGCAGGTACTCGGCATACTCCATGACGGGCAATGCGCAGGTAATTCCCTGATTGCCCGAGCCGCACACAATGGCGACCGGCAGCGCGCAGCCGTTCATGCGAGCGTCGGATCCGGCGGCCGCACGGGCACGGGCACGGCAGGCGACGTCATCGGCACGAGCACCCAGCAGCGTACGACCCACCTCGGCGCCCCAAGTGTGCGCAAGGCCCTCGGCACTGATTGCGCCATTCAGCTCAATCTGACGCTCAACGGCAGCGCGGGCGTCCTCAATGTCACCGTACTCGATAAAGTCGATGATGGTCTCAATCGACATGGGCGTGTCGGCGTTATCTGCCGCCCGCTCAGCCACAACGCGCTCGGCGCAGGCGGCGCACTCCCCCGCCGACTTGCCGCATACCGGAATACCATCGAGCGTATGGCACGTAACATTGGTGTGGTGGTCGGTAATCTCGACGATCGCGGTATGGCCCCCGGCCGTCGCAGTCACCTTGATGTAGAGGTTGGGCACACCCTCGACAAGCGACACATCGCAGTAGTCGGCGTCGGCGAGGAGCTCGGCCACGCGAGCGCGGTCTTCATCGTTAACACTCTCGAGCACCTCGAGCGCGCTCTTAGCGTCGCCGCCCACGGCACCCAGCACGGCCGCGGCCTCAATACCGTGCATACCGCCCGAGTTGGGCACGGTCACGCTCTTGACGTTCTTGATGATGTTGCCCGAGCAGGCAACGTCCATATGATCGGGTTCGCAACCGAGCGTCTGGCTCGCCAGCGCCGCTGCATAGGCAACGGCAATGGGCTCGGTGCAGCCGAGTGCACAGACAAGTTCGCGGTTTAAAACATCGCAAAACGCGGCATCACGGATGGAATCGGTGGGCATAGGTATCTCCTGCTTGCATAACGGGCTGGGCTCTCAAAAAAGTTAGCTCCTTTATTTGATAACAATGCATCAAAAACCGCAACCATGGTTCCGGCGGACGGCGCTCAAGCACAAACTGACAGCATTCATTCATGAGAAGCCGGTCTTGTTGCATGCTAAAGCGTTTGACCAAAAAACGCCCGAGCGTTTACACAAAAGTCGCGCTATCATGCAGTCGAACGCGGTAAAACCTTTAGCAATTCCGCCGCACGGACCAGAGAGGAACCACTCATGAAGATTGGTATCGGCAACGACCATGCCGCCGTCGAGCTCAAGAACATCATCTCCGAGCACCTGAAGGAGCGCGGCTGTGAGGTCGTGAACTTTGGCACCGACACCTCCGAGAGCATTGATTACCCCATCGCCGGCTACAAGGTGGGCAAGGCCGTAGCCAACGGCGACGTCGATCTGGGCATCCTGATCTGCGGTACCGGCGTCGGCATCAGCCTGGCCGCCAACAAGGTCGAGGGCGTACGCGCCGTCGTCTGCTCCGAGCCCTTCAGCGCCAAGCTCTCCCGCATGCACAACAACACCAACGTGCTTGCCTTTGGCGCCCGCGTCGTGGGCTCCGAGCTCGCCAAGATGATCGTCGACGAGTGGCTCGACGCCGAGTTTGAGGGTGGTCGCCACGAGCGTCGCGTTAACCTCCTCAACGAGATCGACCACACGCGCGGCCTTAAGATCGTCGACGAAGCCTAAACTATTCAGTGCCACAAGCTAACAGCAGGGGCCCGCTCGGAACACATGTCCGAGCGGGCCCCTGCATAGATTTTGGAATAAAAGGGCGCCGCAGATGGAGTTCCGCGGCGCCCAAACCACACGCTAACAGCTTTAAGGAGTCAAAGCTGGTTTAGCCAAAGAAGCGCTTGATCTCAATCTCGGCGTTCTCCAAACAGTCGGAGCCGTGGATCACGTTGGCGTTGACATCGACGGCAAAGTCGCCGCGGATGGTACCAGGAGCAGCGTCAAGCGGGGTGGTAGCGCCCATGAGGGTGCGCATCTTAGCAACAGCGGAGAGACCGGAAACGACCATCTTGACGACCGGACCGCTCGTCATAAAGTCGCAGAGACCGCCAAAGAAGGGCTTGTCGGCCAGATGGGCGTAGTGCTCCTCGACGGTAGCGCGCTCGAGCGTGGTCATCTCCATGCGCTCGATGACAAGGCCGCTGCGCTCAATGCGAGCAACGATCTCGCCGATCTTGCGGTCGCGCACGGCGTCGGGCTTAATCATGATGAAGGTCTTCTCGATAGCCATAAAAGTAGCCTTTCAAGTAGGTTCGCGCGTGCCCAAGTCCCATTCCGGCACCCGCCTGGACTGCATCGTAACAGAGTTTTAGCTGCAGTTAAACAAAAAGCTGTTTATTGAAACGTTGCAATTTATTAAAGCGCTCCATATGTGTCACTTCTGTTTCGAAGCCCGATTAGAGTACCATCCGACCGCCCATCAACCGCGCCGAACAGAGCAGGCGGTCGGTTGCCGCCCGCGAACGTATCCCCTTCACAACCTGCCCAAAGGTCCTACAGAAGTTCTCGACAAGCCCCTCCCCCATAGCAACAAAATACGGGCTCCCACATCAGCAGGCGCCCGTAAAGCGAAAACGATTTATCAATAAATGGACAATACGTCTTCAGCCAAACCTCTACTTTGCCCCGTGACCCATCTCGACGACCTTGGTTAGCGATCCAAACACACCTTCGTCGACCACGAGTTGCGCCTCGGCACGCTGCAGCTGCACGGCAACGGCGGCAGGGGCGGTGCCGCCCTCGGTCGTGCGCGCGGCGACAATCGACGGGATGTCGAGCGCCTCGGTAATGTCGTGCTCAAAGAGCGGGCTTGCCTCCTGGAACACCTCAAACGGCAGGTCCTCAAGATTGCAGCCGCGCTTCTCACACATCAGAACCAGATGCCCCACCACGGCATGTGCCTCGCGGAACGGCAGGCCACGCTTGGCCAGGTAATCGGCAACATCGGTAGCGGCAAGGTGCCCCACGCCGCACTCGCGCGCCATGGCATCCTCGTTGACGGTCCAAGTCGAAATCATTCCGGCCATAACCGACAGGCACTGCATGAGCGTATGGGCGGTATCGAGCGCGCCCTCCTTGTCCTCCTGCAAGTCCTTGTTATAAGCAAGCGGCAGGCCCTTCATGGTCACGAGCAGCTGCACCAGGTTGCCATAGACACGGCCGCTCTTGCCGCGAATAAGCTCGGCAAAGTCGGGGTTCTTCTTCTGCGGCATGATGGACGAGCCGGTGGAGTAGGAGTCGGAAAGCGTGATAAAGCCAAATTCGGAGCTCGACCACAGCACGATCTCCTCGGAAAGACGCGACAGGTGCATCGCCATGACGGAGCCGGCGTAATGCAGATCGAGCAGGAAATCACGGTCGGAAACGGCATCGAGTGAGTTAGGAATCACGCCCGCAAAGCCAAGTTCGGCAGCCGTCATTTGGCGATCGAGCGGATAGCTCGTACCGGCAAGCGCGGCAGCACCCAGCGGGCAGTTGTCGGCGGCATCAAAGGCGGCCTTCAAGCGTGTAAAGTCGCGCGCGAACATCCAGGAATACGCCAGCAGATGATGCGAGAGCAGCACGGGCTGAGCGTGCTGCATATGCGTGTAACCCGGCAGAATCACCTTGTCGTACTTCTTAGCCGCATCCACCAGCACATGGCGCAGCTCAAGATTGGCCTCCATGAGCTCCTTGGCCAGTGCCTTGACGCCCAGGCGCGTGTCGGTCGCCACCTGGTCGTTGCGCGAACGTCCGGTATGCAAGCGCTTACCGGCCTCGCCGATGCGACGCGTCAGTTCGCTCTCGATGGACATATGGATGTCCTCGTCGTTGATATCGAAGGTGAAGTTGCCGGCATCGATATCCTGCTCGATTCCGGTCAGGCCCTCGGCGATCGCCTGCTCGTCCTCGGCACTGATGATGCCTTGGGCGGCCAGCATCTTGGCATGTGCCTTAGAGCCAGCGATATCCTGCTTATAGAGATGTTTGTCGACCGGCAGCGACGCGCCAAACTCCTGCGTGACCTCGGCCACGCCCGCCTCAAAACGACCGCCCCAAAGAGCCATGGAACCGTCTCCTTTCTCCAAATACCAAAACAAGCGCCCAAAGCAATGCGCCATGTCGCTAAAGCGATTTACCAACCGCTAGTTTTGCATATTCCCCACCGTGCGCGAGGCCATATAGCTAATTTGCAAAGAAGTGACGCACCATGCACTTGGCGCCCAACGTCTCCCTCCGGATGTTGCCCTGCGAACCGTCAATCCAAGCCTTCAGGCTCATAGGGACGTCCTCGACCTTTGCAGCATCGAGCTCGGGCGCGAGGGCAAGTAAAGCATGCACGACAGCATTGAACATAATGGATACTCCTCATATATATAGGCGCAGAGCCGCCAAATTGATAGAAGGAGCCCCGCCGGACAACCCCGGCGGGGCTCGGACTCAGCCGCAGTCGCGGCGTCATATATGCGGGCGGAACGTAGGGGCCACCGATGTTAAGAAGTGTCAGCAAGCATAACGAAAGGTAGGGACCCCATGCGCCCGTTATGTATCACGCGGATGGGCCGCGCGGATACCAAGGAAAGGAAGACTTAAGCCTGGGCAGCGGCAGAGCTGGGACCCTGGACCTTGGCCCACGTCTTGAGCGACAGCGTATCGATCTCGATAAAGCCGGCGCTGGCCTTCTCGTCAAACGTGGTGTCGCGGTCGTAGGTAGCCAGACCGTAGTCATACAGGCTAAACGGGCTCTTGCGGCCGACGACATGGCAGTTGCCCTTAAAGAACTTCAGGCGGACGGCGCCGGTCACGAACTTCTGAGTGTCGGCCATAAAGGCATCGAGCGCGTTCTTGAGCGGGCTGTACCACTGGCCGTTGTACACGGCGGTCGCCCAATCCTGCTCGAGCTTAATCTTGGTCTTGAGCAGGTCGCCCTCGACGCAGATATCCTCGAGTGCCTTGTGGGCGGTGATGAGCGTCAGGGCGCCGGGAACCTCATAGCACTCGCGGCTCTTGAGGCCCACCAGACGATCCTCGACCAGGTCCAGGCGACCAAAGCCGTTGTCGCCCGAAATCTTGTTGAGGGCGATGACGATTTCGGAAAGCTTCATCTTCTTGCCGTCGACGGCGACGGGCTTGCCGGCCTCAAACTCAATCTCGGTATACGTCGGGGTGTCGGGCGTGTCCTCGGGATTCTTGGTCATAACCCAGGCGTCGTCGAGCGGCTCGTTCCAGGGATCCTCCAGGTGGCCGCACTCAATGGCACGACCCCACAGGTTGTCGTCGATGGAATAGGGGTTATCGTTGGCACCCTCGGGAACCGGCACGTTGTGGGCGTGAGCATAGGCGACCTCGTCGGGACGGCACTTCAGGTCCCACTCGCGAACCGGGGCGATAACCTTAAGCTCGGGGTCGAGGGCCTTGACGGCAGCCTCAAAACGAACCTGGTCGTTACCTTTGCCGGTGCAGCCGTGGGCGACGTAGGTCGCGCCAAACTCGTGAGCGACCTCGACGAGCTTCTTGGCGAGCAGCGGGCGAGACAGGGCGGAGAGCAGCGGGTACTTGTTCTCGTACATGGAGTTTGCGGCGATGGCCTTGGTCAGGAACTCATCGGAGAACTCGTCGCGCAGGTCGAGCACCTGGCAATCGAGAACGCCCAGGTCGAGGGCCTTCTGCTTCTTGGCGTCCAGGCCGGTCTCCTCCTGGCCCACATTGCCGCAAACGCAAACGACATCGAGATTCTTCTCGTCCTGGAGCCACTTGACACATACAGATGTATCAAGACCACCGGAATATGCGAGAACGACTTTTTCCTTGCTCATGGCTGTTTCCTTTCGCCCTTGGTAGCTAGTTAGAACATCGGTCAGTTGCAAGTCATTTCAAGGTCATATACCGTGCAATATCAGGTTAAATAGCAAAAATCAGCACATACATGCCCTAGAAACATGCAGCAATGTCGTGCTAAAACCCAACGACCTCAAAATGACTCTGTTGAGGCAATTCGCCCCATGCGGACAGAGACGATTGTTATCGTCGTCGGGAAATTGCGCGCTGGCGTCGGATGGCATTGTCTGCAGTAGTGATGATCTTTACGAACTGCATCTGCCTCTCCTTTCACCTATCGCCGGGCGCAATTCTAATATCGTAAACGGTACCTTTTCCTCGGTAAGCGGTTGTTTTTCCGTCTCCGTTTTCGATGGTCGCTATATTACGCTAAAGTGCCTGCTGCACAAGCGACAAATTCAAATTTCTGAAAAGTTTTTTCATTAGTTTGTGAAATGCAGTGCAAATACGCTCCGTTCCTGCGAAAATACGCCTGACTACGAGTTGATGGTTATAACATCTGAAACAATTTCGAAACGAAAGGCTCGCTTTTATGCAAACTTACGAATCGGACGCCAATATCGGAAACATTAAGATTCTCGCCGTTGATATGGACAAGACGCTTCTCACCGACGAGCGCGTGCTGCCTCAGGGTCTTGATGAGCGCCTGGACAAGCTCGCCGACGCCGGCATCGTATTCTGCCCCGCCAGTGGACGTCCCGCCCCCAAGCTCGAGGAGATGTTCGAGGGAATCAAAAACCGCCTTGCTTTTTGTCCCGACAACGGAGCGTGCGTGATCTATCGCGGCAGCTATATCTATAAGAGCATTATCGACGTGGAGCTGTACCAGCAGGTCTTGAGCCGCGCCTCGGAGGATCCGCGCGCTGTCCCCGTCCTGTGCTGCTTCGACGAGTTCTACGTGCTCGCCCGCGACCATCAATACCACGACGAGATCAGCGTGTACTACAACACGATCAACTACGTCGATAGCTTTGAGGGCATCGATATCGAGTCCAACAAGATTTCGGTCTTCTTCCCCGGCTACGACGCCGAGCCCGCTTTCCGCGAGACCTATAGCCCCGAGTTCTCGGACAAGCTCTACGTCACCAACGCCGGGCGCGAGTGGATCGACTTTATGAACCTGGGCGTCGACAAGGGCGCCGGCGTCGCTCACCTGTGCGAGCACCTGGGCATCGATATTGCCGATGCTGCCGCCGTGGGCGACACCTACAACGACATCCCCATGCTGGAGCGCGTCGGGCATAGCTTTATCGTGGACAATGCCGAGGAGCACATGAACGCGCATGCCAAGTGGCGCATTCCGAGCAACAACGACGGGGGCGTACTGACGCTCATCGACGCCATCTTGGCGGCTCGCTAGCCATCCCTTCGGGCCTGGCCGGGCGGCAGGGGTTAACTTTTCGCTCGGTCAGGTCCTGCGCAAGACGAAAGCCACATTAAGTGGCTTTCTTTGCGTGCGGAATCTACGAAAAGTTAACCCCTGCCGCCCGGCCAGGCCCTAGGTTCACCTGCTTGCCGCCGAGATGGTGTCTTGAGTGCCTAGATACTTGGCTGAATTTAATTGAATGAAGGGTGCCTCTTGTTGTTGAGGGGCACCCTTCTGTTTTGGTTACTGTGGGACAAATTAACCAGTAGTGTTTGTCCCAAATCCTAAGTATGTGGGGGCTTGCGCTGTAAGCAAGTTTGCCTATTGCGCCCCTCTACTTTGCGTCGGCCCAGGTTATGCCGGTGCTGGCTTCGGCGATTAGGGGGACGTGGAGGTCTACTACGTGTTCCATGACGTCGCGGACCATGGTGGTTAGGCGCTCGACTTCGTCGATGGGGCACTCAAAGTCCAGTTCGTCGTGCACTTGCAGGATCATGTGGGCGGCAAAGCCTTCTTCTTCCAGGCGACGACTTACGCGGGCCATGGCGATCTTGATGATGTCTGCTGCGGTGCCCTGCATGGGATGGTTCATGGCCGTGCGCTCGCCAAAGCCGCGGAGTTGCGGGTTTTTGGCCTTGAGCTCGGGAATATGGCGTCTGCGGCCATACATGGTCTCGGCGTAGCCCGTCTGCTTGGCGCGCGCCACCACGTTGTCGAGGAACGTACGCACGCCCGGGTAGGCCTCGTAGTAGCGGTCGATCATGTCGCGCGCCTCGGCCATCGAGATATGCAGCGACTGCGACAGGCCGTAGGCCTGCTGGCCATACACGATGCCAAAGTTCACGGCCTTGGCGCGACTGCGCAGGTCGGGCGTTACCTCGGACACCGGCACACCAAATACGCGCGCCGCCGTCTCGGCGTGGAAGTCCTCGCCCTCGTTAAAGGCGCGCACCAGGTGCTCGTCACCCGAAAGATGCGCGAGCAGGCGCAGCTCAATCTGCGAGTAGTCCACCGCCAAAAAGACGCTTCCCTCGCCTGCCGAAAACGCCGTCTTGACGGTACGACCCAGCTCAGAGCGCGTCGGGATGTTCTGCAGATTGGGGTCGCTCGAAGACAGACGCCCCGTCGCGGTGATGGTCTGGTTGTACGTGGTGTGCACGCGACCGTCACCGCGGCGCAGCGGGCCCAGCGTATCCAGATAAGTGGACTTGATCTTGGACTTCTCACGCCAATCCAAGATCAAACGCACAATCTCGTGGTCGCGGGCAAGGTCGCTCAACACCTTGGCGTTGGTCGAATAATAGCCGCGCTTGGTCTTTTTGAGGCCCTTGGTCGGAAGGCCCATCACGTCAAAGAGCACGTGCGAAAGTTGCATGGGGCTGCCGATGTTAAAGGTCTCGTCACCCGCCAGGTCGCGAATGCTGCGCTCAACCTCGGCAATCTGGGTCGCCAGACCCTCGGACAGACTGTGCAGGCGGTCGGGGTCCACGAGCATGCCCGCGCGCTCCATCTTGGCAAGCACCGGCACGAGTGGCATCTCGATGCCATCGAACACGTTGGCGGCATTCTCACGGGCCATGCACTCGCGCAACGGCGCCACGAGCGCCAGCGTCAAGGCCGCCGTGCGAGCGGCGGGCGCAGGAGCGTCCTTGCCGGCACCCTCTGCACCGCGCGCCGCAGGCAGCGTCATCTGCAGATAGGTATCGGCCAGATATGCCTCATCGAACTCGGAGCGGTCGGAATCCAGCAGGTAGGCGGCAACCACGGTATCGAAGATGCGCGTAGAATCGACTGCCAGCGGATCCATGAGCTCGGGCTCAGAAGAATCGATGGGCGAAAGCTCGTGCAACAGTGCCTTCATATCCGGGCTCGCCACGCGACCCTCCATAAACAGACGCGCGAGCACGCCGGCAATCACGCCGTGGGCGAAGTTGAAGCCCTCAACCTCAGCCGCCGCACCGCCGTCGCCCTCCTCGAGCGCGAACAGGCCCTTGGACGTCGCCAGCCACAGCGTGCGCGTCAGTCCAAAGAGCGCGCCCTCTTCCTTGTCGTCGTCCACCACGGCGGCGACCCACTCGCCGGCATCAATCGCGCGGGAAATCTCAGCCGCAACGGCACCAAGTGCGTCAGCATCGCCGGCGGCTGAGCGAACCATCGCAGGTATCTCAAACACACTGGAGGCAGCAGCAGCCCCGCCCTCGCCGCCGATCAGCGCCAAGAAACGGTTCTGCATGGCGGTGATACCAAGCGTACCCAGCGCCGCAGAAACTTCATCGGCAGAAAACGCCGGGAAGGACGTCGTCTCAAAATCGAGCTCAACGGGCGCATCGGTACGGATGGTCGCCACCTTACGGCTCAGCAGGGCATCGTCGATGTGCGCGCGCAGGTTTTCGCCCATCTTGCCCTTGACCTCGTCGGCATGTGCGATGACCTCGTCCAGGCTACCGTACTGCGCAATGAGCGCGCTCGCCTTTTTGGGGCCGATGCCCGGCACGCCGGGGATGTTATCGGACGTGTCGCCCTTCAAACCGTAAAAGTCGGGCACGAGCGCCGGCGTAATGCCGTGATACAGATCGTCCACGCTCTCGGGCGTCATAATCGCCACGTCGGACAGGCCCTTGCGGGTCGAGACCACATTGACATGCTCGGTCACGAGCTGATACATGTCGCGATCGCCGGTCACCAGCAGCATGTCGCAGCCGGCCTGCTCGCCCAGGCGCGCCATAGTACCCAGGATGTCATCGCCTTCCCAGCCCTCGGACTGTAGAATCGGCACGTTGAGCGCGGTGAGCAGCTCCTTGATCATCGGAAACTGCGCGTGCAGATCGGGGTCCATGGGCGGACGCTGCGCCTTATACTGCGGCAGCATCTCCATGCGCACGCGCGGCTTGCCCTTATCAAACGCCACGACCACGCCGTCGGGGTTAAAGGCATCGATCATCTTGAGAAACATGTTCAGAAAGCCGAAGATCGCGTTGGTGGGGCGACCGTCCGGCGCGTTCATGGTCGGCGGCACGGCGTGGAAGGCACGGTGCATGAGCGAGTTGCCGTCGATAACGGCAAAGGTACGGCGCTTGTCAGACATATTGAATACCTCGCTTTGGGCTGGGCACGGTTCGCTCACTCCAGTTTACACGCTCCCCGCCCCGCGGCCACCGCACATCAAGCTCCCCCGCCACCGCGCGCCCGTGCGTGATACGATGGCTCACGGTACATTAACCAGCACGATCGATCCGAAAGGAGCCTGCGTCATGGAGCGTCCCTGCGCATGGAAAAAGTACACGCCACAGCAAATCGAGGAGCTCGAGGAGCTTTGCCGCGGCTATAAGCAGTTTTTGAGCGAGAACAAGACCGAGCGCCTGTGCGTCAAGACCGGCATCAAGATGGCCGAGGAGGCGGGCTACGTCGATCTGGAGACCGTGATCGCCGAAGGCCGCGAACTCAAGGCCGGCGACAAGGTGTACGCCGCCAACCACGGCAAGGACCTTATGCTCGTCAACCTGGGCACCGCCCCGCTCGAGCAGGGATTTAACATCCTGGGCGCCCACGTGGACTCGCCGCGCCTGGACCTCAAGCAAAACCCCGCCTTCGAGGCCGGCGACATGGCCTACCTCGACACGCACTACTACGGCGGCGTCAAGAGCTACCACTGGGTGGCCTCCCCGCTTGCACTCGTGGGCGTCATCTGCAAAAAGGACGGCACCACCGTCGACATCAACATCGGTGACAAGGCGGACGACCCGGTCTTTACCATCTCCGACCTGCTGATCCACCTCTCGAGCGAGCAGATGTCCAAGCCCGCCAAGGATGCCGTCGACGCCGAAATCCTCGACGTGATTGTGGGCGGCCGTCCCGTCAAGTTTGATGAGGACGACAAGGACGCCCCCAAGGAGCCCGTCAAGCAGATGTTCCTGGACATCCTCAAGGAGCAGTATGACGTCGAGGAGGAGGACTTCCTCTCCGCCGAGATCGAGGTCGTGCCCGCCGGTCCCGCCCGCGACATGGGCCTCGACCGCTCCATGATTCTGGGCTATGGCCACGACGACCGCGTCTGCGCTTACCCCTCCATGCTTGCCCAGATCGACGTCGCCAACGTGGAGCGCACGAGCATCACGCTCATCGTCGACAAGGAGGAGATCGGCTCCGTGGGTGCCACCGGTATGACGAGCCGCTTCTTCGAGAACACCGTCGCCGAGATCATGACGCTCGCCGGCGAGGATAGTCCGCTGGCCCTGCGCCGCGCGCTCGCCCACAGCCGCATGCTTTCCTCCGACGTGTCCGCCGGTTTCGACCCGGGCTATGCCGGCAAGTTCGAGACCAAGAACGCCGCCTTCATGGGTCGCGGCCTGTGCTTTAACAAGTACACGGGCAGCCGCGGCAAGGGTGGCTCCAACGACGCCGACGCCGAGTACGTGGCCCTCGTCCGCGACATCATGGACGAGGCCGGCGTGGACTTCCAGACCTGCGAGCTCGGTCGCGTCAACGCGGGCGGCGGCGGCACCATCGCCTACATCATGGCCAAGTACGGCATGAACGTCATCGACTCCGGTGTTGCCGTCCTGTCCATGCATGCCCTGTGGGAGGTCGCCAACAAGGCCGATATCTACGAGGCCTATCGCGGCTACAAGGCCTTCATCGAGCGCGCCTAACCAACCCTTGTAACTTGCGGTGAAATACGGATTCATCAGGGCTTCCAACGGGGAAAGCGGTCTGTATTTCACCGCAACTTTTTTAGCGGGAGGAGGATTCCGTGCTACAGGTCGTCATTTCGCCCGCCAAACAGATGCGGACAGCTCAAGATGCCTTTGACGTTTTGGGCATACCGCCTTTTGCACATCAGACGGCCCGGCTCCATCAGGCACTGCTAGGCATCGAACGCGAGGATGGCGCAGCAGGTCTTCAGGCCCTTTGGAACGTGAGCGACAGGCTGCTTACAACGTGCCTGGATACGCTTCACGAATTTATGCCCGTCCTGAGCGATGCCGACCTCGCCGATCCCGATATCGCGCGCCGAATCTCCCCCGCCGTCATGTCCTACCACGGCATCCAATACCAAAGCATGGCGCCCGAGGTCATGGATGCTGCACAGCTCGACTGGCTGCAAAACCATCTCTGGATCCTCTCCGGATTGTACGGATGCGTGCGGCCTTTCCATGGCGTTGAGCCCTATCGGCTCGAAATGGGAGCCAAGCTCGCCGTCGACAACGCCCGTGACCTCTATGCGTTTTGGGGCGACAAACTTGCATGCGCCATTGCGCCGACCGGCTCCAACACCACGGTCGTCAACCTTGCCAGCGCGGAGTACGCCAAGGCCGTTCTGCCCCATCTCGCAGGCGACGCCACAACCGTCACTTGTCTCTTTGGCGAAGGTGTCCGCAACGGCAAGCCCATCCAGCGCTCGACCGCCAGCAAAAAGGCGCGCGGCTCCATGGTGCGCTGGATGGCAGAAAACAAGCTCGAGGACGCCGCCGGTCTTACCGAGTTCAACCTTGGCTACCGCTATGTCCCCGAGCTCTCGTCCCCAGGCACCCTCGTGTTCATCAACGAACAGATGCTCTGGAGCCGGCACCCAACACTGACCCGCTCAGCCTTCTCTATATAACTTGCGGTGGAATAGTTCCGATTTGAGCCTTTTATCGCACAATCGGGAACTATTCCACCGCAACTTTTATGAATTGGCTGGCTAGGCTCGACACCTATTCTGCTAGACCGTCGGCCTTTGCAATCCCGTTTGTCGAACCGTCCTGATAGACAATCTTGACGTGCTCAACCTCGGACACCGCAACACCCGCCGGGGGCTCCAGGCGCCATTCCGTCAGCACGATATCCATGGTCGTGGGCACATCTCCTTGATCTTTGAGCTTCACCGTGAGCGTTTTGAGCGCCGCGTCAAACGTCACGCGTTCGATTTCTTCACCTGGAATGGACCCACCACTCAGCTGCAACTGCACAAACTCATCGCGCGGGTACCAATAATCGCCCGGAACGGCGAGCGTATTGGCATTACCGCCAGTACTCCTCACCGTCATAATCGGTAGGCTATCATCAGCCTCGAACTCCCAGGCAGCGCCGCCGCGACCGCCAAACGTCCAAATACAAAAGGCAATCACCAACACGGCAAGCACCGCAAAACCAATCGCGACAAGGCCATGGTGCGCACGGCTTTCCTCGACCGATACATCCCATTGCGTCTCTCGATATAGATGCTTGTCTTCCATGTTCGCCTCCTCACAGGCACGCTCGCTAGGCCAATCGTACCCATTCGAGCTATACTTGAGCCCATTACATAAACGGGGAGCTTGCGGGACAAGACGGCAGGCTGAGATTGGGCGCGCCCGCCCTGACCCGCAAACCTGATATGGGTAATGCCAACGAAGGGAGCCGTGCCAATGAGCACACAGACCGAGCCCAAGCTCGTCACGCAAATCGACTTCGCCCGCGCCGGGCAGATCACACCGCAGATGAAGGAAGTCGCCGATCGCGAGCATCGCGACCCCGAGTACATCCGCGAGCGCGTGGCAGACGGCCGCATCGCCATTCCCGCCAACATCGTGCATATCAAAAAGGGGATGCGCGCCTTTGGTGTCGGCGAGGGCCTGTCCACCAAGGTCAACGTGAACTTGGGCATCTCGGGCGACAAGGCCGATGCCGCCGAGGAATGGAAGAAGGTCAAGATTGCCGAGGACTTTGGCGCCGACGCCATCATGGACCTCTCCAACTCGGGCAAGACGCGCCAGTTCCGCCAGCAGCTCATCGACGAGACGCCGCTTATGGTGGGCACCGTCCCCATGTACGACGCCATCGGCTACATGGAAAAGCCGCTGGTCAAGCTCACCAAGGACGACCTGCTCGAGGTCGTTCGCGCGCACGCCGAGGACGGCGTGGACTTCATGACCATCCACTGCGGCATCAACAAGTCGGTCATCAAGACCTTTAAGGAGACCGGCCGCCTCATGAACATCGTCAGCCGCGGCGGCTCGCTGCTGTTTGGCTGGATGGAGGTCACCGGCAATGAGAATCCCTTCTACGAGTTCTACGACGAGGTGCTCGAGATCTGCCACGAGTACGACGTGACGATTTCGCTTGGCGACTCCTGCCGCCCGGGCTGCCTCTACGACTCCAACGACGCAACCGAGACCGCCGAGATGATCGAGCTGGGCAAGCTGTGCAAGCGCGCCTGGGCCGCCGGCGTCCAGGTCATGGTCGAGGGCCCGGGTCACATGGCGCTCGACGAGATCGCCGCCAACATGAAACTGCAGAAGCGCCTGTGCCACAACGCCCCGTTCTATGTGCTCGGGCCGCTGGTGACCGATATCGGCGTGGGCTATGACCACATCACCGCCGCCATCGGTGGTGCCATCTCCGCCAGCTCCGGCGCCGACTTCCTGTGCTACGTGACGCCGGCCGAGCACCTGTGCCTCCCCAACGCCCAGGATGTGCTCGACGGCCTCATGGCCACCAAGATCGCCGCACACGCCGCCGATATCGCCAAGAAGGTGCCCCACGCCCGCGACATGGACGACAAGATGGGCCAGGCACGCCGCAAGCTCGACTGGGACGCCATGTGGAAGTGCGCGCTCGACCCGGTTACGGGCAAGAAACGCTACGAGGAGTCCCCCGCCGCCACCGAGGGCACTTGCACCATGTGTGGCAAGATGTGCGCCGTCCGCACCGTTAACAAGGTGTTCGAAGGCACGACGATCGACCTCGGCATGGAGAACTAACTCGTCACCGGAGCCACAAACGGCCACAAGGTGTTCGTCAATTGTTGACATGTGAACATTTTCTTACATTTACGTAAAGATTGCACCGCCCGCCCGGGATCGGCATACAGCCGGCCCGGGCAACTTTATAATGCAGACAGAAGACCCATTTGAATCCGACCGATCAAGGGAGCGAACATGGATCGCAGTAAGGTACCCGCCGTTCTATCCATCGCAGGATCCGATTCCAGCGGTGGTGCCGGCATTCAGGCCGACATCAAGACCATCACGGCGCACCGCCTGTATGCCGAGACGGCCATCACGGCCATCACCGCACAAAACACGCTCGGCGTCACCGCCGTGCAGAATATCTCCCCGGACATTGTCGCGGCGCAGATCGATGCCGTTTTTGACGATATCCGCCCCAGCGCTGTCAAGATCGGCATGGTTTCCTCTGCCGAGATTATCGAGGTTATCGCCAACCGCTTGAGTGCCTGGGGTGCACAAAATATCGTCGTCGACCCCGTCATGGTCGCCACCTCGGGCGCTCGCCTGATCGCAGAGGATGCCGCCGAAGCGCTTACGCGCCGCCTGTTCCCACTGGCGACCGTCATCACGCCCAATATTCCCGAGGCCATGGCGCTGCTCGATTACGAGGTCGATTCCGAGCGCACGCAGCAAAATGCCGCCATGCTCCTCACCCGCCGCTTTGGCTGCGCGTCCCTCGTTAAGGGCGGGCATTTTGTCAACGAAGCCAACGATGTGCTAGCAGAGCCCGCGCCGCTCGATGACGAGGGCAACCATCTGGGCGATCCGCTCACCACGTGGTTCCGTCACAAGCGTATCGAGACCGGCAACACGCACGGTACTGGCTGCACGCTCTCGTCCGCCATCGCCTGCGCGCTGGCCCAGGGCATGGATCTTGCCGATGCCGTCAACGCCGGCAAGGCCTACCTAACGGGCGCTCTCGCCGCCGGCTTTGACATG
The DNA here is from genome assembly GCA_902493855.1 of uncultured Collinsella sp. Taxonomy (GTDB): domain Bacteria; phylum Actinomycetota; class Coriobacteriia; order Coriobacteriales; family Coriobacteriaceae; genus Collinsella. The sequence goes on from CABUQV010000005.1 coordinate 42,164, forward strand.
GGCAAAGGCTCCGGCCCCGTCAATCACATGTGGCAGTACTGACCTGTAGGAACGACAAAAACGAACACTCCGTTTACCTGCTGGTTCAAGTACGACAACAACGGCAGAAGCGCATAAAACGGGTTAGCACGCGCACTTGGGATAATTTGGGGATACGCTAGGGTCACCGTCGAACTGACGAATCGTCTTGTTTAATTCAAAAAAAGCTCCCTCCCTGGACAACCAGGGAGGGAGCTTTTTCGTTTGTTGCCAATCAATAATCGAGGGTCATCGGTACAACCCACGGACCAGCGCCTTGCCGATCGCGACGTTGGTGTCACGGCCGTGGTAGCCATCGGCGCCTGACGAGCCGCACGAGATGCCATGTGCGATAAGCCAACGCTGGTGCTGTTTGATGGTTCCGCTGTTCATCTGGCGAGCCTGGACACCGCAGAACTCAGGGTAGATCTTGCAACCCACTTTGCGCTGAAGCGCCAGGACCATATCAGAGCCGCAACCTTTTCCGGCCTTCGCCCACTCGACGCAGCCCGCATCGACGGCCCAGAAATAAGACTTGTTAGTGAGCCACTGACCCGAGATGACCCCGTCGGCGGAGGTCCCAAGCTGGCGCTGAAGCTCACTAATCATCTTGGGACCGAGGTAGCGCGTGTCACCGAGGCTCGAGACGGTGTTGTCCCTGACCTCGGTGTTTGTGCCGCTGAGCGTCTTGCCATCGCCGAGCCAGTACAGGGTGCCGTCCCACGGATAGCTGTAGTACGGCTTGATGTTGCTCTCGCGCCCCGTCTGATCGCCCTCTGCACCGGTGACGGTGCCTTTTTCCGAGATGGAAAACTGTGCCAGCATGTCGCCGCGTATGGAGCCGTAGGGCGAGATGCACACGGCGGTGTGATGCCTCTCGTTGAGATAGATGTCACCGCGCCGCGCCGACTTTACGCCCATCTTTCGCCATCCGAAAAGCCCGGTCTTGAGCAACTGCGTGCGCATGTTGCCGGTATAGGTGGCGCCGAACGTGTTCACGCCAACGGCGCGCAGGGCGGTTATCACCGCCGAGCTACAGTCACGGTCGCCGCCCGCGACGGTCACAGTCGTGCCTTCGGAAAGAGTGATGACCTCCATGGTGCCGTCGCCCATGCGGTTTATCTGGGAATAGCCGTGTCCCGTTCCCCCGTCATGCGAGACGAGGTGCTCAATTACCTGCGCGAAGGCCTCACGCTGAGTGATCGCCACTAGCGTCGCCTCCTCCATCGTGCTTGAAGATGCGCATGAGCGGGGTGTCGCGCAGCTCGGGATAGCCTGAGCAGACGTTCTCCATGCAGCTCGCGACCTCCATGACGGCGATGTAGGTGCAAACGACCGTGACGGTCACGCCGCCCAGGCCAAGGCCCACGACGTGCTGCGTGCCCGCCTCGATGATGATGGAAAGCAGGATAACGCAGAGGAGCTGCGCCTTGTGGCCGAGCCCCTCGCGCATCTTGGAGCTCGAAACGGTACCGTTGATGACGGCGCTGATGAAGCCGGTGACGATGTCCATGAGCATTAGTGCGCATGCAAGGCTAATGGCCCAGACCTGAGGCTCGGTCAGCTGGACGAAGAAGATTGACATGCGATCCTCCCCTAGCCGTTGCTCACGATGCTCCAGGCGCCGTCAGACCCGAAGACGCCGGGCTCGAGCGTGTTGCCGTCAATCAGCGACTCGTAGACGGTGCCGTACTTGGTAACCCGGTCGCCCTTGGCGTACGACTTTCCTCCGATCCACTCGGGAACGTCGGCACCGCCGGCCGTGGACGCTACGACCTTCGCCCAGTGCTGGGGATCGGATACGGGGTCCGCAGCGGTCGCCGTGTGGCCGGAGATGGCCTTGTAGAGCGTGCCCTGCCAGAGCACGCGGTCTCCCTGCGCATAGACGTGACCGCATGCATAGAGCGGATAGAGCGCCGGAACCTTCAACGCATCATGGTCGGAGAGGGTGGCCGCCTGGATCTGGGCGAGCACGAGGGCAGCGTCCTGAGGCGTTCCGGCATCGGGAACGAGAGTCCACACCTGCCAGATGGCGCCGTCATGCTGCTCATAGGCGAGCACCGTGTGGTAACCGGCGTCGGGGTTGGGTTCCGCCGCCTCGCGAATCGGCAGGCCGGAGCCGTCCGTAGTCAGGTAGACAGACCCAGATACAAATTGTCCGTAAAACATTTTTCTCCTTAATGGTTGATTCTATCCCAAAGCTCCGGAGCCGTATCGGGCTCAGATCCGATACGGGGTGCATGCGTCTGCAGGCACTTGTACAGGTCGCCTCCATATGCCACACGCGCGCCAGCGGCATACGAGGCCTCACCCACATACCACGGCCGGATGAGCTGGAGTACCTTCAGCGCATCCACATCACCGAGAGTCTCGGCGGACATGGCAGCAAGCCGCACCGCGTCATCGCGCACCCCGTCTGGCACGACACTCCATACTTGGTAGATGGAACCGCCCCGCTGCTCATACGCCATGTCCGCCTTGAAACCCTCGGGGACCTCAGGCTCATCAGACGCGAGAATCGGGAGACCCCTCCCGTCTGTCGCCAGGCGCACTGCGGGCCCGACAAGGGTCCCGATCAATGCCATTTAGACTCCTTTCTCTCGACCTCTCGTGGCAGAAATCCCACGCGCGTATCCTCTCCTTAAGAGCCCACGCGTCTGGGATTTACGGGATTGGAGACCATGATGAAAGTTGCAGAGGCCGCCTCGAGGTACATGGACGATAAGCGCGGCAGGCTGCGCGCCTGCACCCTGGCCGGATACGAGAGCGCGCTAGCGCTGCACGTCCTACCTCGCTGGGGCGAGCTGGAACTCGAGGCGATAACGCCCGAGGGCGTACAGGGCTGGATCGATTCGTTTGATCTGCCGGGGGCCGCCGAAAAGGCATACAAGACCCTGCGGCAGGTTATCCGCTGGGCCATCCGCCGTCTCGGTGTGCGGATGTACGACCCAACCGCCGCCGGTGTCGAGCTACCGCACAAGCCGGCGCACTGCCCACGCACGATGGAGGCGAGCCAGGTTCGTGCCTACCTCCGCGCGCTGTGGGGACACGAGTGCGAGACGGTCGCAATCTGCTCGGTAACCCTCGGGCTGCGGCGCGGCGAGGCGTGCGGCCTCAAGTGGTCGGACATCGACCTGCGCACCGGTGAGGTCCGCATCCGCCGTTCGAGGCAAGTCGTGCGCGGCAATGAGGTCGTCGAGGCGCCGAAGACCGAGCGCTCCGCGCGGTCCTGCTGGCTCCCCCGCTTCGCCGTCAACCGCCTGCGCGCGCTGCGAAAAGGCCGCTCGGGCTGGCTGTGCGAACTGTCGCCCGACGCCATTGCGCGGCACATCAAATCCGCATGTCGCCAAGCCGGAGCCGCCTGGACCTCGATGACGGAATGCCGTCACACGTGGGCGACGCTCGCCGTGGAGGCAGGCGTGGGTATTGAGACCGTGGCCATGATGCTGGGACACACCGATATCGGCACGGCATACGAGCACTACATCGTGCCGAGGCCGCGCATCTGCAAGGATGCGCAACGCGAGGTCGAGCGGCTGATACTGGCCGGGTGATTCTGTATCCCCAGTTTCCGTTGATTGCGGTATTACCAATCTGCCGACTACTGTCCGCATGGTTGGAAATATTGTTGTGGTCACGGTGTCCGGCACGCTAAAGAGTGCTGTAGGGGCCTGGGGAATGCTGACATTAAGTAACGCAGTGCCAATGACAAGAGATAGGCATAACTCGCTCCTCATTTCGCAAGACACAACCGACCCCCGCATCTTGCTGTCGGTAACAGGGACCCATCTATTCATAGAGTCCAAAGGGGCCTCGATACCCCAGGGCTCCTGGATGTTCGGCCAGCTTGTATATGTCTGCGTGTAGCATTCTGTATCCCATGTCGTGCGCAACGTGACTTTTTCTGCCAACAAGCAGTACGGCCCGTTTTATTACGACGAGTTCGATACGGAAATCAAGGCCAGAAATTTCGTGCTCGCCTTTCCACTGTCCGGCGTGCGATTTATTCGCCAGGCGGCGCCCTCATCAGCGGGGAAACAGCGTTGGATGATAGTGCAGACTTATAAGGGCAACGTCGAGACTATCCCAGTGATGTTTTGCTGTTTCTAGCATTCTGTATCCCCGAACTATCTCGGCGGTGGCAACGTCGGTCTTCTTGGCTGCACCGTAAAGGCGGACTGCTGGATCGTCGCAACATGCATCCTCATCGTCAGGTTCAGCTATGTCTCGGGGTCGATGTCGTCATCTGACGCGTGCGAGCTCTCCTCGGGCGCTGCACTCGTGCTTCCCGAGCGCCTGAGGCCGAAGTCGAATATCCTGACCATGGCGTTCACGTCGGAGCGCTTTGGCAAGTCGGTAGGCGCGGTGGTCGAGCCGTCCGGCGCCGTAAAACTCTATTTCTCGACTCGCTCGGAAATATACGGATATGGATTTGAGAACTGCGCCTGCTGCATCCCCCTGGCCATATAGCCCGTCCGCGCCCTCCTAGAACACGACGAAGTCCGCTCTGTATACGTCGGCGTCAGCCATAAGGTAGAGCATGCTGCCCGTATAGTAGGCATGGACACCGAAGCCGCCCGGGCTGTAATAGCAGTCGGCGCAGATCCCCGAGCCGGTGCAGTACCGCGCGAAGATGGATATGGGGAATACAGTCGATGCCAGCGGGCGACCGTTGTTGTAGATACAGACAAGCGCCGCCATCCTGCCCGAGGGGAGGTCGCACCGGAAAGGCTGATATAGCTTTCCAGTGCTTGTCTGTGCTACGAACCTCGGGGATACAGAATCCTAATTGGCAATCCAGATGCAGTGTCCAATGTTGCGCCCTTGGCTAAAAGCTACCGCGCTAATAAAGACAACTTTGCCAGATTTCTGAACCTCGACTTCTGCAGTGTTGTTGTTGACGATGCCGTTTGAAGATGTACGCACAGCCGGCGCAAGGAATGATTGAGTCGGACGGAATTCAACGGGCAACGTCCCTGCATTCCATAACTGTGCTGATTCCTGAATGAAATTCCAAGACATCTCTACCAGGAAGCCTTTTTTACGGTAAGCCACATAGGGACCCGAGAAGTCTTTCCCATATAAGAACTGATAGCCAACCTCGCGGGATACAGAATCCCCGAGGTCTGCCAGGGGAGTCAGTTCGGGGATGAGAAGCTTAGGCTGACCCGTCGTCAGTCCGTCGAATGTCACCGAGCAGATCGGGACCGTCACGTCAGCGTCACCGTCCAGGATAGAGCCTTTCGGCACCGACGGCGCGGCGGCGCTCGAGCCGGGGGTTCCCTGGAGAACCTTCCACTCGACCGTCTCGACAAGGGTCGGGCTGGACCCGCTCACATCGCGGGTGTAATGGACACAAATGTAGTCCATGCGCTTCTTGCCTTGCGAGCCGCTCGCCACCTTGACGTCCTCGGGCGAGGTGACGCCGATATGGCGACCCTGCACGATCATGTCGCCGGTCGCGATACGGACGGTGTTCGCGTCGACGAGAGATGGGGCCAGTTTGCCGCCCGTCTGCAGAACATAGCTGCCAGTGCCGACTTCGCCCGCAATGCGGCGCCCGTCGTCGGCCGAGCTGACGTGCGGCACGCCCGCTTTACCGGTCACTATCTCCATTTAAGCCGTCCTTTCCCATATAAAGCCGTTCTGGCTGTCCCGCATGACCCACGTTCCCCCATAGGTGGCACCTGGGTTTTTGCCCTTGCTTTCCATATAGAGGGAGCCCACAGGGTGTGCGGCGAGGAACATCTGGGCGGTCGAGGCTGCAGGACCCTGTGGCCCCGTCTCCCCGGCAGGCCCCTTTATGTTGCCCAACTTGATCCAGGCCATTTCGCCGTCACCCGCTAGGCCTTGTAGGTGTACAGGTTGCCCGTGCTCGCGTCGATGTAGACCGAACCGACCACGGCAGTACCTGTCGGTGCGCCGGTCCCAGCGGTCACTGAGGTGCCGTCGGCGCCCTTGGGCCCGATCGGGCCAGTCGGCCCGATCGGGCCGGTCTCCCCTCGCGGCCCCTGGGCCCCTTGCGCTCCCCTGGCGCCGGTATCGCCCTTATCGCCTTTGGGACCCTTCAGCGATCCGATGTTAGTCCACGCCATATCGCTCCCCCTTCACTAGGCACTCGTACCGTACTGGTAGACCTTAAAGCCGTCTGCCGTATCAATGTAGACGGCTCCCTCCTGCGACGCTGCCGTAGGAGCCCCTTGGCCGAACGTAATGCCTGGGCCAGCCGGCCCCTGTGCGCCCTTGGGGCCGGTGTCGCCCCTGTCGCCCTTTTCGCCCGTGGCCCCCTTGTCGCCCTTGGGCCCCTTCATTTCGCCGAGGTCCGTCCACTGCGCATCACCGGTCGCGGCGGTTTTCACCCACATGTGGCCGTTGTCGCTCGTGACGTAGGTGTCGCCGATGGCGGCATCGGACGGCAGCGCGGACGCGCTGCTCACCGCGCCCTTGACCGTTATGGACGTGCCGTCGGCACCTTTGGGGCCAGTGTCGCCCGTTTCGCCTTTGGGCCCCTTGAGGCTCACGCCGTTGATGGCGGAACCGACTCGGGCGGCAGACCTGCCCGGATCCACCGCCGAAATGGGATAGACGCTTCCCTTGGCGTCGAGCACGAGGTCGCCGACCTGCACGCCGTCAGACGGGGAAAGCGCCGAGAATGCGACTTCGCCTTCCGGCGGGATATTGACGCTCGCCACGCGGACGCTGCCGCCCTTGGGGCCGGCGTTGCCGGTCGCGCCCTTGTCGCCTTTGGGGCCCTTGAGCGTTCCAACTTGGTTCCATGCGTTAGCCATTTGTATCTCCAATCTCGCCGTAGCGATAATAGGTGCCTGTCTCACTGTCGAGATAGAGGTCCCCGACGCGACCACCTATGGCGGGGGTGCCGCCCCCGACATACCACTTCGTGCCGGGCTCGCCTACGGCCCTCAGCTGCTCTCGCACCCAATCTTCGACATCAGCCCAGGTCTTGACCTCGTCATCGGTGTAGATGTAGCCGTCCGGCTTGGCCCTCGGGCGCACCTTGAGCACGGCGCGCGCGTGCGTGTCGCGCCCATCGCTCGCCCAAACGGCCATGTCAACGCCTGCAGTAAGCAGAAGCGAGGGCACCACGGCCTCTCCGCCCACGACCGGGACGACCAATGCGCGTTCCGATCCGGCGACGGCGAAATGTGCCTCCGTCACCCCCTGCAACGCGATGTGAACGCGCCGACCCGTATCCCATTGGTAAAGGGGCGGGCCGATGAGTTCTATCTGCTTCATAGCAGTCTCCTATCTCCCCACCGCACCAGGCGATGCGCCATACGTGGCGCTGTAGCCCGACCCCGCGGCCTTTACGATCTTGCTGCTGATCTCGACCGAGACCGTCACGTTTGGCGCATAGTGCCTGGCCTCGACGATATCGCCGAGGCCGAACTCGACGCCCTCGTTGACCGTCACGGTCACGCTGCCCTCGGACTGTTTGTCCTTGAGTCGGCTGAGTGCCTGATCGCGGAGATCGTCGCCCTCGGTGTTGTTGGCGTCGTAGTACTCCTCGAGCTCGAAGACGCCGGCCATCGCCTTCACGGTGCCTACGCCGCCTTCCCGGTCGGCGTAGACGTCCACGACATCTCTGGCCGCAAGTTCGCCCTTGCCGGCCGCCTTGAGGTGATTGGTGACGAGCAGGTCGCTCTTGAGGTCGAAGTTTACGAGATCGGAGTCGACCCTGCCGCGCCAGTCTGTCACCTTCACCGCCTGGAGCCTGCACGATCCGCCCACCCACCTCGCATCGAGGCGAAGGCCTGCGGAGCGCATCGCCAGCCTAAGGTTGGTCCAAGCGTCGGGTACGTCCCTGTTGCATCGGTAGCTTACGCTCACCCCGGCGTCGGCATCGGGAACCGTGAAGAGGGAGCCGATGTCGAGCCGTTTAACCGCGGAGCGCAGCACGGCGTTTGCGTCCCCAGAGAGGACAAGGTAGTCCTGGCCCGGATCGGGCCACAGAAGGCGCTTCTCGAGCACTCCAGTCCAGGTCGACCCGGTCCAGTGCAGCTCGGACGAAGTGCGGCCAGTCTTGAGCTCAAAGCCCTCGACGCGCCCGCCGATCTCCAGGCCGTCGGCGAAAACACGCCAAGCGGCCTCCGGCAACGGTACGGACGAGTCGCGCACCACGAGATCGAACGAGTTGTCGACGCCGTCGCCCCAGCCCGAGTCCATATCCAGCTCGAAGTTCGAAATCGGGAAAAGCGTCCTGCCGGCGCTGTCGGAGACTATGAGCTCCAAGGCGGCTCCCCCTCCTCAAGATAATGGGTCATGGTGAAGCCGAACGAGCCGTCCCACGAGACAGAGGACGTGCCCGGCCGCAGCTGCTCGAAGCAGTAGGAGCCGCTTCCCGCGCCCTCTCCGCGCATGCCGTCGGCGAAGCGGTCCTCGGTCTCACCGTACATGCCGACGAGCTTGATCGTCTTGGGGAAGCTCGAGCCGTCGATGATAAGCCTGGAGCCGCCAGGCACTTCAACGTCCGCGGAGTAGACGTTGATGAAGTCCCCCTGCGTCACGGTGATGCGCGGTGACGACGCGGGACCGAAGATCGTGAGCTTAAGGTCGGCAGGCACCAGCCCATCGACGGTGACCGACCGGCTTGCGACCGATCCGCCGTAGTCGAACTCGAAGTCATGGGGGAAGTCCAGGCCGGTCTGGTCCTCGTCCTCCCGGGCGTAGAACTCCTGGGCGACCTCGCGCCGCCAGGATCCGTCGAGCAGCAGCACGGTAAGCGTAGCGGCGATGCCCCGCCTGCCATAAATCTGCGAGGTCTCGGACTTAGCGATATAGGCGCGCTGGTACCAAACACCGTCGACAACGAGGCGACCGGGCTCGCCGACGGAGATATCCCTGTCCGCGAGCCGCCTGAGCCTGTCGGCAGCCGCCGAGGACGCCACGGCATCGACCGTCGCCTCCCTCGCGTCTCGCGAGATGCCGTAGGCGCCGCGCCACGAGAGGTCGTAGCTCCACTCGCGCGAGCGCACGCCCGCAGCGGTGCCGACGAAGACGCCGTTGCCATCGAGGTCGACGCTCTCGCCCGATGACGACACGTAGTGCATTCTATGCATGTGCCACCGCCCTGATGTGTCTGTCGAGGTCGCGCTCGAGCGTGACCGGCGTGTACTCCCGGATGATTGTCGGAAGGTTTCGGTCGAGCCACGCGATGACCGCAGCGCCGTCCGAGCCGCCGCCGACATCCATCGTCTGGGCGACCCCCCTGCCGATCCCGCCCAGCACCTTAGGGCTCAGCGGGATGGCCGCCTCGTCGTATCGCCGGTTGTCGCCGATTCCGATGACGCGCGGGCTGTTCGGTCCGAAGACCGCGCCGCCGGCGTACCAGTTAACGTTGACCGACGGGACCGAACCCGTCTGTGCGTCGAACTTGCCGCTCATCGAGAAGTGCGGCAGCGGTCCCACGTTGATGCGCGGAAGCGTGAGCCGCATCGATCCGACCTCGGCCGACATCTGCCGGCAGGCCCCCATGATCGCAGAGCGGGCGGCACTTGCCGCATCCCTGGCGGAAGCCGAGAAGCGGTTGAAGGACGCGCCCGAGCGGACGCCGAACGAGACTGCGGACGCCGACGCCGACGCCATGCTCGCCGCGACCATGGAGGCCACTGCTGCCACGGAGACGGAAAGCAGCAGGGCCGACGCCGAGGCCGCCCCGCAGGAGGCGGAGAAAGATGCCAGAGACGGCGGCGCGGCGGCAAGGGCGGGAGCGGCGGCCGCCGCCGCAGCGGCAAGCGCACCAAGGCCGGCTGCGGCACCGGGGGCGCCGGAGGATATCTTGGGAATCGCCTTCCCCATGGTTCCGAGCCCGTCAGCCGAGGTCGAAATGGAAGCGGCTGCGCCCGCCATGGCGACGTCGAGCGCAGCCATTCCAAGAGCGAGGGCGGCGGTCGCAAGTGATGCAGCCGTGGCGCCGACGGCGAGCACCGCCAGACCCGCGCCCGCGGCGAGAGAGCCCACGCCGAGCACGTTGAGGCCGGCGCCGCCGACCATGGCGGCGGCGCCCAGGGCCGTGGCGGCGACCGCGAGCGGCATGGCGAGCGCGGAGCAGGTCGACAGGCCAGCGCCCGCCAAGAGACCGCCAGCTCCCATGACAATAAGGCCGACGCCCGCGACGATGGCGGCCATGCCGAGGGCCGCGGAGGCGACCGCACATGCCGCTGCCCCGGCGGCGAGCGCCAGCAGCCCTCCCGACGCCGTGAGGGCACCGGGGGCCAGCACGAACAGGGAGGCTCCGAGCGCGGCCATGCCGACGGCGGCCTCGGGGCCGCAGGCGGCGATGGTCGGCAGCGCGAGTGACATAATCGCGAGGCCGGTGGCTGCGAGCAGGATGCCCACGCCGGCGAGCGCGACGGCGGCGCCGAAGGCGACCATGCCGACGGAGCCGGCAGTCAGGGCGGGCCCGAGCGCGGCGGCGCCAAGCGCCAGCCCGGCGATGACCGTCACCATTGCTGCCATGCCGATTGCGGCCTGAGGCCCCGCCTCGCCGAGCTTTATCGCGGAGAGGGCGAGAAGGCCGATGCCGCCGCACGCCAGCAGAACGCCGGCTCCAACCATGAGGACGGCCGCGCCGAAGGATGTCATCTTACCGGCCGCCGCGCCCGCGGCTGTGCCGGCGGCGGTCTCGCCCGCAGCCGTGGTGGCAAGACCTGCACCGGCGGCGGGTGCCGATGCCCCGAGGGACAGCAGGGCGCCGCCGATGACCTTCAGGAGCGAGCCCACAGGGCCGCCGGCGACTTTCATGACGAGGAAGGCGCCGCCGACGCCCTTGACGACCGGGGCAACCTCCTCGGAATGCTCGGAAACCCATTGGAATGCGTCGCCCACCGAGCGGATGACCGGCTCGGCGGCCTCGAAGGCGTCGTCAAGGGCGTTTGCGGCATCTGCCGCGCCCTCGGCGGGACTCGACCACCCGGTGATCTGCGATACGGTCGACCATATGGCGTCGCCCGTGGAGGACGCCGTGTAACCGAGCGCGTCAAGTGTTCCCGCGAAAGATGAAGCCGCCTCGTTGTTGAGCAGCGTCTCGCAGAAAGCGGAGGTCATCTCCACTGCGCCGGCGAACGCGTCCCCGACCACCGAGACCCCGCCCGCGACAACGCCGGAGAACACGGCGGCGAACGACGACGCCGCGTCCCGGATGCTCGGGTCGGCCATCGCGTCGGTGACGGCTCCGAACGCGCCGTTCACCGTGCCCTTCACGCCGTCGATGACGCCGACGATGTTGGACGAGCCGATGGCGCCGATAATCTTGGCGACGCCCTTTGGGAAGGCGTTGCACATGTTGGAAAACGACGTCTTGATGCCGCCCGTCGCGGCCTTTGCCTGCTCGGAGAAGCTCGTGATGCCGTCCGCGCCGTTCTTGTCGAGGTCGACCACTGCGTCGGCGAAATCCGAGACCGTGACCCTGCCGTCCTTCATGGCCTGGTAGAGGTCGGATGCCGATGCGCTCTGCCCGAGCATGGACTTCGCCACCTGGTCGAGCTGGCCAGGCATCGCCTGCTGGATGCTCATCCAGGTGTCCATCTCCATCTTGTTGGTGGAGACGGCCTTGGTGAGCTGCGTCATGGCGTTGGACTGGATGTCCTCGGACGCGCCGCCGGCGAGGACGGCATCGTTGAATGCGAGGTAGCGGTCGGTCGCCTGGTCGATCGACTTGGACGACGGCGCGAGCTGCTGCACGCCCGTCGCGGCCGCGTCGAGCCTCGTGGGGAGCTCCGACAGCCTGTCGGACAGGGTGTCGATGCTCCTCTGCGACTCGTCGGCCCCGTAGCCGAGCGACTGGAGCACCTTGGGGAAGTTGTTGAGCGTGTCGACGCGCGCGACCGCGGCGTCCACGCTCGAGGACACCGTCGAGACGACCCTCTGCACCACGCCGACAACGGCGCCGGTGATGACCGCGGCCTTGGCGGAGAAGCCCGATGCGACCCTGCTCGCCATGTTCCCGCCCGCCGTGGTTCCGGCAGACCCGAATGCGCTCGAGAGCGACGACAGCGTGCTCCCCGCCGAGGAGAGGACGCCGCCGCCGATGGTGGCGATCTTCGCCATGAATCGGCCGGTAGCCTTCTCCCCCGCGGACAGCCTGTCGGTGAGCGTCCCGGCGCTTCCGCCGAGCTTTCCGAGTGCAGACACGGGTGCGGAGGTCGCGCTCGCCAGCCGCTTCTGCGCCGAGGCGAGTTTGGACTCGGCCGCCTGGGCACGCTCAGACGCCGTCTGCGCCCTGAGCTTGGCGGTGACGAGGCTGCTCTCGGCGCTTAAGGCCCTTGCGGATGCCGGGCCGTACTTGGCAACGGCATCGTTGTACTTGACCTGGGCCGCCTCCGCCGACAATGAGGCCGACTTCGAGGTCGCCATCGCCGAGCGAAGCTCGAGCGTGGCGGATTTGACCTTGTTCTGGAGCCCCTCGACGGCGTTCGCGCTCGCCGCGCTGGAGAAGGCGGAGGAGAATGCGGCGCCGGTCGCCTTGCCGGTCGCGGAGAATTTACCAGTCGCGCCGGAGAGCGCAGAGGAGACCCTAGCGACCAGGCCGCTGCCGCCAGACTTGCCCGCCGCCGCGGAGAAGACCCTTCCGAAGCGCGACCCCGAGGAGGATCCCGCCCCGGACAGGTCCTTGTCAACCTGGGAGGCGAAGCCAGCCATGGACGGCATTACCTTTACGGATACGGATCCGACGTCTGTGGACATGGCGCCTCCTTATACATCGATTCCAAACGACGAAGATATCTCGTACTTCGCCGCCAGCGCCGAGTCCCTGCGGCGCTCGTTCCTGGCTCGCTCGCCCGGCGATAAGATCCGCTGCGGGGCGTTGACGCGCTTTTTGGCATCCTCGGTGAACCCGTAGTGGAAGCACCTGAGCTCGTGCTCGATCATGTCGAGCAGGCGCGTCTTGTCGTCCCACAGGTTGTCGGGCTCAAGGCGAACGGAGACCCGCGAGCGCGCCGGCAGCTGGGAGTAGAGGACCTGCCAGCGGCAAAGGTCCTCGTCCGTCGCCCCGTCGAACCCGCCGCCGAGGGGAAGGTCGATGCCGTACGTCTGACGGAAGTCGGCGACGACCTCTCCCCTCATGCAGGTCCAGGCGGCGGCGAAGCTGGCTAGTTTTTTGCCGCGGCCTCCATGGCGGCCTGGAAGAACGCGCCCCAGCGCTCCGCCGAGCAGTCCTGCCCGTCTTCGCCGAGCTCGTCCATGTACTCGACGGTCTTGCCGTCGAAGATCTCGTCCATCGCATCCCACACCTCGTGCATCTTCTCGGGGATGCCGTCGTAGGCCATGGCGCGCTGCACCTTCATGGACTGGATGGCCTTCTTGTTGATCTGATACTTCTTGCCGTCGAACTCGAACTCGAGCGCGCCCTCGGGGCGCTTGGCCGCCATTAGGCCGCCACCGTCTCGGTCGACTCGATGTAGTCGTAGCAGGTATTGCCGTTCTCGTCGGTGAGGTACTTCATCGTCAGGGCGCGCTGGCAGAGCTCGGAGCTGGAGATGGTGAGGTCGTCGAGCTCGGAGGACTGGCCGCGCGGCACGACCTTGGTCCACTTGCGGCCGTTCTTCAGGAGGAGGAGCAGCACGTAGGCGAAGGTCGGATGGGAGTCGGAATTGTGCTTGACGGTGATCAGGCCGCCCGCGTCGGTGACGTTGCCGTCGCCGTACTGGCGCTTGAGCGTCTCCGCCTTGATCTCGGCGAACGTGAGCTGTGCGGACTCCACTCGGTTGGAATTGCTGGAGTCCATGAGGTCGCCGTTCATGTCGACCGTGTCGTTGGAGTCCTCGGAGACGGACTCGACGTAGCCGTCCTCGGAGATAAAACCGAGGCACTTGAATGCGGGATCGAGCTCGCTCTTGTTCTTGATGACCTTGCCCGGCAGGGTGGTGCCGGTGGGGGCCGAGAAGATGTAGCCGCCCTTCACGCCCTTTCCGGCGCTGACGTTGTTGGAGTCGTTCGCATTGCTGACTTTGGCCATTCGCGCGTTCCTTTCTACTACTCGCAGATCCAGAGCTGGACCTGCACCACGTACCTCGCCCTGCGCGTGTCAGGGTCGGGCATCTTGTATTGGTTCGTGACCTCCGGGTGGAAGACGTTGGGAAGCTCGTCCTCCAGGGACGGGACGGCCGCCTTCACCTTCTCGGCGAGGGCTTTCGCCAGCTTCCTGCCGCCCTTGCCCTCGGTCCCCCAGCAGTCGATATCGAGTTGGACCGGCTCCAGGAAGCCGCCGCCCCCTCCGACCTGCTCGACGGTGACGTACGGCTCCGGGTGCCCGGCGACCGGCTCGAGCGTCGCGTCGGCGCCGGCAAGTTCGCACAGGCACCTCGCGACATCGGCCTCTATATCCATGATCAACCTCCGGACGAGAGCGCCGCCCTCGTCAGTATCTTGTGTTTCGCCTGGGCGTGTTTGGCATGCTCCGAGCATGCGCTGACCCGAAAGCCCTTGGCGAGCGTGCCCTGGCAGCGGCTAACCCTGAAGGCCGGGACGTCGTGGCCGTCCGGCGCGAGCATCGACGTCGCGCGGGCGGCGATGCCCTCGGCCTTGCCCCTGAGCATCCCCTGGAGCGCGGCGTTGCCGTCCATCGCCTCGGCGTACCCGAGGCGGCTCCATTTGAACTTCCCCCAGCTGTACTCCTTAGCCATCGGCCGCCTCCAGCTCGATCGGGTAGCACCAGCGTCCCGGGCACGCCTCGGGGGCGTAGGGCCTCGGGTCGCCCACGACGCGCAGCTCCTCGCCGCGCACGCGGACCGAGCAGCCCTTGAGGCGGATGCCGGCCATGTCCCTCGGGAGATGCACCGTGTATGCCACGGTGGCGCCCTCCGGCCGCGAGGCGTCGAGGTCCGCGGTGGCGCCGGGCGCCACGACGGCGTCGACGTCGCGCTCGGCGACCGCCTCGGAGACGGGCTCGTGGAGGTCGTCGTACACCGTCTTGCGGGAGATGACCGTGACCGTCTCGGTCGGTATCCCCGTCATCGGCATCACGCCTCCTCCCAGCGGTCAGCGGCGGTCATGGGCTGGATACTGCGCACGCGGCACCCGGCCAGACCGAGCCGCTTGAGGTCGGAGCGCCCCAGGTAGAGGTCTCCGGTCGGGTTGGCGAACGTGACGCTCGACGAGTACGGGCCGGTCGTCTGCGTCTGCTGGGTGATGCCGGCCATGGCGCCGGGCGCGTTGACCGCCCGGGCGACCATGGCCACGCAGACGGACTTCACGTTCTCATCGAACGTGGGATTCGAGCCGGCGAGGTACTGGACACCCATACGGCGCCGATATGCCCCGCGCAGGTACGCCGAGGCATCCTCGAGCAGCGCGGCAACCCTGGCCTCGTCCTCGGCGGCACCGCAGCGCGCCTCGTAGTCGGCAACTGTGGCGAAGGCGCCCACTAGAGCGTCTCCAGGATGGCGATGAGCTCCGCCTTGGTCGCCTTGCGCGGGGCGAAGCCGTTGGCGGTCTCGATGGCATCGCGCAGCTGTTGCACGGTCATCTCGGGTGAAGGCTTCTCGTGCACGGGTTGCTCGGGTTCGTCGTCCACGACGTCCTCGTCCTCGGCGGGCTCCGCAGCGGCCTCCGTCTCGGCGGGCGGGAGGTCGACGTAGCCGCCGGCGGACAGCTCCGCGAAGCGCTCGTCGGTCAGCTCAACCTCCTCCCCCACGAGATGCACCGCGAGGGTCTCGCGGTCACGGTACGGGTAGGTGACCAAAGCGATCATGGATGCTCCTTAGGGTTGCCTAGGCGGTCGGGGCGATGGTGCCCTTGACCACGAAGTCGATGTACTCGGCGAAGAACACGAGGCCGACGTAGGCCACGGTGTCGTAGGTCAGGCTCTTGAGCTCGGGCGAGTGGGACACGGCGATGTAGCCGCTCTCGTCGGAGTAGAAGCCGAACAGGTCGTCGCCGTCGGTCGGTGCGACGTAGACCTTGATGTTGTCCTTGACGGTGGCGTAGATCGTGCCCGCGGCGACGGAGCCGGTGGACACGAGCGTGCCCAGGCCCGCCCAGTTCTCGATGTAGGAGATGCCGAAGGCGCTGAAGACCTCGGACTCGCCGATCTGCTTGGCGAAGTCGACCGGGTTGGCGAAGTAGACGGTCTCGCCGCTGCCGAAGCCGTACTCCTCGGTGAGGTTGGACAGGGCGGCCCAGGCGTTGGCGGCGGTGGCGACGAGGCTCTTGCCGGTCGCGGCGGTGGTGCCCTCGGCGCCGAGCGCGGCGACGAAGTCTTTCTTGATGTTGCGCTGCATGTCGGAGATCATCGCCGCGTCGGTCTTGTCGACGGCGCCGTCGTAGCCGCGCTTCTTGACCTCCTGGAGCGTGGTCTGCTTGCGGTAGGGCTTGAGCGTCACCTCGTAGGTCGTGACGTCCTCGTAGGTGTAGCTGGAAAGCGGGATGTCCTGGCCGGCGGTGTACGCGACCTCGGAGAGCTTGCCGGTGATCTTCTTCTGGTGCAGGGTCTCGCCGACGGCAGCGTGGATGGGCGCGCAGGTGGACAGCATCGCCGTGAGCTTCTCCAGCGACTTGGTGAAGGTGTTCACGAGGTCGACGTTGCGCGCGGCTGCGAGGGTCTTGATATCGGGCATTGGGGCCCCTTTCTCCCCTTACTTGAAGAGGTCGATGTTGGCGGCGATGGCCGCCATGCGTTCCTTCTTGTCCTCGATTCCGAGGATGTCCTTCTTGGAGGGCTTGCCCGGCTTGGGCTTGCCGCCGGCCTCGGGCGCCTTCGGCGCGCCGCCGGTCGGTTTCGTGATGGCCGCCACGGCATTGGCCTGCTCGGTGAGGGCGTCCTCGTCCTCGCCGTTGAGCGTCGCCACGATGGAGCGGTCGAGTCCGGTGGCCTTTGCCACGGAGTCGACGAGCGCGGAGCGGGCGGCGCTCGCCTTGAGGGAGGCGTTCTCGCTCTCGAGCGCGCTTAGGCGCTCCTCGACGGTCGGGTCGGTCTTGGTCGCGGCTGCCTTGAGCTCGTCGAGCTCCTTGAGGTTCGCCTTCGAGCGGCTCTCCCACTTGCGCGACTCCTTCAGCGCGTTCTCGTAGAGCGCCTTGTAGTCGGGCTCCTGGCCGGTGTCTCCGCCCTGTGCAGGGTTGGTCGGCTCGGTCTCGGTGGGCGTGGTCTCCTGGGCCATGCTCCCTCCATTTCCGCCCCGTGCGGGGCATCGTCTTGCCCCGTGCGGGGCGCTTTTCGGCATGAAAAAGGCCACCCGTGCGGATGGCCTGGTTCAACGTTATGGTCGGGGCGGCGGGACTCGAACCCGCACGGGCGATGCCCACGTGCTCCTGAGGCACGCGCGTCTGCCGTTCCGCCACGCCCCGATGGCACCTGGCCGAGGAATCGAACCCCGGTAAGCGGTTTTGGAGACCGCCGCACTGCCATTGTGCTAGCCAGGTGTGTATAATCTGATTTGAAAAGCCCTGGGCGTGCTGGATAGCTAACCTAGGGCTTATTTATTTATGTCGTCTATGGGCCCGCCCTTGGTCAACAAGATAACGTGGTCGATGTCATGCCTCGACATCTCAAGCCGCACGCGCTTCAGCGCGTCCTCTCTTGTCACAGGGACCTCCTCGCAGTTAAGCACGACGATAGAGGGCTTTACCGGCCCACCTTCCGCCTTTTCGAACTGCCGCACTGCCTTTCTTATATTGCGCTCGATGAACCTAAGCCCGTTGACGCCAGACGCATCGCTTGTCGGGCTCTTCAGCTCGCATAGCTTGCCGTCGAGCAGCAGGTCGATATTGGAAAAGCCCTCCGGCGCGTCCTCCTTACGGACGACGACCTCGTGACCGGCCGCCCGAAGCGCCTCGTGCGCCGCGAGGTCGTAGGAGCCGCCGCGCTCGTGCGCGAAGGTCTCTTTCGGCTTCTTGTACACGATTGGAGGCCCAGGCGAACCGAGCACCGCACGCTTCGCCGCGTCCTTGTCGGCGCTCGTCAGACTTTCGTCCTCATCGATGTTCTTGAACTGTGCCCACTGCTCGCGAAGCTCCTCGGGGCGCACGCCCTCCACGAGCTCCGCGTCCGGGTCGTCCTCGAAGCCGGGGACCACCTTGCAGTCGCAGTGTCGGTGGAAGTGTTTGAACTCGCCGGCGGATTTGCGCGTGTGGTAGACCGCGCCGCGGCTCGCGAGCATGATGCAGAAGGTGCAGGTCTCGAAGCCCGTCGGCACGCGCGCGAAGCGCACGCCGGCGCTCCTGTCGCGGCCCACGTTGGAGATGATCGTCTCGTTCAGGCTGCGGAACGCGTCGTTCCTGGCGTACTCGCCGCACGCCCTGGCGAACGCCGCGTCACCGCCCTTCACGAGCTTCTTCGCCTGGTATCTGGCAACGGTATCGACCGATTCTGGCCTGTAGGTCGTCATGGTGACGGCCTGCTGCAGCCTGGCGCCGTTGCGCTCTGCGAGGTCGTCGTACCACTGCGCCGCGAACTCCGCCGCCACGTCGTCGTAGCCCTGGACGAAGCCCTCCATGATGAGCTTCGCGGCCTCGCGTTTCTCGGCGACGGTCGCGCCCACGTGGGAGCGGCACCAGGCGAGCACGGCGGCCTCCACGTCGGATGCCGCCCTGTCTCCTATCTTCGCCACGGCCCGGTTGTAGGCCGCGAACTCAGGCGCGCTAATCATCGGCGGGCTGCGCAGGTTCTGCCGCCTGGGTGACGCCCGCCATCAGGTCGAGCGCCGCCGAGCGCGTCACGTTGCGTCTGATCTCGGACGAGACGTTGCGCACCTCGTCGTCGTCGAGGCCGTTGAGCCGCCAGAAGGTCGGCGTGCCGGCGAAACCCTCGACCGCCGAAGCGAGCTTGATGGAGCTGTCAGTCTGCTGGGCCAGCGTCGGCATGGCGGGGTTCAGGAAGTGGACGGACACGCCGCAGGCGTCCTCGGCCTCCTCGTAGGAGCACCCAAGTTCCGTGGCAATCGCTGCGGTCGCGGCATTCGCCAGCGCCGCCTTGGCCTCGCGGATGAAGCTCTTGCACTTGAGGATGAGCGGCTCGTTCTCGGCGTAGATCGCCTCGGCGGAGCTGGGGTTGTCGCTCATGATGCCGAACTGCCCCACGTGGATGCCGGTCGCTGCGCTCATGCGCTTGCACAGGTTGCCGAAGTGCTCGGTCATGGGCTGCATGCTCGGCTGAGTGAGCTGGCCGAACTGCGGAATCGTGCCGTCCTCGGTCTTGGTGACCTCGAAGATGGAGCCGATGAAGGCGCTCCATTTGGTCTTGTCGGCGAACGCGTCTCCGTCGGTGCCCAGCAGGTACTTCTGCGTGGACGCGGCGAACGCGGCGGCGATCTCCTCGTTGACGTTGGCGCGCATGGCGCAGTCGATGTTCCAGCGCACCTCGGAGTTGATCCTGGACACGCCGAACGGTCGGTCGTCGTCGGGGTTGTGCGGCATGACGAACATGGGCACGGCGCCCAGGCCGTGCTCCACGTACTCCGCCGCCCACTCGTTGCGGCGAACCTCGCGGATGCGCACCATGCGGTCCGGCAGCATCACGTTGACCCAGTCCGGGCGGTCCGTGGGCCGCCCGCGGTCCTTGGCGAAGGAGACGACGAACATGCCGGAGGACAGGCACTCGTGGACGTCGTCCCAGATGCCCGTGCACAGGGTCGGCGGGTACGCCGAGATGCGGGCGTGCCCGTCCTCGTCCGCCGTCACCACGAGCATGGAGAAGCAGTACTTGAGTGCGGAGTTGACGGCCTTGCCGACGCGCGTGGCCATCTTGTTGCGCTTGGCCACGGAGGTGAGCAGGCCGTCGAAGTCCTCATCGTCGGGGCACGTGAACCCGTCGAAGGCGATGTGGTCGCGCATGACCTCCACGCACTTGTATCCCCAGCCGCACGCGACCTCCAGGTCGCGCAGCGAGTCGGGCACGGCGATGCCGAGGTCCTTGAGCATGTTGCGCGCCTCGTAGTAGTCCGAGCGCAGGAGGTTGCCCTTGTAGTGGGTCTGCCAGCTGTTGAGCAGGCAGCGCACCGTCTCGCGGTCCTCCTCGAGCAGGCCGTCGGCGGACGCCACGGCGTAAGGTATCGAGATCAAGTGACCCTCGCCTTCATTCCGGGTTTTCTCTTCGATGTGTTAAGCGCGAGCAGCGCCAGCCCCGCGGCCTCGATGGGCGCGGCGTTGTCGCCGCCGAAGCCCCAGCCGCCGCCGGAGCCGATCTTGCGCTTGGGGGATGTCTCGGCGGAAAGGTCGAGCGCAGGGCACGCAATGTGCGTGACCGAGCCCGCCTTCGCGCCGGACGAGATGAGACTTGCGGCGGTCACGGCCTGGTCGGTGCTCGGGCGCAGGATGTAGTCCTTGGGCATGCCCATGCCCTCGAGCTTGTCGCACAGGGCGCCGGCGCCTGCCTTGCCGTCGATGGCGACGCAGGCGTACCTGCCCGCCCTCGCGGCGATCCAGTAGGCCAGCCAATCCGTGCTGGGCTCCGGGTCCTTGCAGAAGGGAAGCTCAACATGCACGGTCGGCGAGCCGGGCGGCCGCACGGCGCACGCCACGGCGACGGTCGAGCCGTCGGCGCTGAATCTCACGCCGGCGCAGATCCTGCAGTCGGCGTTCAGCTCGGGGCCGCTCTCCACGAGGCACTCGCCCCATGCGTCGGAGCCGATGATGGGCTTCTCCACCTGGTTCTGTGGGGGCAGCCAGTAGCCCAGGTACTCCTGGGCGGCGCCAAGCTCGTCCATGTCCTTCATGCCGGTTCGGATGGCGCGGATGTCGGCGTGGTAGCCGAGCGAGGGCATGACCTCCGGCCAGCGGCTCTCGTCCCAGATGTCGCCGACCTCCTCGACGCCGTACTCCAGCCAGAGCAGATCGGACGCCTTCTCGCCGCCCTCCCATGCCTGCCGCCGGAGGTTCTTGAACACCTCGGCGGGGT
Organism: uncultured Collinsella sp.; assembly: GCA_902493855.1. GTDB lineage: Bacteria > Actinomycetota > Coriobacteriia > Coriobacteriales > Coriobacteriaceae > Collinsella. The sequence continues at coordinate 63,030 of CABUQV010000005.1, forward strand.
TGCCGGCGCGGGTCGGCGTTCCGGCGTACACGATCATCAGGTTGTGCTTGGCGCCGGACGTCGTCGTCGGGTTGATGACCTGGGTGTGGATGCCCGTGAGCTCCTGGGCCTCGTCGTATATGACGATGTCGAAGGAGAAGCCCAGGCGCGAGGACTTGGTTCTCGTCGAGAACTGGATGACGCCGCCGGAGCTGAACCGCATCCATTCCTGGCCGGTCTGGGAGCAGACCTCGACCAGGAGCTTGCGCCAGCGCGGGATTCCCTCGGACGTGTCGCCGGGGCGGCGGCCGAAGATCTTGCGGAAGCGGTCGACCATCTCCATGGTCGTCGAGTAGTTGTGCTCGGTCCAGAGCACCTTGTAGCCGGCCAGCGCCGCCATGACCGCGACCCACACGATGATGTCGACGGACTTGCCTTGCTGTCGCGGGATGGAGATGCCGACACGCGGGTGGACCCACTTGCCGCTCGCGTCCACGGCGCCGATGTCATGGGCGAGCTGCTCCTGCCACGGCACGAGCTTGTATCCCATCGTCGGGGCGAGCTCGACCGCGAGGGAGCCGATGGACCTCTCGTAGGGCTGGACGAGGCGAAGCCTCGGCTTAGCCGAGGACGTCGCGCAGGACCGAGACGGCGTTGATGATGACATCGTCGCCACCGTCCTCCCCAGCCCCCTCTATTCGTTCAATCTGCTCGAGCGTCTCGCGGTACTCCTTGGCGAGCCGGGCCGCCTGGCTGGGCTCGGCGTCGTATAGCTGTCGCTCGATGACCTGCCGCACCCACCGGAGCCTCCCGAGCGTGTCCTGGCGGCCGTCCGGGCCGTCCGCGGGGGGCGCCGAGACGCCCGCGCCCACGGACTCCCCCGTGGACTCGCCGGTCGCGATCTCGCCGCTCTCCTTCATTCTCTTGATGAGGGCGCACACGCCCGAGCGCGACCGCTTGAGCTTCTTCGCGATAGCCGCAGGTCCGAGCGCCGGGTACGCGTTTCTGACGAACTCCCGCTCGTCTGCGGTCCAGGGCTTGCCCCTCGGCTTCGTGGACTTCGTGGACATTCCATGCACCTCCCGGTATGGACTCGGTTTCGGGGCCTGCGCAAAAAAGGCGCAATGCCGTGGGGCGAGCCTTCGGCCCCGGGGAGGGGGCCATCCCCCAGGGTCGGGTCACCATGGCAGCGAGGTCGAGCAGCCGACGTCGCGGGGGCGCGGCGATATCGAGCCGTTGAGCGCGGCGAGGCTCTTGTTGCCGCGCCGCTCGTTGCAGATCCGGTGGGCCGGCGCGACGTTCGCGCGGTCGATGGGCGAGCCGCCCTTGGACACGGGCACGATCTCGTCCACCTCGAAGCTCATCGGGTCGCCCGCGGGCAGGTCGTAGTCGATGGCCATGCCGCAGATGTGGCATGGCAGCCCCTGCGCCTTGAGCCAGGCGCGCACCTGCCGGCGGGCGTGGCCATTGGCGTAGCGGGTCTTGGTGGCCACGCCTAGCGATCCACGGGAGAGCGACCCCGGTTGGCCATGCACTCCTCGAGCCCCGCGTAGCGCAGACGCTCGACGGCTTTGCCGGCCCCCTTGCACTTGCGCCCGCCCGCGCGGCGGGCGATGCCCAGGGCGCGGCGGAATGCCCACGCCATCACGGTGTCGTACCTGTTGGCGGCACGGACGATAGCCTCGCGTGTGACCACGGACCCACCTCATTACGTTGTCGTTCCATAGAAAGGCCGGGGTCCCTGAACTGCTGAAGGGAACCCCGGCCACTCATCTGTGCTTCCACGCACATCCGACCCGCACACCGCGCGGGCGGCGCTGCGAATCGACACCCTAGTTATATCCCAATCGCAACGCGCAACGGCACGCAATCGCGCGCAATTGTCGGCAATCGTATGCAATCACGCGCAATTGTCGGCAATCACATGCAATAGTTGGCAATCACACGTAATGACATGCAATAGCGAACCAAGAGAAAGGCCCCGACCGCACATGGCGATCGGGGCCGACATGCTGACGCGAACCAGCACTTGTATTATACGGCGACGGGAGCCTCTTTCGGGCGCCCAGCCTTGGGTGAATCGGCGAGTCTGGCCTCGACGGAGGCCTTGGACACCATGCGCTTTGTGCCGTCCCTCCACGAGTCGAGCAACCCCGCGCCTATCAGCTGCGACACCCTCGCCGAGCTGACGCCGAGCATGCGGGCGGCATCTGCGGCAGTGACGGCGGGAATGTCACCGAGCTCGCGGCTGACGGCGATGGCGATGATCTTGCCCCCGTTCAGTGGCTCATGGCCAAAGTCGGGCGCGGGAAGGTCGACCCCGCCCATGAGGTGATCGTCGACCATGCAGGCGAGGTAGTCGGCCGCGCTCGCGACGGCATCGTTCAAGTCGGACCCGAACGTGCCGCCTCCTCCGAGCGAACCGCACGGCACGGCATCGACCATGCCTCCAGAATCAAAGAATTCGAATTCCCATACGTAAACCATTCACGTCTCCTTTACGTGGGCGATGCAAGACGTAGCCCCAAAGGGGCGGGGCTAACGAAGCCCCGCCTGTCTCAGAATCCTCTTGGCTATCTGGTCCTCGATCTCCCTGTGGCGCTTCACCAGCACGAGTTTGTCGCCCTTGACGAACTTCTCGTGGTTGGTGCCGCCTTTGGAGATAAAGCCGGCTTCCTCGAGGATGCGGACCAGTTCGCGTCTCTGCATGTCACCTTCTTTCTATCGACAACTATATATTAGCATATCCTAATAGTTATTACTATATAAATCTTAGCTATTATTAAGTTATATCTCGGCAGCTCCTCGCCCTTGTCGCGCACGGGCGAGGCCGGTGAGGTCCACCCAGTCAACAGCCGCAGACAGGTCTGCCTGTATGGACCTCACCGACACCCCGAGCGCCCCCGCGATCTCCTGCAGCGTGCGGTCCTCGCAGTAGCGCAGCTCCAGCACGTCGCCCCAGCGCTTGCCGGGGTTGGCGGAGCGCACGCCCGCGCAGAGCTCGCGTCCGCGCTCCACTTCGCGTCGAAGCTCGGACAGCTCGGCGCCACTGCGGCGCTCGTAGTCGATCCGGTCGTCGGTGGACCTCATGAAGTCCGTGCCGTGCGCGCCCTTGCCCACGGCGTCGTAGCGCTGGGCGCGCACCTGCTCGCGCGCCTGCATCGACTCGATGACCGCCAGGCGGCGGTCGATGCTGCGCTGAGCGGCCCGTACAGTCTCCAAATATTCACGTGCATCCATGTGACCTCCCGCGTGGTACCATGCTCTACGCCATGTAGAAGATGCCGGGAGGCGTCTTTGCCAAAGGCCGCCGGCGCTCCAACGCCAGCGGCCTTAATTATATATCTACCTGCTGTAACTCAATATCTCATCGCGACCTCCCGTCATGGTGGTGGAGCGACTTCCATGAGCGTCCGCGGAACATGGCCACGATTACCGAGAACAGCACCGCCCGGTGGTGGTAGAGCTCATCGAACGTGTGGTACCCGTCCGATGTGGAACCCGTGACGGGTGCCGGCTCAACGTAGTCCGCAAGGCACTCCGCAAGATCCGGATAGCAGCCTCGATTCAGCTCGTAATGGACGGGGCTGAAGACGTCGTAAAGGCCCTCGGTGAACTCCTCTGCATACCGGCAGCAGTAAAACTGCTCGCGTAGCTCCTTGGCAATTTCTCGGCGGTCCTCATCGCTTATCTGTCTCATTTCTCGCTCCATTCCTTCACGATCTCCTTCTCCTCCGCGACCATGATCAGCGCCTTGTTGAGGCATCGCCTCGCCTGGCGCAGCTCCTCGCAGATGTCGCACCCCTGTCGCAGCCTGTCGCACTCCCTGAGCGACCTCTTGACGTCCTCGAGCCTGCCGATGGCGAGGTCAATCCAATCGGAGGGGCCGCACCTGTAGCTCACCGCGACTCACCCCTCACGCCGAAGATGTCGGCCAGGATGTCGCCCGGCGATGCCACGAACGGCTCGGGGCTGATTGGGTCGTAAGTCACCTCGAGGTAGCCCGGGTAGCCGATCGTCACGCCCGTGGGCTCGCGCCCCGGAAGAAGCTGGTAGCCCCAGGCCACGCTCACCCTGTGCTCGTCCAGGATGGTCTCGGTGCGCTCCACGCGAAACCTATAGCCGCCCACCCGCTCCGTGTCGTACGTGTCGTCGGCCCAGGGAATCCGGTGCCTGTCGAGGGCGTCGCGGTAGGCCCTCATCACCGCTGAGATCTCGGTCAAAACCTCTCTCACTCTCCTATCTCAAAAGAATTAGGTGTTCTTTGCCGCGGGGGCTTCCCCGCCGGCGCCGTTTCCACTGCCTAGCGGCGGGAACCCCATCGCCTGCTGGCCCAGCTGCCCCGCCGCCGTTGGCACACTTTTGGCATACCTCCAGCTCGGCTTCTCGCCCCTTGCGATGGCGGCGATGTCCATCCGCAGGTCCTCCTTGGCGCGCTTGCGGGCGCGGTACTCGTCGAGCTTCTGCTTCTTGGCCAGGCGCGCGCCCTCGTCGGCGCTGATGACGTTGGCCATGTAGATCCGCGTCACGTCGAGCGGCCGGCCGGCTGCGGGGTCGAAGCCGTCGAGCATCTCCCTGAGGGTGATCATGCCGACTCACCCAGCTCCCGCTCGAGGGCGGCGATGACGTCGTCCTCGGTCTCGGCGGGCTTCCACACCGCCGCGCGCTCGACCTCCTGGGAGGTCTGCCCGCCGCGGGCCTTGCGCTCGGCGTCGTAGCCGCGCTCGCGGTCGGACCAGATGCGGGCGACCGGCTCCCACTTCGCGATGGGGAAGCCCTGCCTGGTCCAGCCGTTGGACTCGTAGTAGTCGAAAAACTTGCTGGCGCTGCCGCGCAGGCAGTTGGCGGCGAAGTACGCCTCGACCTCCTCGAGGGTCGGCGGGACGAACTCGGCGCCCCCTCCCCCTTCGTTTTCACAATCTGAGGGGTTAATCCAGACTCCTAACTCCTCTTCCCCTTCCTCTTCCTCTTCGCTTGCGCGTTTGCTTTCCGTTTTGCTTGCGCTTTTGCTTTCCGTTTTGCTTGCGCGTTTGCTTTCTGGTTTGCTTGCGCGTTTGCCCCTGCTCTGCCCGCCCTTCCTTCCGGCCTCCGCCCTGGCGCGGCTGTTCTCGAGGACCGGCATGATCATCGTGATGGCCATCCGCTGGGCGTCGGTGCGCGGCTCGGGCACCTCTCCGGTCACGAGGTAGCGCACCATCATGCCGAGCAGCTCGTTGCTCTCGCGCCTGTTGCCGAGGCACAGCGCGCCCTCGACGAGGGAATCAAGTATCGTCATACGTATCACCTCCGCAGATCGAATCGGTAAAGGCCGCAGCGGCGGCCTGGTCTCGGCCCGGCATGACCGAGCCGTAGATGTCGAGCGTCGTCTTGACGCTCGCGTGCCCCAGGCGCTCCTGGATGGTCCTCATGTCGAACCCGTTCATGAGCAGCCACGAGGCGTGCGTGTGCCTCAGGGAATGGAACACCGTCTCCTCCGGCAGCCCCAGGTCCCTCACGAGCGACTTGAAGCGGCTCGTCACGGTGGACGGGCGCGCGATGGCTCCGGCGGGCCCGAAGGTCACCACCAGCGCCGCCGGGCCCTTGCGCGAGAGCCACGTGTCCTGCCACTCCAGGTGGCGCTCCAGCCGCGCCTCCACCGCCGGGGCGAGCGCCACGTTGCGCACGCGCCTGCCCTTGGTGTAGGCCTGCCGGTGCAGCTCGGGGTGCTCGACCGCCTGCCCCACCACGTGCAGGTCGTGCAGGGAGCGGCGCCAGTCTCGGCGCTGCAGCCCGCAGATCTCCCCGCAGCGCAGGCCCGTGTTGAGGGCGAGGTAGACCGCCATGGCCTCGGTGCGCCGCGAGATGTTGGCGGCAGAGGCAGATTGCGAGGACATGGCGGAGGCCAGCGCCCGGGAGAGCTCGTCGGTGTCGAGCTCGGACAGCGCGAACGGCTCCACGGGGTCGGGCGAGGGCGCGGGGACGTCGAGCATGATGTCGCGGCCCAGCGCCGGCCGCCACGAGCGGTAGGCGCCCTTCAGCAGCGCGTGCATCTTGAGCAGCGTCTTGGGCGACAGCCCCTTGCCACTCCTGGGGGCGAGCAGCATGCGGTACGCCGCCGACACGTCCCAGGGCTCAAGCTGGTCGTAGGGCAGCCGGCCGATGGTCGGCTCCACCATCGTCCTTACCACGCTGCGGTACGTGGCCACCGAGTTGTCGGACAGGCCGTTGACGGGGTCCGAGATGTACGTCTCGAGCATCGAGGACAGGCGCTTGGAACTGTCGCGCGCGGAGGAAGGGTCGAACGTGGCCGCCCACCTGTCGCACTCGGCCTGTGCCTGCTCGCGCGTCAGCTCCGCGTCCCACGACCTGTACGGCCTGATCCGCCTGCCGGTCACGCGGTCGGTGCCCATATAAGGACGGGCGAACCAGCGCCCGTCCTCCCCGCGCTGCACGACCGCCCGGCGCTCGCTAGAAGTCGGCACTGGTAGCGAGCTCCTTAGCGATGTGCGTGATCTTGTCGCGATCGTCGAGATTGATGTCAAAGAGCGGCTCGCTGGCGTCGAACGGGCTGACCGCCGCGAGCATGACCTGCTCCCTTGCCTCGGTCTCATCGATCCCAAGGTTAACCATGACCCTGACGGACTCGCTGACGAGGCGCCGCATAATCCCGAGAGCGGTGTGCTGATCCATGTAGCCTCCCGCAAAGGCCAAAACGCCATCATCCTCATCTCCGGCGCAGACGAGGCCATTCACCTCGAACTCGACGGTCTCGACGTTCTCGCGCTCGATCGTCACCTTCATCTTCGGCTCTTCGCTACTCATCCTTCTCCTCCTTGAAACTCTCCTGAACCCTCGCCCTGAGCCACTCGTCTTCATCGTTCGGCGTAAAGCCTGCGGCGCGGAACACGTTCCAGTGCTCGATCCACCCCTCCGCGTCGTCGCCGCAGTAGCTGGAGTTGAGCTGGGCCATGTTCTTGGCTATGCGCATGAGGCTGCAGCCGGCCTCGTACTTACCGGGATCCGTCGCTCCGAGACGTGCCATAAACCTGTCTCGCGCCTGCTGGAGGCGCTCTTCGCCCATCGTGTCAGACAATCCAACCGGAACTATGCGGTTCTCGAGCACATGCCGCGCAATGCCATCGCACACAACGAAGGCTCCGTCCGCGGTGAAGTCGACCATGCGCCCGTACATGTCCTCGAGCGCGGCTTCCTCGCGCTCGGCCTCCTGCTCGGCTCGGATCTCCTCCTCGGTCTTCTCGGGCTCGGCGTCCTCGCCGCCCTTCGGAGCGAAGAATTCCCAGTAGTAGTCATTCCACACGGCAACGGTGCCGGCGGCAAACTCCTTCGCCTCGAGCTTCGCGGCAACGAGGCCGAGGTGGGCCCAGTCCTTGTAGACGAACCCCTCAGGCTTTTCCTTCGCGACCGGGATGCCCGCATCGCCGAACGCGTCGTAATCCTCGGCCTTGGCCTCCTCGCGCTCGATGCGGCGGCGGATCCGGTCGGCCTTGTCCGCCCAGCCCTCGCCGGCCGCCAGCACGGCCTCAACGTCCTTCTCGTCGTCGAAGGCGCTCGCGGCCTCAAGCTGCTCCAACGTCACCTGCCGGCCCTCGATACTCCCGCGCAGCCTGCGCGCCGCGCGGATCTGCCTGGCGGTGGCTCGGCTGGCGCGCTCGATGCGCTGCTCGTCGACGCCCAGCACGAGCATCTGCTGCACGCCGCGGGCGCGCTCCGCCTCGGTCAGCTGGCGCTTGTCGTCGGTGGCGAGCATGGCCACGAGCTCGTTGGCCTCGTCCATGCTCTCCGCCACCAGCGCGGACACCTCGCGGTCCTCGCCGTAGATGGACGACAGCGCGCGGTAGCGGCGCTCGCCGTCCACGATGCGGAACACGTTGCCGTCCGCCACGACCACGGGCGGGTTCAGCGGCTCGCCGCCGGTCGCCTCGATGCTGCGGGCCAGGGCGCCGATGTCGCCGAAGTCCTCGCGCGGGTTCTGCTCGCTGGGCCTGATGTCGCCCAAGCGAACCTGCCTCTTCTCAAACTGCATGCCATATCCTCCTGACTAGTAGTACATCCCGCTCGGGGCGGTCCCCTCGATGGCGCCGGCGATGGCAAAGAGCGCGAGCATCACGACGGCGCACACAACGCTCTGCGTCCGCTCGGACAACGTCCCCCACCAGGCCGACACCCGGTCGCTAAGCAGCAAAAGAATCTCGCTCATGGGTTCCCTCCTCGATCCACTCGTCGACCCACTCGGGGCGCACCAGGTAGCCGCGGCAGCGGCCGTCGGGCAGGCAGTAGGTGAGCCTGCGCGCGGTGCATTCGTCTCGAAGGGTGTTGTAGGGCACCCCCAGCACGCGCGACACCTCGTCGAGCGTGTACAGCAGCTTGCGCGGCAACTTGAGCTCGGCGGCAAGTGCTCTAAACGTCTGGGGCTTCTTGCTGGTATCATCCATGGATGACCTCCTTTCAGGTCGGCCTCCCGCGTACGGTCCTAACGCTGCGGGAGGCTCTTTTTTTGGGTCGGGCGTAGGGCGGACCCTCCCCCGACACGGCACCGGCTGGAACGCCCGGCGGATGGTTAACGGAGCCCGCCGTGACCGGTGCCGCCTCGGGGAAGGGGCCTCAGCCCCGAAGCGAGGCGAGCGCCCACGCCGCGATGAACGGCACGGCGGCCGAGAAGCACACCCGCGCCAGGCCGTAGGCCCCCTGCGCGGCGCACATCCAGCCGGCGGCGTCCATCACGACGGCCGAGGCGAGCAGCGCCCGGGTCACCGCGCAGCCCCGCAGGCGCCCAGCCCGAACGGCCACTCACCCGGCGCGGGGTCGATCTCGAAGGCGTCGTAGGCAAAATCGAGCGCCTGCTTGCGGTCTAGCCCGACAAGGCGCCCCAGGTAGGCGACGTCGCCGCACAGCACGTGCTTGCGGAACACGTCGCGCGCGTCGTCCAAAAACTCGAACACCTCCGTGTGCCACTCGGCGTCCTTGTCGGCCCACGTCACCATGCCGCCCAGCGTCGTGATGTCGTCGGGCAGCTCGTAGCTCTTGCCTGTCATTCCTCTTCCCCCATCCCTATGCGGCCTCGTCCGTGTTCCAGCCCATCAGGTCGTTGGGCGTGCATCCGAGGGCCTGGGCGATGGCGTAGGCCTTGTCGACACCTGGAACCATCGAGCCGTTCTCGTAGCCGATGATTGAAGATGCCGAGAGCCCCGCCTTGTTGGCCAGCTGCTCCTGAGACATATCGGCGCGAGCGCGGGCGGCGCGCAGGTTCGCTCCGAACTCGTCCTTCGAAAACTTCATCTTTTCCTCCTTCTGAAATAGGGAACTTCTTCCCTGTGCAATTCAGAGTATAGGTAATCTTTTCCCGATTGCAATAGCAAACTAGGGCTTTTCTTGCCTTTTCTTTTGTGTATCTATAGAATCCTCGGTAAATACTTCCCCATATTGGAGGTGACGATGAACTTAAAACTTAAGCAGGCTAGGAAAGAAAACGGATATTCACAGGCTGATCTGGCAAACGCGTTGAACGTTGACATCAAAACGGTAGGCAACTGGGAACGAGGGAAGACCCTTCCCGATATTGAGCAGCTCTGGAAGTGCGCGAAGGTTCTCCACACCGACCCCAACGACCTGCTCGGATGGTACGAGGAGCATCCCGAGGACAAGCCGACGGCGCCGGCGGGCGCGGAGGGCGAGCTGATCACCTGCTACCGGCAGAGCACCGAGAAGAGGCGCTCGAAGATCCTGGAGACGGCACGCGACCAGGCCGAGCTGTCCCAAGCTCAGGCTGCAGCGCCTGAAATCGAAGGGCTGGAAGCGGATCAAATAAGGTCCGCGTAGACATTCAAAGGAACCACCTGCGAGATTGGCAGATAACATGGGAATGTACGATTCAATCGACCGCCTGGTGAACCTGTGCGACGAGGTCATCGAGAGCGACCCGCCCGGTCTCAGGCAGAAGGTGGTGGCGCGGTATATGACGGCATTCGGGGAAATCATCGAGCGCGAGACCGGGACAAGGGTGAAGCCCGACGTCAGCCCCGGCATGATCGACATCACGTCCATCGAGGCAATCCGCGATCTGCTGCTGGCGCACAGGGACCGCATGGAGTACGACTACATGATGGCCAAGGCGACTGCCGACCAGATCGAGGCGAGAGCGACCGCCACCGTCGAGGCGACCGTCACGGTCGACTTCAACCAGACGATCAAGCAGATATCGAGCAGCCAGGGCCTGTCGCCCGAGGACCTCGCCGCCGTGAAGCTCGCCCTCGCCGACCTGCGGTTCGCCGCCGAGGAGAAGGACGAGGGAGGCTTCGCCGAGAAAGCAAAGGACGCGCTCGACCTCGCATCCAAGAGCGCGGGGCTCGTCCCCAAGGTGGCCAAGGCGATCGGCACCCTCGCAGCGCTCCTCGGGGCGTAGGCACTAGTTAAAAGGATAGGGCGCACCCGTAGGCACGCCCTATCCGACCTTCCCAACTATCGCCAAGCGAAGAACCCAGGGGTGCGTATCGATGGGAGGGAACCTTTTATGAACCATTCTAGCTGTCGGCTGGAAGATCGCGGGCTTCCTCTAGACGCCCATGTACCCGATGAGGACCCATTGCCCGGTCTGCGGGCACCTCACGGCGCGCACGTCGTACTCGGACGCCAGGGAGTACGCGCACGGCCTGAGCGTCGCAAACGGGACGGGGCCCGCGGTGTCGTCCTTCACGCCCAGGGCGACGACCCTCACGGTGTCCCCGCGCTCCTGCGACACGAGTTCGTACCCCAAGCTCAACGGGATGCCCGTGAGCCCGTCGTAGATCATCGTGTCGGGGAAATCGTCCTCGTACGTGTATGCGCCTACGCTATAGCGAGCCATGGGTACCTCCAGGAGCGTGAATGGTGTTCATCACGATTATGACCCGCGACGCGGCTAGGTTTTTCAGGTTTTTCCGGAAAAACCAAAGCGGGCGCAGGCACGCACCAAAACGCCAGTTGTTTCCCATTTTCGTAACGTCACGAAAATGGGTGAAGGGAGAGTAATGGAAGGCAATTGCGAGCAGACGTACAACCGGCTGCTGGATAAATCCAGCGAGGCCTTCGTCCTCGCCATCGAGCTTTACAACAGACCGAGCATCAAATACAGGGTCGAGGGCTTCTCGTTCTTTATCTGCAACGCGTGGGAGCTCATGCTCAAAGCGAAGCTGATAGCGGACAGGGGCATATCGGCCGTCTACTATAGGGACAACACCGACAGGACGATCACGCTAGAGCGCTGCATCTCCCAGGTCTTCACGAACGACAAGGACCCGTTGAGGCGCAACCTCGAGGACATCATCCGCCTGCGCAACACGAGCACGCATTTCATCGTCCAGGAATACGAGCAGATCTACGTTGGCCTGTTCCAGTCGTGCGTGACGAACTTCGACGAGAAGATGTACGAGTTCCACGGGAGAAGGATGTCGGATATCATCCCCCAGCATTTCCTGATGCTGTCGATGAATGCCAACCCTGCCACGCCGGAGGTAATACGCGCCAAGTACCCAGTCGAGATAGCCTCGAAGTTCCTTTTCGATGAGTCGGAGATCGAACAGGAGCAGCAGCTCCAGGAGAACCAAAGGTACTCGTGCGTCTTCCTGACCGAGATGGCAATTACGAAAAACCCCAAAAATGCGGACTTCACCGTCGCCATCGACAACTCGTCTGACAGGACGATCCGCACCGCGAAGGTGTTCCAGGACCCCAAGAACACGCACCCGCTGTCGATGAAGAAAGTGCTCGAGCATGTCAACTCAAGGCTCGGCAGGCTCGGGATCGTACTCATGGCAAATGGCGAGCCGAAACTGTTCACCGCCAATGACTGGAAGCTGTTCCTGAACTTCTACGACATCAAGTCGAACAAGGAACTCGCCTACAAGCACGAGGTCGGAAGGAACGGCTCGTACACATACTCGATGAAAACCGTTGATTTCATTGTGGAAAGGGTTCGCGAGAACCCGTCGGACGTAATCGACTCCCTGAAGCAGGCGCTCGCTAAAAAGCAAAACGAGACGACCCCAGGGGCAAAGGATTCTAAGCGGAAATAACCGCCTACTCCCATTCGGGAACCCAGCCGTATTCCTTCGCGGGTACGTCTCGTTACCGTGATTATCGTACTAATTGGCGTTGTTGTAAATCGAGCGGTTATGGAGATTGGAGACTGCAACGGCATTCAACGCGATTGGGATCAACGGCTCGGCAGGTTTTTCAGGTTTTTCCGGAAAATCCAAGCGGGCGCCCAAGCTGTCAAAGAATCTTTGACAGCTCCAGACATAAAGAAACCCCACCGCGCACGGCTGGAACCTTGGCGCGGTGGGGTGATAGCAAGGATGCCGGAGTAACACGGAGATAGCTCCGGGCAACCTGGAGACATTATATGACACGCAAGCAGAGGCGCCGCGCGTGGGGCTCAATCACCGAGGCCAAGCGTGGCAAGAAATACATCCTCCGATGGCAGGAGAACACGCCGTGCGGACGCAAACGTAAAACCAAGACGGTATACGGTACCTACCGCGAGGCGTGCACCGAACTCGACCGCATCCACGTAGAGCGCGCCGATGACAAGCCGGTGCCGACCATCGCCCAGGCATACGGTACATGGCTCGAGCCGACCATGGCGGCACAGGTGGCCGCCGGCACGCTCGCGCCGAACACCCGTAACCTCGTCACAAGGTCGTGGGCGAACTACGTCGGCCCCACATGGGGCTCAATGCCGGTCGACCAGTTGCGCCCCGTGCACCTGCAGGAATGGCTCCTGACTCTCCCCGCAGCGACGGCGGACACTGCCCTACTCACCCTGCGCAAGATCTACGGCACTGTGTCGGGCTTTGTCGTGCTGCCCATCGACCCGTTTGCCGCCACCGTGAAGTACACCATGCCCACGCGCAAGACACGCGAGCGCTCCAAGCGCCTGTACACGCTTGCCGAATCCAAGGACATCCTGGAGCGCCTGCACGGGACCTCGCTCGAGGCGCCGTTCATCATGGCATGCTTTGGCTCATGCCGGTCGGGTGAGTCGCTGGGCATCCGCACCGATGAGGTCATGCCATTCGCGACAGGATCAACAACGCTCGCAACGGTCGACCTCGTGCGCCAGATGGAGCAAGCGGGCATCGAGCCCACGGCGGACGGCGTACTCAAGACGCGAAAGTCCATACGCACAGTCGTGGTGCTGCCGGATGCCGCCGGGCGCCTGCTCGAAATTGCAGACGAACGCCGCGCGGCAGGCTCCGAGTGGCTAGCAGATCGCGGGGACGGACTGCCCATGAACCGAGGGATGTGCAATCATAGATGGAAGAAGTGGTGCGAGGCCGAGGGCATCGAGCACATCCCATGGTCGAACCTCCGCAACTCGTGGCGAACGATCTGCGAGATGGAGTTGCACATGCCCTGGGACCTCATGGAGATGCTCATGGGACACTCCCTGCCGGGCGTGTCCGGGCGGCATTATATTCGCCCCTCCCGTGAGCAGGTGGCGCGTTCCGTTTGCGACGCACTTGGGATAAATTGGGATATTTCCCAACAAACAAGCAGGTAAAACGGGCGCGGTTAATAGTGGCAGTATTAAGATTCGCAGCTCAAAAACCGCCACAAAGGGGACAGGCACTTTTGTGGCGGTTCCCACAAACATCTCGATCTGTAACAGTTAGAGTCCATTTTTCGGTCCACCTGTTACAGATTGAGACATTCAAATTCCGCTGAGACGATAATCTCGATCTGTAACATCTAGCCCGTTTTCGGCCTTACAACTGTTACAGATCAAGACAAACCAACGAAACAAGCCGCCGCAAGGGGAACTTTTGTAGCGCTTTGGGCCGCGCTACTCTCCGAGCATCTCTTTGAGCTTGGCTGCCACAGCGTGGCCCAGGCTCTCGTGGCTTTCGGGCATCATGTGCAGATAATCGATATCGCCCGGCTCGGCAAAATCGGCGGCATTCAAAAAGTCGCAGCCAAACTGTTCGGCAACATACGCATAATATTCGGCAAAATGCTCCGAGGCCTCGACGGAGTGCTCGTCAAAGTCGGTCATATATACATCGGCGATCTGCGGTTTAATCTTGATAGGCGCCATCAGCAGAATACGCGGGCAGGGCGCGGCTTCGGTCCAGGGAAACGCGCGGACGGTGCGAATCAGCGCCATGGCACCGTCAGCGATATCGGCAGCCCCCACGCTAAAGACCGTCTTGCAGTCGTTGGTGCCCAGCATAATCACGATCGCATCCAGCGGCTTATGAGACTCGAGCAGCATCGGCAACGCGCGGATGCCGTTGAGATTGGTGTCCAGATGGCACATGTCGTCGCGCACCGTCGTGCGGCCGTTTAGGCCTTCCTCAATCACGTGCCAGCCCTCGCCCAGGTCGCGCTGGGCCACGCCGCACCAGCGCACATCGTGCGCATAGCGCACCGCGGTGCCGTCGCGCATGCCCGCCGGATCATAGCCATAGGTGTTGCTGTCACCAAAGCACAGAACGTTTTTCATCTTGAACTCCCCATTCAGTAAAAAGCCGACGGGGGCGATCCCCCCCGTCGGCTTGGCATATCACATCACGCGCGCCGCTTACAGGTACTTGCGCCAGTCGTCCTCGTCCTCATCATCCTCGGCTGCTGCCTGGGCCTGCTCGGCGGCACGAGCGGCTGCGGCGCGGGCGGCAACCTGGGCATAGGACTCCTCGTTGCGCTCGGGGAACTTTGCCAGCACGTGCTCGAACTTGGCAAAGTCATCGTCCCAGCGCGTAGAGGGCACGGCAAAGAAGACCTGCTTGACCTTAAAGTCGCCCGACGCAAGCTCCTTGCGGAAGAGCTCGGCCACGGCCTCGGCGTCAAAGCCGTTGTTGTCGCAGCCCCAAGCACCCAACACGAGCTTCTCGCGACCCAGCTCGTCGCAGATAGCAAGCACAAAGCGGATGCGATCGCGCAGGGCGTCCAGCAAGGCATCGTCGCTCACGCGGTACTCCTGGCGAGCACGCTTGGCGTTGGGCGCAGCGGCGACGATTACGTCGGCATAGGCGTGCACATGGTTGCGGTCGAAGCGCACCGCGGGCACCACCAGCGCGCGGTTGCGGTACAGCTCGCAGTTGATGTTGCGGCGACGGTTCTCGCCGTACCATTTACGCTGCGTATCGAGCACGTTGTACAAGTACGAATCGGCACAGAGCGTGGACTCCTGACCCAGATAGCCCTGGATGTAGCCACCGCCCGGATTGGTGAACGAGGCAAAAGCGAGCACGGCCATGTCGCAGAACTGCGCGTAGCCTCGGCCGTTATCCAGAATGACCTGCGTGGCAGAAGCGTCGAGCACGGTGACCTCGGGCAGGACCGGAGCGGGTTCCTCGACGGCAAGCGCGGACTCGGTCTCCGCGACCTCCTCTGCGGGTGTAGGCTCGGCCGTAACCTCGGTCTCTGCGGATGCAACCTCAGCAGCCTCGACCTCAGCGGCCTCAGACTCCTCGGCAACCTGCTCCTCGGCAGCGTCGGCCGCCTGGGCCTTAGCCTTCATCGCCGCGACAAATCCAGCAGGCATGCCATCGAACTCGCGCACACCGGCAAGCGAGCGCTCAATATCCTTGGCGCACGCTTCGGACACAGTCGCCACGTGACGCTCGGCGGCCTTGGCACGGGCCTCGCGCTTGGGGTTGGGCTGCCCTGCGCGATTGGGCCTGCGATTACGGTTCCTGTTGTCGACGTCTGCCATAAGTGGTCACCTTTCTCGGTCTCTGCCGCTATCGGCTTTTCCCATCCATGATACCCCGCCGTGTACAAAAAAGACGGCCCCGAAGGACCGCCTTTCGTATCGATTTGCGCGCGCGGCAAGCACCGCTGCAATTTGGCACTAATCGCGACGACCGAGGATGTTCAGAATGCGCAGGAACACGTTGATGATGTCCACGAACAGGTTGGATGCCATGAGCACGGCGTTGGGCAGCGTGGGCGGCACCGTCGTGGCCACATAGGTGTCGTAGCCAATAAAGCCGGCGAACACCACGATCACGATCAGGTCGGTGATGGACTGCGAGACGCCCATGAACATCAGCACGATCTCGACCAGAATCGTGGCAAGCAGAACGCCAAAACCAATGCCGTACACACGCTGGAAAAACTTGGGGAAGGTCACGCCCAGCGCACCGAAGACAAAGGTGATGGCAGCGGTGGCGATAAAGGCGGTATTGATGGTGGGCAGGTCGTAGTTGGCAAGGCCAAACGACGCGGTCAGGCCAAAGGTGCTCGCAAAGATCACGTAACCCGCGAGCGACAGGCCCACAGACTGCTTGCCCGCAGCAGCCGACATCATGACCATGCCGACGATGGTCAAAATAAACGAGCCAAAGACCAGCGGCAAGGCGGCGCCGCTCATCATCATGCGCGCAAACGACATGGTGCTCGTAAAGTAAGCACCGGCGCCCATGGCGCAAAAGCCCAAAAAGATCAGGGCAGACATGACAAGGTTGTACGCACGCGGCGACATCTCCTTGGCACGGCTTGCGCCGGTCTCGATGGGGCCGTTCTGATAACCCTGGATATCGTTCATAATTTCGTCCTTTCAAAAGCGCCGCAACAGCGCCGTAGGTGACAAGATTCCTGCCATTGTACCCGAATGCCGCACACTCTTACCTGCGGCGTTCACTCTCGAGTGTACGGTCGAATGCCCACACCCACCAACGCATCAGATGAGCCTGCGAGCCATCCGGTCGCTCGCGCGCCTGTTCTTCCAGATACAGTTCGGTCGCATGCCCGCCAAAACGAACCTTATAGGTCGCCGTACGAATGCCGTGAACCGTCAGGCCAAAACCGGTGGACGAGACAATCTCGTCAATCGTAAAGCAGCGACCGTCGACCCAGCAGACGGTAACCGGCACGACTTGTCCGCCCGCGAGGATGCGGGCCACGACGTCCACATACTGCTTGTGCACGCGCCGAGTTTTGCCGTCTGTCTGTCGATATTCCATGCCTCCTATTATCGAACGCATGTTTGCATGTTGTAAAGCGAACAGACTGTGGTTTTGGAGTGTCGTAGTAATCGCACGTGTCCGTATGGCGTGTTAGCAAAAAGAACACCCGCGGTCAACAGGGCTAATATTCAATTTTAGTGCCAAAAAGTTCACTTCTCCCATCAGAACTCGGTAAAGAGACCCGCAGGAGGTGATACGATTTATCATGTTTTTGTAACGTGTCTGCAAACTTCGAGAAAGCCCATATATGGACGTAACGTTCTCAACCTTCCTCGGCCAAATTGTGTCGAACCCAGTCCTTGCCGTCACCGTGATCCTCGCGTTGGGCGCCATCTTCGTCAATGGATGGACCGACGCGCCCAACGCCATCGCGACCTGCGTCACTACGCGTTGCATGCCCGCCCGCGCCGCCATTCTCATGAGCGCCGCATTCAACTTCCTCGGCGTGCTCATCATGACGCACTTTAACGCGAGCGTCGCCAACACCATCTCACATATCGTCGACTTTGGCGGAAACAGCACCATGGCGCTCGCCTGCCTATGCGCGGCGCTGTTCTCCATCGTCGTCTACGGCGCCACAGCGTCGCGTTTTGGCATCCCCACCTCGCAAAGCCACAGCCTTATCGCCGGCCTGACCGGTGCCGCCATCGCCCTCGGCGGTGCGAGCAGCGTCAACGTCCACGAGTGGATGAAGGTCATCTACGGTCTGGCGCTCTCCATCGGCCTGGGCTTTGTCATGGGCTGGGTCCTGTGCAAGCTCGTCTCGATTCTTTTCGCCGCCGCCAACAGGCGACGTGCCAATGTCTTCTTTAAATACGCTCAGATCGCGAGCGCTGCGGCCATGAGCTTTATGCACGGCGCGCAGGATGGACAGAAGTTCATCGGCGTGCTCTTTTTAGGCGTGGCCTTTGCCAGCGGCCAGACGAGCGTCGGCGATGCAGGCATCCCCATCTGGATTATGCTGCTGTGCTCGGCCACTATGGGTATCGGCACCAGCGTGGGCGGCGAGCGCATCATCAAGTCCGTCGGCCAGAGCATGGTCAAGCTCGAAAAGTATCAGGGCTTCTCCGCCGACCTGGCGGGCGCCGCAAACCTGCTGCTTGCCACCCTTACCGGCATCCCCGTGTCCTCCACACACATCAAGACCTGCGCCATCATGGGCGTCGGTGCCGTCAAGCGCCTCTCAGCCATCAACTTCGGCGTCGTCAAAGACATGATGTTCACCTGGTTCTTCACCTTCCCCGCCTGCGGACTCATCAGCTTTGTCATGGCCAAGCTGTTCATGATGTTCCTCTAGTCAAACCGAACGTCCATCCGGACTGCATTACCTCGCCCACCCGTCTTCGCCTCGAAAGGACCCACCCATGGCAAAGAAACCCGATTCGTTCTACTTCGACAACTACGTCGCCTGCGCCGACCTTGCCGTCCAGGCCGCCGAGCTGCTCACCAAGATTTTCGAGAACTTCGATCCCGCAAAGATTCACGATATGCTCAACAAGATGCACGCGATCGAGCATGCGGCCGACAAGAAGCACCATGAGCTTGAGGACGCCTTGCTCACCGCCTTTATCACCCCGCTCGAGCGCGAGGATCTGGATCTGATGAGCTGCTCACTCGACACCGTGCTCGACCGCATCGAGGGCGTCGTGCAGCGCGTCTACTTCACCAACATCCAGAGCATCCATCCCGACGCCATCGTCATCGCCCACAAGGTGACTGACGCCTGCCGCGCCATGAAAGACCTGATGGTCGAGCTGCCCAACTACCGCAAGTCCAAGACCCTGCGCGAACTCGTCATCCAGATCAACACCATCGAGTCCGAAGCCGACGAGCTCTATATCAACGCCATGCGCAACCTGCACGTTAACGGCAAGGACCCGCTCGAGGTCATCGCCTGGCGTGACGTGTACGCCTTCCTGGAGTACTGCGCTGACTGCTGTGAGAATGTGGCCGATGTTGTGGATTCGATTGTCATGAAGAACAGTTAATTGGGGGTACGTGTCCCGGCGGTCGCGGGCCCGGCCACTAATAACCTTTTTCACTCCGGCTGCAAGCAGAGTCGTTCAAAAGGTTATTAGTGGCCGGGTCCGCTCCCTTACGTACCACCATTGGGAACTTTGGCTGATAGTTATAGCGCAATGGGGGTTTGGCTGAAGGGACCTTTGGTATCCGTTCAGACACTTTGGCCCTCGATGAGCGTTTGGCTGATTGCTGCTTGGGTACTGTTTGGGTTACTTTGGGTTTGTTTGATTTTTAATTGTTGGAGGGCTTGTATGTCTTATTTGGATCTGGCTCGGGGTCGGTATTCTTGTCGTGAGTTTGAGGATCGTTCTGTTGAGCAGGCTGTGGTGGATGCCATTGTTGAGGCTGGGCGTATTGCTCCTTCTGCTTGTAATAATCATCCAACCCGTGTGATGGTGTTGGATACGCCTGAGCTTCTGGAGAAGGCTGCTGCTTGTCAGCCTCGGTTTGCTCGTGATGGGTCTATCTTTGGCGCTCCGCTTATCTTCCTTATTTGCAGCGTTACCGATGATGCTTGGGTGCGCCCGTATGATCAGATGAATTCCAGCGAAATCGATACATCCATCGTTTGCGATCAGATGATGATGGAGGCCACCGAGCAGGGCCTGGGAACGTGCTGGGTATGCCATTTTAAGCCAGAGGTGGCACAGGAGCAGTTCAATCTGCCCAAGGGCGTTTATCCCTATCACATGCTTGTCTGTGGCTATCCTGCCGACCACATCGCCGACCCCGAGCATCGCGAGGCCCGTACCATTCCCCTCCCCAACTTCCTCCTCAAGTAGTTTTTTGGCACATGCCCTAAAACCTACCTTTTACCGCTCACCCATTCGCCGAGTTCTGCGCCACAATGTGCAGGGCTCGGTTTTTTATGTTGCGCGCCCCTGCACAGTCATAAAAAAGGACCCGCAAGCTGCGGGTCCTTTCTAGGCACTAAATTGTAGGCCGAATGTTAGTCCAGGTCGTCGGCAGCAAAGTTGTCGATCGGGGCGAAGGGATCGGCCACGGGGACAACCGGGTCAGCGACGGGCAGCGGCTCGGCGGGAACAGTCACTGCAGGAGAAGCGGCAGAACCGACCGGCGTGGAGGCCATCAGATCGGCCGGGAAGGAATTCTGGGCATCGTCCATGAAGTGCTGGATGAGCTTGAGATACTCTGCCTTGAACTCCTCACGGGAAGCCTTGAGACGATCGATCTCCTCGAGCTCGGCCTGCTTCTCGGTCAGAGCCTGGCGGATAACCTCGCGGGCCTTGGCGTCAGCCTCGTTGCGGATACGCTCAGCGTTCTCGTTGGCATCGTTGACGATGGTCTCAGCGGTCTGCTGGGCAGCGATCAGGGCAGCGGAAATCTGGCGCTCCTGAGCGGAGAAGTCAGGGGCGGGAGCAGCCACGGGGGCGGCAGGAACGGCCTGGGCGGTGGCATCCTGAGCTTGGGCAAGCTGAGCCTGCGCATCGGCAAGCTGCTGCTCGGTAGCAGTCAGACGACCCTTAAGGTCGACGATCTTAGCGAGCATAGCGTCAACCTCGGAAGACAGCGTCTCCAAGAAGACGTCGACCTCAGCAGGATCGTAGCCACGCTTGGCCTCAGAGAAAGTCTGAGCCTGGATGTCTGCAGGGGTAATAGCCATAACAAGTCTCCTTTTTCATCGCCTCGGCGCTACACGCCCGACGTAAGTTACTAAGTCAGTTCTACACGAGTATACCTATAAGAAGCTGCAGAACCAGCCTCTGCACCAACTGCAACGCAATAATCGCAACGACCGGCGAAAAATCGATACCGCCCATCGGCGGGATGAAACGACGGAACAGGTTGAGCCACGGACCGCACACGCTATCAAGCACCGCGGCAATATCCTGAAGCAAACCACCCTGCTTCATGGGAATCCACGTCATAAAGCAGTAGACGACAATGAGCGTGGAATAGAAGTTGAACAGCGTGTTGACCAGCTGGACGATAGTGTAGATGTTGATGGGAATCTCCTCGTCTTGTCTTTACTTAAGGTAGCCGTCGGCACGAAGCTTCTTGAGATCGGAATCTTTGACCTCGCAACCGGCGGGCAGCACCATGAACACGCGGTCGCCCACCTCCTTGACCGTGGCACCCAGACCGCAGGCAAAGCCGTAAGAGAAGTCCAAGACGCGCTTGGCAACTTCGGTGCGTACGCCCACAAAAATCAGTGCGACAGGCTGCTTGGTGCGAACGCGGCGCACCACGGTCTCCACGTCGTCATAGCTCTCGGGGCGCAGGACATAGGCCGGCAGCTGCGGCGTGGCGTTGATGATATTGCTCGCATAGGCCGAGGCATCGCTCGGTGCAGGCGCGGGTGCAGCGGCGGCACGGGCGCGGGTATTCTCGGCGTAGCTCGACGGCGTGTCATAGGCACCAGGACGATAACCGCTCGCAACACTGTCCTGCGAGCGCGAAGGCGGGTTATACGTCGTGGCATGGCGGGAGTCATCGCCGACCAGCTGACCGGAGCGCGTATACACGGCAACCGACTCAGCTTCACCGCGGCGCGTCTGGCCAAGCAGGCCGTTGCTCGGCTCGTCTTGGGTGTAGAAGCCCTCGCCCGAAGCACCACTGTAGCCGTTGTTCTGATAGCCATCGTCGTAGCCGTCATCGTAGCCGTAGTCGTCGTCCTGGCCATAACCCTGGTCGTAACCCTGCTGGCCGCCCAGGTGCATCTTATTTTTAATCTCGTCAAGGAAGCCCATGGTTGTGTCCTCTCGCGGTTTAGTGCAGGCGCCCCGATAATCAGTGCGCACTTCAGAGCCTTATTTTACTGCAAACTCCGGGCTAAATACTACCCTGCCCAGGCGAACGAGTGTAGAGCCCTCCTCAAGGGCAGGCTCAAAGTCCTCGCTCATGCCGCAGGAAAGCTCAGGCAGGTTCAAATCGGGATGCGCCGCCTCCAGCTCATCCCTCAGCTCACGAAGCCCCGCAAAGGTGCGGCGTGCCACATCCTTATTCCCCCGGGGCGCCATAGTCATAAGCCCCTGCACGCAAATTCCCTCAAGCTCCGCAAGCTCACCCGCGGCGGCGCGAATCTCATCGGGCGAAAAGCCTCCCTTCGACTCTTCACCACTCACATTGACCTCAATGAGCACACGCTGAGGGCCGGCAAGCTCGCCTGCCCCAATCTTGCGGACAGCACGGCTCGAGATCGCCTGCGCCAGATGCAGCGAACCCACCGAGTGAATCAGCTCGGCTGAGCCCAGCACCGCATTTATCTTATTGGTCTGCAGGTTGCCGATCATATCGAAGCGCACCTCGGGCAGCTCCGGATGCTCCGCCAGACCCGCGAGCTTGCGAACCAGCTCCTGCGGGCGGTTCTCGGCAAAATGGCGATACCCCGCCTGGATGGCGGCAACGGTCTCATCGACACCAACGGTCTTGGACACGGCAATGAGGCGCGCGGCGTCGTGGGGGCGGCCCGCGCGATCGAGCGCCGCATAAAAACGTTCCAGAATCCGCTCGCGGCGAGCGCGCATCAAGTCCAAATAGTTATCCATTGCTAATCGCCTCCGCTGACAGCCAAACAAGTAGTCCCATGCTAACGCAAGAGCGCGGCCCCGCATGTGCAAGGTCGCGCTCACTTAGGTATTTACAATCTTTCGATGAACGGGGTTACTTACTCCTCGTCGTCCTCGCCATCGTCCTCGTCCTCAAGATGATCGAGCAGGTAGCGAAGACCCTCGCTGACCTCGTTAACGGGCACCTTGGCAACGTAGCGCGCGTCGACGGCGGGCCTCATGATAACACCCTCGCCCGAAGGCACGCGCATGCTCTCGAGCTCATCCTCATCAGTGCGGGCGATATCGCCGGCATTCATACGCTGACCAGTCAACAGGAAGGTCAGACGGCAGGCGGCATCGATGGAAATCGAAGCGATGCGATCGAGGTAGCGCGAAACCATGATGGCGCGGCGCAGATCGTCATAGTTGCTGTCGTCGTCCATAAAGTCGCCCGTATCCATACGGTTAAAGGTGCGGAAGAACTTCTCGTAGGCGGCGTGCACCGGCTCGTCCTCGACGGCCAAGTTGCAGATGATGGACATGTCATTGGTGACGAGCGCAGAAAGCGAAGAGCCCAACACCTGGTAGACGGCCTCAGCCTCGGCCTCGACCGTACCGACAAGCTCCTTGGGCAGCGAGATGTCAGCCTTGATCATATGACGCGTGGCGCGGCAGATCTGGCGAACCTTATCGGTCATGCGCTGCAGGTTAAAGTCGACGTAGATGATCGTCTGCAGCAAGCGGAAGTCGGAGGCGACCGGCGACTGCGTGGCGATCAGGTTGTAGCACACGGCCTCCAAGTTAGCGCAGCGCGCGTCAATCGAAAGCGTGCGATTCTTGGTCTTGGTGGCGAGCTTGCGGTCGTCGGTCACATAGGCCTTAACGGCATCGTGGAGGGCCAGGTCGACGGCCTCGTAGATGCTCAGCATCTCGTGGCGGGCCTCGATGAGCTGACGGGAAAACAGTTTGCGCATGGTTCACTCCAATCAGTTGGGTGCGGTCATGCCGCCCGCACAGTGAATACGCACCGGACCAGGTCCGATCGGCTTGGGACTAGTCGCGCCGATCAGCCAAAGCGGCCGGTGATATAGTCTTCCGTCCGCGAGTCCACCGGGCTGGTGAAGATCGCGTCGGTTTGACCATACTCGATGAGCGTGGCGGGCTCGCCGGCAACTTCCTGCAAGAAGAATGCGGTGTAGTCGCTGATACGAGCTGCCTGCTGCATTGAATGCGTGACGATGATAATCGTCATCTCGGGCGCTAGCTCGGCCATCAGATCCTCGACCTTAGAGACGGACGTGGGGTCGATGGCGGAGCAGGGCTCGTCCATCAGAAGGATATCGGGTTGCACCGCAAGCACGCGCGCGATGCACAGACGCTGCTGCTGACCGCCCGAGAGCGCCAAACCATCCTTGTTGAGCTGATTGGATACCTCTTTCCAGAGGTTGGCGCGCCTGAGCGATTCTTCCACGATGTCATCGAGGTCGCTTTTGCTAGTCACGCCCTGCAGACGAGGGCCAAAGGCGACATTCTCGTAGATGGATTTAGGAAACGGGTTGGGCTGCTGAAAGATCATGCCCACGCGACGCCGGCGGTCGACCGGGTCGACACCCTCGGCATAGATATCATTGCCGTCGAGCGTCATGGTGCCCTCGACGCGCGTACCCTCGATCAGGTCGTTCATGCGGTTGATGCAGCGCAAAAACGTCGATTTGCCGCAGCCCGATGGGCCAATGAAGGAGGTGATGGCGTTTTTGGCGATGTTGAGGTCGAGCCCCGTCAACGCATGAAAGTCACCGTACCAAAAGTTGAAATCCTTGGCCGTAATGGCCGCTTGCTCCAGCGTGGGAGCGGACTGATAGACGGACATGGGACTCCTTAACTAGCGGCGCTTGCGCGACAGGAAGCGCGCAAACAGGTTGAAGGCCAAAATGATCACCATCAGCAAGAGCGCGGTGCCATAGGCTGCGTTCATGTTGATGCCGTCGTTGGCAAGCAGGTACAGGTGAACCGTCATGGGGCGGCCGGAATCGAGCGGCGAAATAGGCAGGTTGATGGCCTGACCCATGGTGTAGAGCACCACGGCGGTCTCGCCGATGGCGCGGCCGATGGCAAGCACGATGCCGGTGGCGATGCGGCCAAAAGCCGAAGGAAGCACGATCTTGGAGACGACCTGCCACTTGGTGGCGCCCAGGCCATATGCGCCCCAACGGATATAGCGCGGAACGGCGCGGATTGCCTCCTCGGTGGTACGCATGACGATGGGCAGCATCAGAAGTGCCAGCGCCAGGGCGGCCGAGACCATCGAAAGGCCCAGACCCATGGCCTCGACAAACAAGGCGTAGCCAAAGAGGCCCATAACAATGGAGGGCACCGAGGCCAGGGCATCGGCAGCATAGCGAATAATGTCGACGACCTTGCCCTGCTTGGCGTACTCGGCCAGATAGACCGCAGCCAGGACGGCAACTGGCGTGCAGATAAGCATGGCGAGCGCCGTCACGTAGATGGTCGAGACGATCGTGGGCCAAATGCCGCCCTCGGCGTTGACGCCCTGCGGCCAGCCAAAGATAAAGTCGAGCGAGATATGCGGCAGGCCGTTGATGACCACGTAGGCGATGATGGCGATCAGCACCAGCGTGGTGATATAGGCCGCGGCGCGAAACACGCCGAGCATGATCTTGTTGGAGAGGTCCTTGTTGATGCGGCCCTTCTTGCCATGGGAAAGGGCACGCTTGATGCGCTCGCGCGACGAGGTCGTATCGACCATCGTGTCAACGGAATCGGACATAGCCTACCCCCTCTTCTTGGAAATCAGGCGGACGATACCCACCAGTGCAGCGGAGATGATAAACAGGACCACGCCCATGCCAAACAGTGCCGAGCGGTGCAGGCCCGAGGAATAGCTCATGTCGAGCGCGATCTGGCTCGTGAGCGTCGAGATGGGGCTCGAGATGCTGTCCGGGATGACCGGAGCGTTGCCCACGACCATGAGCACGGCCATGGTCTCACCGATAGCGCGCCCCATGCCCAGCACGATGGCGTCCACGATACCCAGCTTGGCTGCGGGCAGCACGACCTTATAGATGGTCTGCCACTTGGTGGCGCCCATAGCATAGGATGCCTCGCGGATGCCCATGGGGATGGAGTTGAGGGCATCGATGGTGAGCGTGGTGATGGTGGGGACGATCATGATGGCGAGCACGAACCACGCCGTCAGCGCGCCAAAGCCAAGACCGCCGGTCAGCTGCGCGATAAACGGACGGATGATGACCATGCCGAAGAAGCCGTAGATGATGGAGGGGATGCCCGCCAGCAGGTCGACGGCGGGGCTGATGAGCCTGCGCACGCGTTTGCTGGCAATCTCGACCAGATACACGGCCGTACCCACACCCAGGGGCACGCCCATGGCGAGCGCACCGACCGTCACCAGACCAGAACCCGCCAGCAGCGACATGATGCCGTAGTGGCCCTCAGAGGGTGCCCATGTAAAGCTAAAGAAGTCCGCCAGACCGATGTCGGTAAAGACCGGCAGCGCCGAGTACGTGGTAAAGACAAAAATCAGGATGACGGTGACGACCGCCAAGAACGCGCAGGCAAAGAAGATCCA
The DNA here is from genome assembly GCA_902493855.1 of uncultured Collinsella sp. Classification (GTDB taxonomy): domain Bacteria; phylum Actinomycetota; class Coriobacteriia; order Coriobacteriales; family Coriobacteriaceae; genus Collinsella. Next base: position 89,096 of record CABUQV010000005.1, read on the forward strand.
CTGCAGCGCCTTCTCCTTAAGATAGGTGCTGCGCGACACCAACGCCAACTCACGCTTTTTGGGCGCCTGAGTCTCCTGCTCAATCTGGGAGGTTTCCTGTGCTTCCACGCTACTCACTCCCCTTTCCGTCGTTGGTGACGGGAATAAAGCCCGCCTCGCGAATCTGCTTGTCCATCTTTTCGGACGTCACATAGTCAATGTAGTCCTGCGCCTGCTGCGAAGGCGTACCCTTCACAAAGAAGTAAAGGTCACGCGAGATGGGATAGCCGCCGCTTGCGACCGTCTTCTCGGATGCCTCGACATGGTTGACCGAAACGGCCTTAACCGAGGTCTTGGCATTGAGGCTCTCGACAAAACCCAGCGAGATGTAGCCAATGGCGCCACGCGAGCGGGACACGACATCGCGTACCTGGCCCGTGCCCGAAAGAACGGCCGAGCGACGATCGAACGGCGTGCCGTCCATCACGATAGTGCGGAAGGCCTCGCGCGTACCGGACGCCTCGTCGCGGTTGATAACCTGAATCTTCAGGTCCTCTCCGCCGACTTCTTTCCAGTTGGTGATCTTGCCGGCGTAAATATCGCGGAGCTGCTCGGTCGAGAGGTTATCGACCGGGTTATCGTCGTTCACGATGACCGCGATACCGTCGTGGGCAATGACGATGGGAGTCAGGCCCAGATCCTGTTCGTCGGCATTGAGTCCACGGGAGGAGCTGGCGATATCGGCTGTGCCGGCGCTGACGGCCTCGATGCCAGCGGAAGAACCCAAACCGGAAACGAGCACGTCGATGCCGGTCTCCTCCTTAAAGCCCTCGGCCGCAATCTCGGCGATAGGAAGGCAGGTCGTGGAGCCGGCGACGGTAATGGAAGAGGTAGAAGATCCCGAAGAACAGGCACACAGCGTAAGCGTTAGCACAGCAGCGCTCAGGGCCGATACGATCTTTCTCATAGCATCACGCCGATCGCAGCATGGCGCCCACAGGTACCGCCCTCATTACGGTAGGAATAAAAGCGGTCATTCTGACGCACGGTCGAAAGCTGGGTATCCACGATATTATCCGCGTCGACACCGACATCTACCAGCGCCTCGCAAATGGCAGCGGAAAGATCGAGCATACGGGAAGCGCCCGCATCAATGCACGAGAACTCAGCGGCAAAGCGGTCCATGAGCTCCTGGGAAACCTCGTACTCGTCACCCAGGATATGGGGCCCAATATAGGCAGAGATGTCCTCCGGCGTGCAGTCAGCCGCCTCGCAGAGTGCTTGGCTGGCCTTGGCGGAAATGCGCGCAATCGTGCCCTTCCAGCCAGAATGCACCACGGCAAAGCCGTTGGGAGCCACCAACACCACGGGAACGCAGTCGGCAAAGCAGAGCAGCACGGGTACCTCATGGGCCGTACAGACGATGGCATCGCAGCCCTCGGCAATCTGCTCGCGAATGTTCTCGAGATCATCGGCACCATTCGAGGTCACCGTCACGACATGGTCACCGTGTACCTGATTGGGGACAAGCAAGTTGTGCTCGCACTCGGCGGCGCCCATGGCCTCGAGTACGCGGCGACGATTTTCTTGAACGGCAAAGGGGTCATCGCCTACATGCGAGCCCAGATTGAGCGAGGAGTACGCGTCTTCGGAAACGCCACCGGTGCGCTCGGTAAAGGCAAAGCGGACATCGTGCGTCGCGCCCTCTACCAACGTAACTCCATCATGGTCGACACGCGAAACGTTGTCCGCACGTGCTGCCATACTAAAGCCTCCTAATAACACAAGTATCGCGGCGAAGCCGCAGCAGTCCGTGTCATACGGCTGCCATACTTCTTTAAAAGGATACCCGCAGCGGTAGGGACCAAACGTAAAGGGAACGTAAGGAGATTGGGGGCTTTCGTTTACAAACGAGAAACAAAAGGGCGCATCCATACGGACGCGCCCCTGTGCAAAACAATGCGAAGAACGACTTAGAAGCTGCCGCGCTTGAGGAAGTCGGGAAGCTCAAACTGATCGTTGCCAAAGTTGGGCAGCTCGGTACCACCGACGTTGCGAGTCGGGGCAGCCTGAGCGGGGCTGGCAGCCGGAGCAGTGCGTTGCGGCTCAGCAGAAGCAGCAGCCTTGCTCTGGGACTGCTGGGCAGCGAAGAGCTCGTCCTGACGGTTGACGTTGGAGTCGGAGAAGCCCGTAGCGATAACGGTGATGCGCACCTGGTCGCCCAGGGACTCGTCAACAACGGTACCGAAGATGATGTTGGCCTCGGGGTCGACAGCATTGGCGACAACGTCGGCGGCGTCGCTGATCTCTTGGATGCCCAGATCCTTGGAGCCGGCGATGGAAAGCAGGACGCGCGTAGCACCATCGATAGAGCTCTCGAGAAGCGGGCTGGAAATAGCCTGCTGGGCGGCGTCGACGGCACGAGTATCCCCAGAAGCGGTACCGATACCCATCATGGCGGTGCCGGCCTGCTTCATGATGGTCTTAACATCGGCGAAGTCCAGGTTGATGATGCCCGGGACGGTGATGAGGTCGGTGATGCCCTGGGTACCCTGGGAAAGGACGCCATCGGCAATAGCGAAGGCCTCGAGCATGGTGGTCTTCTTCTCGGCGATGTCGAGCAGCTTGTCGTTAGGGATAACGATCATGGTGTCGACGCAATCGGAAAGGGTCTTAATGCCCTCTTCGGCGCTCTTCTTACGCTTGCGGCCCTCGAAGGTGAAGGGCTTGGTCACGACGGCGACGGTCAGCGCGCCGACCTCGTTCATCGCGATATCGGCAACGATGGGAGCAGCGCCGGTACCGGTGCCACCGCCCTCACCGCAGGTGATGAACACCATGTCGGCGCCAGCGAGCGCCTCGGCAATGTCATCGCGGGACTCATCGGCAGCCTTGCGACCAACCTCGGGGTTGGCGCCAGCGCCCAGGCCGCGGGTAAGGTCGGTACCGATGTGGACCTTGATATCGGCATCAGAGATCGCGAGTGCCTGAGCATCGGTGTTGATGGCAACAAACTCGACGCCGCGAATGCCCTCTTCGATCATTCGATTGACCGCGTTGGTACCGCCGCCGCCGACGCCGACCACCTTAATGACGGCAAGGTAGTTGTTGATCTCTGTCTCGTGCATGTCGGTCCTCCGAACAAAGGTTATAGCCATAGCATGGGTTGACCCCTGCGCACATTAACCTTCAGGTTGAAAGTAAATGCAAAGGTAAACCGTATTATGTTTGCACATTATGAACGTATCAGTCAAATAATTGACCGTGAAAACCAAACAAACCAGATAAACGGCGTGGTATGGCCCCTCAACAAAGCCACGAACGGCGCTAAGCGGTCGGTGCGTTTCTAAACGTATAGTTGCCGGGGGACCGAACATTAATGTAGGTTACGCCCTCTACCTGCGACAGAAGCTTGGTCACGACGCGTTCCTTCTTGGCGATATCGTCAGAATCGCCCAGCGAGACCTCAACGCCATTATCAAGATTCGCCGAGATGGCCTCGACCGAAGGTATGGAAATATCTTTGATCTGCGCCAAGAATTCGCCGGAAAAACCACGCACGTAATCCAGGCCCGCTTTAACGGCCTTGGAAGAAACAGCCTGCCCCGAGACCGGCTCGACATCGGCCGAGACATCGGTGAGCAGCACGGCTCCGTAATGCTTGGCCAGCGCCAACGCAGCATCGATACCGCTCAATGTGTTGGCGCCCTCCCCCGAAGTGACGACATTTCCCTGGTCGTCCACCTCCACAGAGGTCGAAAGCGGTGCGATCCAGGTGTCATCGTCGCCGATGGCCCAGGCAAGATCGTCGGAACTTATATAAGCGATCGCGGTAACCTTGCGCTCCGTCGGCGTAATGACGAGCGTGTGGGGAAACTGTCGTTGAACGTCCACGCCCGAGACCCACGGGTTCTGCTTGAGGTCTTCGGCGATCTGGTCGGGATTTACGTTAAAGAGCGATGTGTTCTCGGGCACGTTGATCAGCTGTATGGCATCGTGCTTGGTCACGTGTTCGCTGCCCTCGATCTGAATATCGGTAGCGGCAAACAGGCCGGAATTGATAACGACGATGGCAACGACGGCAAGCACGGCCACAGCCGCCAAGATACCGCCCACGATTTTGCCCTTGCCCTTAACGGCAGAAGCGGCATCGGACGTCTTACTCGCCATGGCGCCAAGAGACGACAGCGGATTGATACCTTTTTTGGTCGCAGACGCCTTCGTGGCGGGCACCGACGTCAACGAGCGCGGCTTGGCAGCGCCCAACGTACGGCCGGAATGCGTCACTTTAGCCCCCAGCGACGGCTTGGGCGTCACCATGGGGCGAGAGGGCTTGGCACCCATCGCCGGCTTGGACGTCACCGAGGGGCGCGGAGCCGGGTGAACCGTCTTTTTTGCGACAGGGCGTCCACCAAGTTGCGAGCCGACGACCGGACGCTTAGCGGACCGTACGGATCCAGCAGGCTTGGGGGACACAGAGGGTTTACGTTGAGACTGGACGGGTGCGCCGGAACGCCCTCCGGCGCGGCGGAAGGTAGGTTTCGATGCTCTAGAAGCCGAGGAATTTAACTTCCGGTCTGAGCTCGATGCCATACGCCTCCCTCACCTTTCCGTGCACATGCCTGATAACCGCGGCCACGTCATCGGCCGAGGCGGTACCGTTATTAACGATAAAATTAGCGTGTACGGGCGAAACTTCCGCACCGCCAATCGAAAAACCCTTTAATCCACAATCCTCAATCAGCTTGCCAACACTCGCGTCGGGCGGATTGCGAAAGACCGACCCGCAAGAAGCGCGACCCATGGGCTGCGTGCGTTTGCGCCGCGTCAGGTACCGCTCCATACGCTCGCGAATATCGACCTTGGGCGCAGGTTTGAGCTTGAGCACGCACTCGAGAATAATCTCGTTACGCGGCAGGCTGCACTCACGGTAGCCCCAGGCAATCTCAGACCCCGCATAATGTTTAATGCCAGATACCGGGTCAAACGTGACCACATCCTCGACAAGCGAACCTATCCACTCGGTCCGCGTACCGGCGTTCATGGATACGGCGCCGCCGACCGAGCCGGGGATGCCAACCGCAAACTCAAGGCCCGAAAGCCCGCGCGACAGGGCATCGTTGACCAAACGCGCGAACATAACGCCCGCGCCAACGGTCAGCGTGCAACCGTCCTCGGCAACAACCGTGCGCTGAAACTCACGCCCCAGCGAAATGACGGCGCCGCGATAGCCCGCATCGGCAACAAGCAAATTAGATCCCTTGCCGATAATGACCCACGGCACCTGCTCACGATCGAGCACTGCCACGGCACGACGAAGGGCATGATAGCTATGGCACGTCACGAAGAGGTCGGCCTTGCCGCCGATACGATAACTCGTATGACGCGCAAGGCGTTCACCCTCGACTACATCCGTGTCAATCATGCCCGAAAGCGCCATGACGGCGTTAAACAGACCCATAGGGGCTAAGCGTCTTTCTTGGCAGTCAGATACTCGATGAACTCAGGGCCAACGGTCGTAACGTCGCCGGCGCCCATAGTAAGCAGCAGATCGCCCTCACCTACCATCTTCTCGAGCTCACGATTGAGCTCGAGACGGCTGGAGCAGTACACGACCTCCTTGCCGGGGTGCTTGGCGCGCACAGTGTCGGCGAGCATCTTGGAGGTAACGCCCGGAATCGGCATCTCGCCGGCAGAGAACACATCGATGAGCAGCAGCTTATCGGCATTAGCGAAGGCATCGGCAAAGTCATCGCACAGCGCCTGCAAACGCGAATAGCGGTGCGGCTGGAACACGACGTCGACATGCTTATAACCCAGCGACGAGGCGGCGGCAAGCGTCGCCTTGATCTCGGTGGGGTGATGGCCGTAGTCATCGACCACGGTGATGCCGTCAATATCGCCCACATGGGTAAAGCGGCGACGGACGCCCTCAAAGCTTGAAAGCGCCTCGGCTGCGGCGTCGACGTCGAGGCCCAGGACATGGGCAACGGTTAGCACTGCCGTGGCGTTGAGCATGTTGTGGCGACCGGGGTTGCTCTTGATCTCCACAGCGTGCTCAGTGCCGTCCTCAAAGCGAACGATAAAGTCGCTCTGGATGCCCTTGACATCCGGGTGCATGCAGACGATGTCGTTGCTCTCGGCAAAGCCGTAGGAAAGCACGTGACGGCCCGTCGACTTGGCGAGCTCGACCAGATGCGGGTCCTCACCGCAGACGATGACGGTGCCGTCCTCGCCCACCAGGCTCATGAATTTGGCGAAAGTCGCCTCGATCTCCTCGATACCCGAGTAGTGATCGAGGTGGTCGGCCTCGACGTTGGTCACAATGACCACGTTGGGGTTCAGGAACAGGAAGGAACTGTCGGACTCGTCGGCCTCGGCGACAAAGTAGTCGCCCGAGCCGTTCTTGCCGTTCGTGTCATAGCCCTCGACGATGCCACCGATCAGGAAGCTCGGATCCAGACCCATGCGGTCGAGCATGGTGGCGCACATCGAAGACGTGGTGGTCTTGCCATGCGTGCCGGCAACAGCGACGGTGGTGTAGCCGTGGCCCAAAGCAGAGAGCATCTTGGCACGGGGCCACACGGGAATACCAAGCTCGCGAGCGCGCACGAGTTCAGGGTTGGACTCCGGAATAGCGGTGGAGACAACAACCACGTCGGGCTTGACCTCGTCGATCGTGGCGGCCTCATGGCCCACATGCACCTTCACACCAGCGCGGGTAAGCTGGCGGATATAACGTGACGTCTTAAGGTCGGAGCCGGTAACGGCATAACCGCGCTCGTGCAGAACGAGGGCGATGCCGCTCATGCCGGCGCCGCCGATACCGATAAAGTGGGCGCTCTTAAACTCGGGCGCGGAGGTTGCAGTCTGGGAATCAGCCATGTGCTCGTGTACTCCTTGCGTAAACACTGCCTGTAACCCGTTAACTGTACCGCACCTACCGCATCAGCGCGAGGGCGACCGACGATATCCCGTCTAACTAACGCAAACCCTCTACCGCATCCGCCAGAAGAGCGGCGGCCCTATCCTGAGCCAGACCACGCGCCGCCTGACGCATGGCGTCGCGTGCCGCCGCGTCATCGACCAGGTGCAGCAGCTCATCGGCAAAGGCAGAACCGTCGATATCGGCATCGGCGCAGAGCACGCCGGCCCCGGCGTCGACCAGATAACGAGCATTGGTGGTTTGGTGGTCGGCCGTCGCATGCGGATACGGCACGAGCACCGAGGGCACGGCGAGCGCAGCGATCTCGGCCACGCTCGATGCGCCCGAACGCGAGAGCACCAAATCGGCAGCAGCCAGCATATCGCCCATGTTGTCGATGTAAGGCTGGACGCGGTAACGCTTCGCCTCCTCGGGCGTCAGCGCCAAAGCGCGCTCGGTCTCCTCAAAGCCGTCGGCACCCGTCGAATGCAACACATAGAGGTTCTTGCGCGAAAGCAGCTCGTTTTTGAGCGAAACCACGCGCTCGTTGAGGTGTTGGGCGCCAAGTGAACCGCCAAAGACGAGCAGCAGCGTAGCGTCCTCGGGAACGCCAAGTGCCTTGCGGCCGCGAGCGCGATCGCCCTCGATCACCGAGCGACGTACGGGGTTGCCGGTCATGAGCACGTGGTCAGGGTCACCTTCGCGCTCAAAGACCGAACGCGCTGCCGGCACCGAGATGCACACGCGGGCGGCGTGGGAGTTCATCATCTTGTTGGCCAGGCCCGGAACAGAGTTCTGCTCATGCAGCAGATACGGAACGCCCGCGCCCTTGCACCACCCCAGCAGCGGAACCTCGACATAGGCACCAAAACCAATGGCGGCATCGGGCTTGCCGACCTTTGAGAAATGACTGGCGAGCGCACGCTTGGCCTTGTTGACACGCCACAGCGAGGTCAGCGCCGTCCAAGGACGGGAGCGGTCGAAGCCCGTGACCGTAATGGGCACAAAATCAAACCCAGCCTCGGGGACCAGACGACCCTCGAGCTTTCGCGACTGGCCCACGAACACAACATGGTGGCCACGGTCACGCAGCTCTTCGGCCAAGGCGAGCGCGGGGTTGATGTGTCCTGCCGTGCCGCCGGCTGCAATAGCAACGGTCATTTTATCGGTCATGGTAGTCCCTTCGTACACGCGGTCCCTGGTCGTCGGTGCGCAGACGCGCCGACGGGTCCGAGTTCAAATCGATTCGATTATATCCGCCGCCCGCATTGCGAGGAGTGGGGCGCTGAGGACGACCTTGCGGCGCCGTTCGCTGACGCGGGCGGGCTGCCGGCTCGGTCGCAGAGCCATCCAGGACGGTAAAACCGTTACGCGAAGATCGCTCGCCGCGCACGTGGGGCACGCCGGCGGTACTCTCATCCATAACGGCAAAGCTCTCGCGGCGACGGTCGTACTCATCGCGACGGGCGCTCTCGTACGAAACGCGCAGGATCAGACCGGCGAGCATAAGCGACACAATAATCGAAGAGCCGCCGTAGCTAATAAACGGCAACGGTTTGCCCGTCATGGGAAACACGTTGAGGATGCCCAACGCGTTAATCAAAAACTGCACCGCGAGAATGACCGCGGAGCCAGACGCCATAAGCGCGCCCCGACGATCGGTCGCCTGTTCGGCAATGCGAAACGCCGAATAGATCAGCATCGCAAACACCAAGAAGAACAGCACAGTTCCGACAAAACCGACTTCCTCGCCAATGATGGCCAGGATGTAGTCATTGTGCGCCTCGGGCAGATACGAGTACTTCATGGTTGAGTTGCCGATGCCACGGCCGAACAGACCGCCCGAGGCAAAGGCCATGATGGCAAGCGTGGCCTGATAGCCGTCACCATACTCGTCGGCCCAAGGGTTCAAGGCAACCTGAATACGCACCATACGGTACGGCTCTGCAACAAGCGCAATCACGATCACGAGAATGCCGAAGATTAGCACGCCGATGATAAATCTGGGGTCGAGACCCGCAAACAACGCCATGCACATGAGGGTCAACAGGATGATCAGGACAGTACCGAAATCGGGCTGGATAAAGATCAGAAAGAGCGAAATGCCCAAGTAGATGCCCATCTTGCGAAGGAATTCGTTGATGTCGCCACCGGGCGAAAAGAAGCGATCAAGCATGATGGCCGAATACGCAATGGCAAATGGCTTTAAAAACTCGGAAGGCTGGAACTGAATACCGGCGATGTTGAGCCAGCGCGTGGCGCCACGGCTGCCGCTGCCCACCAAGAACACCAGAAGCAGTAGCCCTATCATGCCGATGAGGAAGATCCTGAGCACATCCTCCCCAAACCAGCTGTCCGGCAAAACGCGCACGATGGCAATCAGCGCCAGAACACCGACCACGGCAAACGCGGCCTGTCGACCCAGAAAAAACGTCGCCGAGCCATTCTCGTGCAGCGCCTCGACCGAAGACGCCGAGTACACCATCAGCAGGCCAAAGCATACCAAGGTAAACAAGCAGGCCATGAATATCAAACGGGGGCGCATGATACGGGCGGGAACGCCGGCAATATAGCGTTCGCTAAACGACTGCCCGCCGCGACCGGAACGCGGTGTGCTGCGCCGCGAGGAAGCACGGTCCGAGTCGGGCCTCCTCATACCTTGTCGGGGGCTCTCCTCTCTCACCGGCAACCCCTATTCCATTTGCGATTTCGCCGCAGCGGCAAGCTGGGCCACATAGTCCTTAAACACGCGGCCGCGCTCCTCATAGCCCGAAAACTCATCGAACGAAGAGCAGGCAGGAGAAAGTAAGATCACATCGCCACGGCTCGACAGCGAACGGGCAACGTCCACGGCGTCGCGCAGGTCATCCGCCTGAGCGATATCCACATCGCCATCGACATCGGCCTCGTCCATAGCGGCGGTGAAGCGCTCGCGCGCATCGCCAAAGCAGACGACCGAGCGTACGTTGTCCATAACGACGCGTGCGAAGTCCGTGAGCGGCGTGCCCTTATCATGGCCGCCGAGCAGCAAGATCACGTCGTCATCGGGAAATGCCGTCAGTGCCTTCTCGACCGCATCGGTGTTGGTCGCCTTGGAATCGTTGACGTAGCGCACACCGTCAATCTCGCCACACGGCTCCACGCGGTGCTCGAGCGGCTGGAACGAGGCCAGACCGCGGCAGACACCATCGACATCGGCACCGACTGCCAGGGCAGCCGTGGCAGCGCACAGGGCATTGATAACATTGTGATGGCCCGAGATCTTGAGCTCGGATGCAGCGATGAGCGGGGTCTCGACGCCCTTCAGGCGCACGACCATCTTGCCGTCGCGCACAAAGGCGGCATCCTCGCCCTCGGGCTCGTCAAAGGCAACCTTGCAGATGCGACGACCCGGCGTGTAGATGTACTCATCGAACTCGTGAATGCCGGCGTCTTCGACGTCGACAACCGCCAGATCGTCATCGACCATATTGTCAAACAGTTTGATCTTGGCAAGCGCATAGTTCTTATGGCTCTTATGCCAGCCCAAGTGGTCGGGAGTGATGTTGAGCAGCACCGCCACGCGGGGGTGGAGCTCGGTGGTCGTAGCAATCTGATAGCTCGAGAGCTCAGCCACAAACCACTCGTTGTGGGCTCGGCCGTCAATCTCGTTGACCGGCGGCTCGCCGATGTTGCCGACAGCAACGCTGGCCTCGCCGGCAGCCTTGAGCAGATAATCAGTCAGCGACGTGGTGGTCGTCTTGCCGTTGGTGCCCGTGATGGCAATCCAGTTATCGGGCGACAGGCGATAGGCAAACTCGGGCTCACCCATAATCTGGGCGGCATGCTCGCGCCCGGCCTTAAAGAAGCCCGAGAACTCCGAGATGCCCGGGCACGTCACGCATACGTCATAGGCGCCCTCGACCTGTTCGGTCCCATAGACAAACGACGCACCAGCAGCCTCGAGCGCACGCGTGGCGTCATTGGGCTCAGAGGTGCCGCCGCCATACACGGTAACGGCGCTTACGCGCTCGGGATGTGCCAGCGCCCAGCGGGCGACATCGAGACCGGATTTGCCCTGACCCAAAACGAGCAGGCTAAAGACATCAGCAAGAGGCATGAAAGACCACTATCCCAACTGGAAGAACAGAGCAAGGCCAACGGCACCAAAGGCCGCAGCGATAATCCAAAAACGGATGACGACCTTGGTCTCGGCCCAGCCCTTCTTTTCGAAATGATGATGGATGGGCGCCATAAGGAAGACGCGCTTGTGCGTAAAGTGGAAGTAGACAACCTGAATCATGACTGACAGGGTCTCAACGATAAACAGGCCGCCGATGATGAGGGAAACGACCTCGGTGTTGGTCATGATGGACGTGCAGGCAAACGCGGCGCCCAGGGCAAGCGAGCCGGTATCGCCCATAAAGATGCTCGCCGGATAGCAGTTGAACCACAGAAAGCCCAAGCAGGCACCGGCACACGCGGTGCAGAAGATGGACAGGTTCACGTCTCCGTGCAAAAACGCCATGGCAGCCATGGCGAGCATGGCGATCATGGAGGTGCCGCCAGCAAGACCGTCAAGGCCATCAGTCAGGTTCACGGCATTGGAAAGACCGGCAATCATCAGCCAGCAAAAGACAATGTAGAGCCACGGGAACGAAAGGCCGCAGATAGTGGTCGAAAGAACACCGAGATCAATCGTCAGGCCGCCGGGAAAACGAATCTCGGGGGCGACGCCGCACCAGTTGACGGCAAGTACCGTAAAGGTGACACAGATAATGGTTAGGCCGATCATCTTGGCATGAGGCGTCAGACCGAGCGAGCGACCATGCGTAACGGAGGTCAGGTCGTCGATCAGGCCCAGCACGCCGGTCGCCAGCGTGGCGAGGAGCACGAGCACGAGCTCGGTGGTGAGCTTGCCCATCAGCAGGCAGGTCAGCGAGATCGCGACGAGGATGACAACGCCACCCATGGTGGGCGTTCCCTGCTTAACCAAATGACGCTTGGGGCCATCGGCACGAACCTGCTGGCCGATACCCTCGACCTTGAGCAGCTTGATCCACCACGGCATGAGCAGCAGCGCAATGGCGGCGGCGATGCCAAGCCCCAAAAAAGCCTGATACGTTGGATACGAGGGATTGCCGAACATGGGCTAGCACACACCTTCCACAAAGCGGTCGAGCTCAACAAAGCGGGAACCCTTGACCAGTACAACATCATGTTTTTCAAGCGCGCCGCCCATGCGGTCGAGCACCTGCTGATAATCGGAGAACACCTGGATGCGGTCCTCGTCCATACCCATCATGCGCGCGGCATCGGCCATAAGCTGGGCCAGCTCACCACCCACGCACGCCAGCATGTCGAGCTTCTTGGCGGCGGCATAGGCGCCCACGAGCTCATGCATGCGAGGAGCCTCATCGCCCATCTCGCCCATCTCGCCCAGGATCGCCATGCGAGACCCCGTGCACGAAAGCGAGCACAGCAGATCGAGGCCAGCAGCCATGGATTCGGCGCTGGCGTTATAGGAATCGTCGATGACGCGGGCACCGCTCTTGGCGCGCTTGATCTCCTGGCGGTGACCGGTGATCGTGAGGCCCCTAAAGGCAACATCTATCTGCTCGGGCGTCACGCCCAAGCGATAGGCAACCGCGGCGGCCTTAACGGCATTAGGAACGGACTGTACGCCGGGGATGGCAAGCATGGTATCGATCGTCTCGCCCTGACCAAAATCGAGCGTAAAGACCGGACGGCCCTCGTCATCAACACGAATGTCGCGAGCACGGACCTCATCATCGTCCGAGACGCCGGCCAGCATCACGTCGATACCAGCAGGCTGGGCGAACGTATCGCGAATGAACGGTGTAAAGTCGTCCTCGCCGCCCAAAACCAGCAGCGGCAAGAAGTCGCCGGCGGCGCACATACCCTGGACAATCTCGGCCTTAGCGCGGGCGATGTTCTCGCGGCTACCCAAAATGCCGATATGAGAGGTACCAATCTTGCTCACGATGGCAAGGTTGGGATTGGCGGACTGGGACAGGCGCTCAATCTCGTGGAAATGGTTCATGCCCATCTCGAGCACCAAGACCTCGGTATCGGCCGGAGCGGAAAGCACCGTGAGCGGCATGCCGATCAGGTTATTGAAATTGCCCTTGGTGGCCCAGACACGATAGCGCTTGGCGAGCACGGCGGCGAGCACGTCCTTGGTCGTCGTCTTGCCGATGGAACCGGTAATACCAACGACCAGGCAGCCAAGCTCCAGACGGTACGTGTGCGCCAAACGCAGCAGAAACTCCTCGGGATCATCGGTCAGCAAGATGGCACAGCCCTTGTCCTGCGCCAGCGAGACCAGCTCGGCCTCGGGCTCACGCGTCATCACGACGGCGCCGGCGCCCGACTGGACGGCACGGGAAGCAAAATCATTGCCGTCGACGTTTTCACCGGGAAAGGCAACGAAAATCGTCCCTTCCTCGACCTGGCGCGAGTCGATAACGCACCCGCGGCATACCCGATCGGCTTCTCCCGTCACGGTTCGGGCCCCTGTTGCGGCCGCGAGGTTGTTGACGGCGATCTCTATCATTGCAGCTCCCCTGTAAACCTAATAATGCTATCGGCGTATTGTATCCCAGCGCCGCGCATGCGTGGTGCAGGGCATGTGAACACCCCTCATATGGGACAACAAACCACGCCCCAAAGATTGTAACCCCCTACCTCGTGTGCGGAATGCCCAGCACGTCGAGTGCGTTGGCCATAATGGACTGGAACGGCACCGCAGCGGCATCTGAGCCGCTCGGCGTTCCGTCGAGCGTGATATAGCACAGCACCTTAGGCGATTGTGCCGGTGCAAAGCCCATAAAGGACGACATGTAGTTCTCCTTGAGGTAGCCGCCGTTCTCGTCGGCTCGTTCGGCCGTACCGGTCTTACCCGCCACGTCATAGCCATCAACCGCGCCGCCAACGCCCGTTCCCTCGGACACGACCGTCTGCATGCACGATGTCACCTGGGATGCGGCGTCCAACGAAATCGCGCGCTCGCCTTCGCCCCAGTCCTTCTCGTCGCCTTTGCTGGACTTATAGAAGTGCGGGGTCATCATCACGCCGCCGTTGGCGATGCCGCCCACGGCACGTGCGATCTCAATCGGCGAGACGGACAGTGCCTGTCCAAAGCTCATCGAGCCCAGCGTGGCGCCGTCATACTGGTCACGCTCCTTGACGATACCCAGGCTCTCGCCCGGAAAATCTACACCAGAGCTGTGACCGATGCCCCACTTGTCCACATAGGCGGCAAAGTCGTCGGCACCGATCTTGCGCCCCACCAGGACAAAGCCCACGTTGGACGAACGGCGCATCATCTCGCGCACATCCATGGTCATGGCGTAGTCGCGCTTGTCGGCATCGGTGACGGTATCGTCGCCCACCTTGATGCTCGCCGGCACCTCAAACGACGTACTCGATCGCACGACGCCCAAGTCGAAGCCGGCGCCCGCCACGAGTGTCTTAAAGACCGAGCCGGGCTCGTAGGCGTCGGTGACCAGGCGCAAGTTCATATCCTCGGTCTTGGCGTTCTCCAGATCGGTCTGGTCGTAGGTCGGGTACGAGCAGGCGGCGAGAATTTCACCTGTCGTGGGGTCGGTGACCAAAGCCGAGCCGTTCTTGGCCTTTGTCTTCTCGACAGCCTCCGCCAGAGCATCCTCAGCCGCTCGCTGGATATTGACGTCGAGCGTCGTCACGATGTCAACGCCGTCGACCGCAGCCACCTTTTTATAGGCACCGCCCGCGATATAGCTGCCGTCCCTCGCACGCTCGCGCACGAGAGAACCGTTCGTGCCGGTCAGAAGCTTGTTGTATTGCTTTTCGAGACCCGTCAAGCCGTCGTTGTCTACATTCACTACACCCAGCACCTGCGATGCCAGATTGCCGTATGGATATACGCGCTTCATGGCCTGCTCAAAAAGCACGCCGGGCAGGTTCTTCTTCTCCAGCGCCGCAGCATCGTCTTCGTCCACCTGGCGCTTGATATACACCCAGGTGCCATCGGACTCGACGAGCTTGCGGCAGGTCTTTTTATCGATTCCAGTTGCCTTGACCAGCGCCGACACCGTCTTGTCAACATCCTCGACAAGCTGCGGGTTCACGGCGATGTTGCGACATTCGACCGACGACGCCAGCACGTTACCGTTGCGGTCGTAGATGGTGCCGCGTTTGGCATAGAGGGTCTGCGCAAGCAGGCGGCGCGCATCGGCACGCTCGCGCAGTTTATCGGCTTCGACAATTTGATAGTCGGCAAGACGAAAGACGCCCAAGCCCAAGCCAAGCCCGATGAAGCCCATGACGGCTTTGCGGCGAGGCAGAGGCGCGCCTGTGAGCCATTCGGTCGACGAACTCTTGCGCGACCTGGTGTTATGCACCTGAGGGCCGCCCGAGCCGCGAAGTCGCGACGCCGGGTCGTTGCCACGGGACTGCCCGGCGTTGTAAGATTGCCGACCCGTTCCTTGATAACCAGAACGTCCCCGCGACGAGGGACGTCCAGAACCGCGGCCCCCATCGGAACCGCGGCGATAGTCATTTGTCATACTCAGCTACCGTCTTGCTACTGAGCGGTCGCGGTCGCGTTGGCGCCCGCGGCTGCATCCTGCGAAAAGTCAAGTGTAACGCTCTCGCTGGGCTCCACCATGCCATAAGCGCCCGCAAGGTCGCGAATGCGCGTGTCGGCGCCATAGACCGAATGCATGACCTCCAAGTCGGAGCTCTCATCGGTCGCCTTTTCGAGCGTGTTGGTAAGCTCGGCGTTGCTGTTGAGCACCTGGGCCGTAACGCCGGCGAGCGCCACGCGGGCGACGCCGATCGTCATGAAGATAGCCGCAATGATGCAAAACGTTTTAAGAACGCTCATGAAAACCGGGCTTACCGCCTGGTTTGCCTGACGGCCCGCGCCCGTGTAGACATCAAAGCGCGGCGTGCGCTGCTCACGGGGAGCAACGGGGGCCTGCGGCGTCTCACGATAGGCGGGCATGGCGTTCATATCATAGGCGAGTGCTGCGCTTGAAGTGTTGTAGCCCATGATATGCCGCCTCCCATCCCGAGTACGTTGGTAGTGTGTTTAAGCTTCGTTTATGGTGCGAGCGGGAGGTCCAATATCGCGCGCGTAACGCTACAAGCGCTCCGCCACGCGGATTTTGGCTGATCTCGCCCGAGGGTTGCGCTCAACCTCATCAGGTTGGGCAACCAAGGGTTTGCGGGTGATGACCTTGAGTATCGGCACGTTGCCGCACACGCACACCGGAATCTCCGGCGGACACGTGCACCCCTGGCTCATCTCCTTAAAGTGGTTCTTTACGATACGGTCCTCGAGCGAGTGATACGAGATGACGCAGATACGTCCGCCCGGGTTGAGCCACCTGGTGGCGGCATCAAGCCCTCGTTCGAGCACATCGAGCTCGTGATTGACCTCGATGCGAATGGCCTGGAAACTTTTCTTGGCCGGGTGTCCACCATGCCGACGAGCGGCAGCTGGGATACCCGCCTTGATGATCTCGACAAATTGGCCGGTGGTTTCGATCGGTTCGTGCTCGCGGCGGCGCACGATCTCGCGCGCGATCTGCGAGGCGAACTTCTCTTCGCCGTAGACGCGTAGAATCCGGGCGAGGTCGTGTTCGTTATAGGTGTTGATGACCTCAGCTGCGTTTAAGGTGTTATTACCCGGATCCATCCGCATGTCCAATGGGGCGTCCTCGTTATACGAAAAGCCCCTGCCAGGGATATCGAGTTGCGGTGACGAAACGCCCAAATCGAACAGGAAGCCATCGACCCCGGGCACCTCGGCCGAGCAAAGCAGCTCGTCCAAGTCACCGAAGTTGCCCTTCAGCAGCTGGTGTGGAACGCCGGGAACCTCGCGGTCCAGACGGGCGCCAGCGGCCTCGAGGGCCATGTCGTCCTGATCGACACCGAGCAAAAGGCCCGTCTCCCCCACCTGCGCGGCCATCTTTACCGAATGGCCGGCACCGCCAAGGGTGCAATCGCAGACAACGGAGCCGTTCTTTAGCCGCAGCGACTCAAGCACTTCGCCGAGCATGACAGGTTCATGCCGATATTCTTGTGTCAAGATCCCACGCTCCATCCGTTACCCGCGCCTTGCCCTTACGAGAAGAAGAGGTCCAGCAGGGCCTCATCGTCATCGTCCTCATCGGCCGCGGCGCGATCCCAAACCTCAAGGTGGTCGTAGTTGCCCACAACCGTGACCTCGCGGTCGAGGTTCGCCTGCTTGCGGAGAGACTCGGAAAGACCGATACGACCGGCGCTGTCCACGTCCATCGACGTGGTGCGCTTGTTGATCGCCCTCATGAGCTTCTGGTCATTAATGTCACGCGGGTTAAAACCCTCGTGGCCCTCACGACCCGCGAAGAGTCCTTCGACCCACTTATCGAAGGCCTCGGCAGAGAACACGTACAGAGCATCGACATCCAGGGCTTTGAACACGCGAACGTGCTCTCCAAGCTCCTCGCGAAGGGGTGCAGGCAGGGACAGACGACCTTTTGCATCGAGATTGCGCTCGTATGCACCAGTCATTCCCATGTGCGCCCTCCCCTCGGTTACTCAGATGGCATGTACGCGGGGAACCACCCCGCCTGTCGACGTCATTAATAATATGGGGAACCGCCCCATTTTTCAACACCTTTCCCCACCCCTTCCCCCACCCCACCCCACCACTCCACCCACCATATATTGCAAAACACCCCCAAGCATATGTTCGAAAACACAATATGTTGTGTTTACAGCAACGGCGGGATGCCACCTGTGGCATTCCGCCTTTCAACCTCAACCTTCAAGTTGACCTTGAGGCGATTTTTGCGTCCCTTTACATGCCGTTCACATCGCCCCCAAACTCCCCCACTCAAGGCACGTGCGGCCCACCACCGCGATGCCAAGTGGCGAAAAATGGGACGGGCCCCAGATTGCCCATGCGCGCACAAAAGCACGCCGCGGCAATCTGGGGCCCGTCCCATTTAATATTTATACATATGCAGGTCAGCGAGGTGCTAGCGATGTGCTAGCGGATGCGCCGCCAGATAGACCTCGGTCAGTTGTGTTCGGTCGACATGCGTGTAGACCTGCGTGGTCGAAATATCGGCATGGCCCAAAATCTCCTGCAGCACACGCAGGTCGGCACCGCCCGCGAGCATGTGGGTGGCAAAGGAGTGGCGCAAGGTATGGGGATGGAGCCCCACCAGCCCCACCTGACGCCCATACCGCTCGCATATCGCATGCACGGCTTGGCGCGACAGGCGACGGCCGTTCTTATTTAAAAAAACCGCCGAGGTCTCGGTTCCGCGGGCATGGGCCGCCAAGCGAGAACGCCCCTCAGTTACATAGAGCGTCAGAGCTCGCGCCGCGCTTCCCACCAGCGGGGACAGGCGTTCCTTTGAGCCCTTACCGCGAACGAGCACAAAGCCATCGTCGATATGGATATCGCCCACATCGAGCCCTACCAACTCGCTCACACGCAAACCGCATCCGTAGAGCACTTCCAAGATGGCATGGTCGCGCAAGCCCATCTCGCCCTCGGGGAAGTCTTGATCGAGCAGCGCCGAGACATCCTCCACTGATAGATACTCCGGCAAACGCTCGGCCTTTTTAGGCAGGCGCAACGCCGCCGTTGGATTTTGGGCCACAGCCCCATCGCGCACCAAAAAGGCATGCAGGCCCTTCACGGCCGCAAGCGCACGCTCCACCGAGGCATCGGAATAGCCCCCATCGCGACGGTCGGCGACAAAGCCCTCCACGACCTGACGGGTCACCTCTTCAAAAGACGCAATACCCGCCCGCTCCAGATAGGCGCAGTACGTCGTCAGGTCACGACGATAGGCCGCAATCGTGTTGCGCGCCAAATCCCGCTCGACCGCGAGGTAATCGAGATACTCCCCCGCCGCCACGGCGAGCGACGAGGGAGTAGCTTCGGTATGTTCCTTATTCGCCGGCACCCTTAGTCCGTAGCGAGATTCATGGGCGTCACCTGCAGACGGTCGACACCCTCGTGCTGGCCGATCGAAGCGCGCACGAACTCGCGGAACAGCGGCTGCGGGTTGGTCGGGCGGCTCTTGAACTCGGGATGAGCCTGGGTTGCCACATACCACGGATGCACGTCGCGCGGCAGCTCGACCATCTCGACCAGGCGCTCGTCGGGCGACAGGCCCGAGATAACCAAACCGGCGTCCTCGAGCTGGTCACGGAAGGCGTTGTTGAACTCAAAGCGGTGACGGTGACGCTCGTAGACGAGTTCCTCGCCATATGCCTCGCGAGCAAGGGTATCGGCGGCGAGCTTGCACGGATAGGCGCCCAGGCGCATGGTGCCGCCCTTCTCGGTCACGTCCTCCTGCGAGCTCATCAGATCGATGACGCTATACGGACCGTCCGGATCAAACTCGGAGGAGCTGGCACCGGCAAGGCCAACGACATTGCGGGCGAACTCGCACACGGCGACCTGCATACCCAGGCAAATGCCCAGATACGGAATCTTGTGCTCACGGGCAAACTCGGCCGCGAGGATTTTGCCCTCCAGGGCGCGCTTGCCAAAGCCGCCGGGGACCAGGATGCCCGAGGCGTCGCCCAGAACCTCGGAGACATTCTGCTCGTCGAGGCTCTCGCCGTCGACCAGCTGGACGTCCACATGGCGATCGTAGAAGACGCCCGCATGGTGCAGGGCCTCGATAACCGACAGGTACGCATCGGGCAGCTGCGTGTACTTACCCACGACGGCGATCTTCACCTTGTCGGCGTGATGGTTGGCGTGATTCTGTTTGCGCAGGAACTCGTTCCACTCGCTCATGTCGCGCTCACGCGGATCCAGACCCAGGCGCTCGCAAATGCGCAGGTCAAAGTCCTGCTCGGCAAGCAGCTGCGGAACATCGTAAATGCTCGCGCAGTCCTCGTTGGTAAAGACGCAATCGGTGTCGACGTCGCAGAAGCTTGCGATCTTTCCGCGGATAGCGTCATCGATATGGTGGTCGGAGCGCAGCACGATGATATCGGGCTGGATGCCAAAGCTGCGGAGCTCCTTGACGGAATGCTGTGTGGGCTTGGTCTTGACCTCGTGGGCGGCGGCGATATAGGGAACGAGCGACACGTGGATGTAGCAGACGTTCTCGGGGCCGGCCTCCTTGCGGTACTGGCGGATGGCCTCGACAAACGGCTGCGACTCGATGTCGCCGATCGTGCCGCCCAGCTCGGTGATGACTACATCGGAGCCGGTCTGCTCCTCGATGCGGCGGAACTTGTCCTTAATGACATTGGTGACGTGAGGAATCACCTGCACGGTACCGCCCAAAAAGTCGCCGCGACGCTCGCGGGCGATTAGGCTTTTGTAGATGGCACCGGTCGTAAAGTTGGAATCGCGGGTCAGGTTCTCATCAATAAAGCGCTCGTAATGACCCAGGTCCAGGTCGGACTCGTAACCGTCCTCGGTAACGAAGACCTCACCATGCTGGAAGGGGCTCATGGTACCGGGGTCGACGTTCAGATACGGGTCGGCCTTCTGCATCGTTACTTTGTAGCCACGCGACTTGAGCAGACGGCCCAGCGAGGCCGCGGTGATACCCTTGCCCAGGGACGAAACCACGCCACCGGTTACGAACACATGCTTGGTCATATTGAGTTACCTGCGCTTCCCGTAGAAGTTGTTTATCCACATCTTACGGGTCTTCATTGTAATACTCGCGCCGCGGACCGTTCGCAATTTTTCTCGCGTGCGATTGCATTTCTCAATCTTGAAACAAAACGCCGCCCGGTTTCCCAGGCGGCGTCGCTATGGCAAGGGTTACATGCTGCTATCGATCAGCAACCGCGTCCTCAAGCATTTCTTGAACGAGCATGCCGGTACGGACGCCCTCAAGATACCATTCGCCACGTTCGGTGAGGCAAATGCCATTTGCAAGCTGACCGCCGTCGTCGCTATAACGCGAGACGACATCAATCATGCCTTCGGAATCCAAGCGATCGATTGCGGCGCGGGCACGATACGGCGAAACCCCCACGCGCTCGGCAAGCGTTTTGCGCGAGAAACCATACGGCCCGCCATTGTCTTCGGTTTGCTGGTCGATCTCCATCAACACCAGCACCTCGACACGCTTCATATCGTTGACACTCGCACGACCCTTGCCCGCCATAGCAGCCTCCTCAAACCGAGCACGAGCATCTAACGCGCCGTGCGCGACCGACACACCTCACGATGGCAGGTAATATCCATCATGCGGCATCCCGCTAAGGATGAAACAGTTACGGTTATTGTATACCGCTCAAATTGTTTCTAGGCAGGTAAACGGCTATTTTTCGCCGAAATAGGCGCTTTATTGATCAAAAAGCCGTACCGGGCGCTAACCCGATACGGCCAAAATGCAATGCAATTACCGCGGTGCTTCAAACTTAGCGATGGAAGAAACCGCGGCGCTCAAACTTGGGCTCGCAGCACACGTTGATACCCAGTTTGCGCAGTACCGTCTCGTCCGTCGGCGAGATAATCACGCTAAAGAAGGCATCGCAACCGCGCAGCTGCTCCAGGCCCGAAAGGACGCGAGCGGCCGTCTCACTCGTGGCCGAGGTGATCGACAGCGCCATAAGCGTCTCGTCGGTGTGGAGGCGCGGGTTTTTGCTGCCCAGGAAATGCGTCTTGAGCTTGCTGATGGGCTCGATCGCCTCATCGCTAATGACCTCGAGCTCAAGGTCGACGCCCGAGACATGCTTGAGGGCGTTCATAATGAGCGAGCTCGCGGCGCCCAGGCGCGTGGAAGTCTTGCCGGTCACCACGGAGCCATCGGGCATGACCATGGCACCCACGGGACCACCCGTCAGCTGCTCCCTGGTGAGGGCCGCCGAGCGCGCCGGTGAGTAGTTCTTATCGATGCCGGCTTTCTTCATAATGATCTTGAGACGGTCGACTTGCTCATCGCCCACGCCGGTACGGCGCACATTTTCGACCGCGGTAAAGTAGCGGCGGACGATCTCCATCTTGGAAGCGTCGCGGCAGGCATCGTCATCGGTGATGGCAAAGCCGACCATATTGACGCCCATGTCCGTAGGGCTCTGGTAGGGGCTCTTGCCCAGGATCTTTTCCATCAGGGCACGGACTACCGGGAAGGCCTCGACGTCGCGGTTGTAGTTGACCGTGGTCTTGTTGTAGGCCTCAAGGTGGAACGAATCGATGATATTGGCGTCGTCGAGGTCAGCCGTGGCGGCCTCGTAGGCAATATTGACCGGATGCGTCAGAGGAAGATTCCAGACCGGGAAGGTCTCGAATTTGGCATAGCCGGCGGCCGTGCCATGCTTATGCTCGTGATACAGCTGCGAGAGGCAAGTGGCGAGCTTGCCCGAGCCGGGGCCGGGTGCCGTCACGACAACGAGCGGACGCGTGGTCTCGACAAACTCGTTCTTGCCGTAGCCATCGTCGGACACGATCAGATCGACATCGTGCGGATACCCCTCGATGGGATAGTGCAGCTTGGCGGGAATACCGAGCGCGTTCAGGCGGTTGCGGAACACATCGGCAGCAGGCTGGCCGGCGTACTGGGTGATGACCACAGCCGCGACGGCAAAGCCGTTGCCGCGGAACAGGTCAACCAAGCGCAGCACATCCTCGTCATAGGTAATACCGAGGTCACCACGAGCCTTGTTTTTCTCGATGTGGTTCGCGTTGATCGCGATGATAACCTCGACATCGTCGGCGATGCTCTTGAGCATGCGGAACTTGCTGTCCGGTTCAAAACCCGGCAGCACGCGGCTCGCATGATAGTCATCGAACAGCTTACCGCCAAACTCCAAATAGAGCTTGCCACCAAACTGCGAGATGCGCTCCTTAATGTGAGCAGCCTGCAGCTCGATATACTTCGCGTTGTCGAAACCCTGGCGCATATATGGCTCCCGTCCCGTTTCCATTTAATGTTCTAGGCGATTATAACGGAGCCCGCCCTCCCCGATACCCAGACCATCAACAGGCACCAACCAAACATCCGTCAAACCTCTTATCGGACATATTTGGTGCAAACTAACCTGACCCCATTGCACCGCCCCATTACACCAACAACGGCAACATCGCAGGTGGAGCAAAAGTCAGCGAAAGCCCACCAGAGCGAGCAAAGTGACGTGAAAGAGGAGGGCATAGGCCTTTTGGCCATGCCCGACGATTGAACGTCAGATTGCCGCTCTGGCGGGCTTGCAGCGTCGAGTGGTTCCGGCGTTTGGTAAAACGCCGGAACACAAGAGCGCCCCCTCCCGCGCACGGAACGGGAGGGGGCTAAAGGTAGGAGTCTACCGGTGGGTTGACCCCACCGGACAGACGATGACCAGGTGATCCTCTACAGGATCGTCAAGGTTTCCGTGGGGTACCCGTTGGGTACTTAGAGCAGCACGCAGGCGACGGTCAGAATGACGGCGCAGACGACGGAGAGAGCGACGATGAGCTTAAGGGCAAACTTGAGCCAGGTCGTCCACTCGATCTTGGCCAGGGCGAGACCGCCCATGATGGCGCCGGAAGTCGGGGTGAACAGGTTCACGACACCAATGGCGGCGGAGAAGATCATGACCATGACCTCAGGCGAGAAGCCGAGCTTAACAGCCAGCGGTCCCATGATGGGCATGGAGACGGTGGCCATACCGGAGGTCGAGGGGATCAGGAAGGACAGGCCGAAGTAGACCAGGAAGCTCATGGGAGCGAAGATCACGCCAGACAGGCCAGCCAGGGCATTGGCGGCAGCGTCGAGGACGAAGACGTCGAGGCCGGTGTTAGCCATGAGGACGGAGATACCACGGGCGAGGGCGATAACGAGAACAACGGACATCATGTCGGCAGCGCCGGTGATGAAGGTGTTGACGATCTGCTTCTCGGACAGGCCACCGATGATACCGATCAGGACGGCCATGAGGAAGAACCAGGTGGAAGCCTCGTCGAAGTACCACTGGCCAATGGGCAGGCCGGTGATCAGGGCAGACCAGCCCTGGACGACGGCGTTACCGTCGGCGTCGTAGACAGCGCCAGCGTCGAAGAAGTTGGCGACGCCCTCGTTGAGGTCGGCCAGCGGAATGAAGCCGACGATCATGACGACGAAGGTGAAGGCGAAGGCGATCAGAACACCCTTCTGACGACCGGTGAGCTTGACCTCCTTGTGGACCTCGGAAGCAGCCTTGCCGTGAGCCTCTTCGGCGTCCTTGAGCTCCTGCATCGACAGGATGGTGGAACCCTTGTCAGCCTTGACCCTCTTGGCATAGTTCATCACGAAGACGATGGACATGGCGGTGGTAACAATCCACAGGACGGCACCGAGGCCGATGATGATGGACTGGTTGACCTCAATGCCAACGCCGGTCAGAGCGTCGACGGCAGCGCCGACGGCGAACGGGTTAACCGTGGAGCCCAGGCAGCCGCAGCCAGCGCCGAGCAGGACGGTAGCGGCACCGACCATGGGGTCGAAGCCAGCGGCCATCATGGTAGCGGCGAGCAGGGCGTAGAAGGGAACGGTCTCCTCGCACATACCATAGGTGGTACCACCGAGGGAGAAGATGAGCATCAGCACGGGAATGAGCATAATCTCGTTGCCCTTAAGCTTCTGCACCAGAACGGCGATGCCGTTGTCCAGGGCGCCGGTCTCGGTCATCATGCCGAGGAAGCCGCCCAGGATCATAACGAAGAGGCAGACGGGCAGAGCGTCAGCGAAGCCCAGGATCGGGGCGGTGCAGAAATCGCTCAGACGGGCGGCAGTAACCGCGCCACCGGACGTGCCGGAGACGATAACGGTAATCACTGCGACAATTGCCAGCAGAGCAAGAAGAATGGTGAACGATGAAGGCATACCGCGCTTTTTCTTAGCGGTCTCAGTCATAGTTCTCATCCCCCCTTCATAAATCATTTACTGATCTCGCCAGAAGCGGCTCTTCCGTGCCGTGCTTGCCGCTTGATGCGAGATTATTACCAGATAAAACCGCTCGGGGTGTGCAGCAATACACCCCGAGCGAGATGCTAGATGCTCTTACTTGAGCGTGGCGTACATGACAGCCTTGATGGTGTGCATGCGGTTCTCGGCCTCGTCGAAGACCTTGGAAGCGGGGCTCTCGAAGACCTCGTCGGTGACCTCCTGCTCGGTGATGCCGAACTGCTCGCACTTCTCGGCGCCAATGGTGGTATTGGTGTCGTGGAAGCTGGGCAGGCAGTGCAGGAAGATGGCACCCGGGTTGGCCATAGCCATGACCTCGGAGGTGACACGATACGGGGTGAGTTGAGCGATGCGCTCGGCCCAGACCTCGTCAGGCTCGCCCATGGAGACCCACACGTCGGTGTAGATAACGTCGGCACCGGTAACGCCGTCCTTGACGTCGGTAGTCAGCTTGATGGTGCAGCCATTGGCCTCGGCGATGGGCTTGCAGGCCTCGATGACGTCGTCAGCGGGCATGCACTCCTCGGGGCCGCAGGCCACGAAGTTCATGCCGAGCTTGGAGCAGACGACCATGAGGGAACGAGCGACGTTGTTCTTGCAGTCGCCCATGAAGACGAGGGTCTTGCCCTTGATGTCGTAGTTGAAGTTCTCCTGGACGGTCAGGATGTCGGCGAGCATCTGGGTGGGGTGCCACTCGGTGGTCAGGCCGTTCCACACGGGCACGCCGGACTTAGCAGCGAGCTCCTCGACGTCGTCCTGGGCAAATCCGCGGAACTCAATGCCGTCATACATGCGGCCGAGAACGCGGGCGGTGTCCTCGATGGACTCCTTCTTGCCCATCTGCGACGAACCGGGATCGAGGTAGGTGACGCCCATGCCCAGGTCCATGCCGCCGACCTCGAAGGCGCAGCGGGTACGAGTGGAGGTCTTCTGGAAGAGCAGGACGATGTTCTTGCCCTCGAGATAACGGTGCGGAACGCCAGCGCGCTTCATGTCCTTGAAGTTCTTGGAAAGCTTGAGCAAGTACTCGATCTCCTCGGTGGAGAGGTCGAGGAGCTTGAGGAAGCTACGGCCGGAGAGGTTAACACCCATGGTTCGTTTCCTTTCGAAGAAATGAATTACGTAAATAGTAGTGTTGCCCGTTTGACGGGCGAAACCGGTGCGGTTGTAGGGGGACCGCACCGGAAACGGAAAGACTTAGAGGTCCTCGCGCCAGAAGGGCATGCTCATGCAGCGCGGGCCGCCGCGGCCGCGGGAGAGCTCGGCGGAGGGCACGACGAGAAGGTCCAGGCCCTCC
>CABUQV010000006.1 GCA_902493855.1 uncultured Collinsella sp.
CCTTGATTATCAACTTTATCCGAACACCTCCCACATTCATCCGCACATGTGCGGATGAATGTGGGAACCCGATACCTTGAGGGCCGGATCGGCCGGCCCCGGGAGATCGGAGGACGGCATGTCCGGAGAGAAGAAAAGGGGCTCCGCAAGGGCGGTCCCGAGGGCCTACGGAAGGCTCACGAGGCACGAGCGGGACACGGTCCAGAGGATGCTGGAGCGCGGGGCCTCGTGCAGGCAGATCGCGAGGGAGCTGGGCAGGTCGCCCTCGACGGTGAGCTCCGAGGTGGCGTCGCACAGGTTCGTGACGGCGCCGAAGGCCAGGCGCGGCGAGCGCGTGGACGCCTCCGCCGACCTGTCGGCGGCCTGCCCGCGCCTGGCGGCGTGGCCGCGATGCTGCAACGGCTGCGGCCGGTACCGCGCGATCGGCTGCAAGCGCCGCCCCCACGTCTTCTACGAGGCCCGGGCCGCGCAGCTGTGCGCCGACTCGGTCCTCGTCTCGTCCAGGCGCGGGATAGACGCCGACGAGCCCGCCGCGGCGGCCAGGCTGGAGGCGATAAGGGGCTGCCTGCGCCGGGGGCTGTCGCCCGAGCAGATGGCGGCGCGCAACGGCGGGCCCGTGGACCTGTCGCCGTCGACCATCTACCGCTGGGTCTCGGCGGGCTACGACGGCATGACCGACATGGAGCTCAGGCGCAAGGTCGGCTACAGGCCGAGGAAGCGCGCCGCGGGCCGGGCGGCGACCCGCCACTCCGCCCGCAGGTCACATGCCGCGTTCCTCGCCCTCGGGGAGGACGCGTGCGCCGCGGCCTGGGAGATGGACACCGTCGAGGGGGCCCGGGAGGACTCCGCCTGCCTGCTCACGCTGCTGCACCGCCCCAGCAGGCTCCAGCTCGCGCTGCCGCTGGAGGAGAAGACCGCCGGGTGCGTCGCGGACGCCCTGAAGGGCGTCCGGGCGGTCCTCGGCGCCGACGGGGCGCGCCGCGTGTTCCGCGCCGTCCTCACCGACAACGGCGCCGAGTTCTCCGACGAGGCGGCGATCGCGGCGCTGCTCGGCGAGGGGCCGGGCGAGACGAGGCTGTTCTACTGCGACCCCGGGCGCAGCGACCAGAAGGGCGCCTGCGAGCGCAACCACGTCGAGATCAGGAAGCTGCTGCCCAAGGGCCGCGGCCTCAGGTTCGACCGGCTGGTCCCGGCGGACCTGGCGCTCGCGATGTCGCACGTGAACTCCGAGCCCCGCGGCGCGCTCGGCTTCGCGACGCCCGCCCGCGCCTTCCGGGCGATGCTGGGCGCCGACGCGGAGGCGCTGCTGGACGCCTACGGCGTGGAGGACGTGCCCCTCGACGGGCTCGACCTGACGCCGGGGCTCATCGGGCGGGCGCGCGCGGAAAGGGGCGATGCCCCGCTGCCCTAGCCCAAAAGGGAAAGCTGAACAGGCGGAACCGACCGTCCGGCTGAGTCTGGGAAGAGGTGCCGGGCGGCGGGCGGAGCATGGCCACCGGACCCATCGAAACACATCTCCACCGTTCCTTCAACTGGGAAAACGGCGCCCCCGGGCCCCGGGAGGGGCAGCGGGGGCGTTCGGCTAGGTGCGGGAACGGCCTATTTGCTCAATGTGTTCGGCTGAGATCGGAAATCAACCTCGATGAGTTCGACCGTGCGTAGCATCTCGCGCTGACGGCATCCGCGACCGTCGACCGAAGCCTCACCCATCTGGTTATCGTAAGGGTCCTCGCGCATGCCGTCGAAAGAGGGGTCAAACTCTGCCTGGAATCGATTGTTGGCCACCATACGCCACGGGTCGAGATTGCCAAAGTAGTGACGGCGGCGCCACTCCTCCCCCATCCTGCGAGCAGAAGATCCAAATGACACGTCGGCGTTGAGCCAACCGGTCTGCGGCGTATAGAACTCTGCCCAGTCGTGCGACCCCACCGAATCGGGCGCAACGTACAGGCCGCTCTGCCAACGGGCAGGCACGCCCGCGATACGGCACATGGTGATAAACGTGAGCGCCATAACGCCGCAATCGCCGCGGAGCGAATGCGCGCAGTCATCGGCAATAGATCCCAAAAGCAAGTACGGCGGCTGATAGCGATAGTCGATATGCTGCGTCAGGTAATCATAGATAGCACGGGCGCGATCGAGCGGATCCTCGAGTCCGTCAACAACACCGGCCGTCAGCTGCTGCAGATACGGTGTGAATGCAATGTGCGGACGGTCCTCGGAAATATCCTCGGGCAGAGGCGCGTCCATACGCGGATGAACCGGAAGTGTGCCACCGTAGACATCACAATAAGCAGCATCGATGTGATAACGATAGGTCACCGAGAATGAGCGTTCACTCGAAGAAGACCACGAGGCGGTACGTGCCGAAGCGTTCGCGGGAGCAACAGCACCCTCCGGCGTCATGTCGAGAATCTCGACACGAGACTGCTGGTGGCAGGTGGCGGCAACGGGAAGCCAAGCGCGAACGGTCTCCCCCTCTAGAGCGCCGGGGACAGACACAGATGCTTTAAGCGTAATGACGCGAGCCAATCCGTTTTGCGACTCCATCTCCTTGAGCATCTCGTTGCGCAGTGCAATTCCGTCCGTAGGATCGGGACGCATGCCGGGAACCTCTTTGGGATATACGCGAAGCGAATCGAGGAAGTTGTCGAGAACGAACAGCTCGCCGTCGATAAAGCGCCAGTCAATACGCTTACGGTCAATCAGATCGTTAAACTGCTCCTCGGTAAACTCAGGCCACTCCTCGCGAATCATCGCAATAGCTCGATCGCGCGACACCGAAAAATGAAGCGGCGTCTCGATCATGCGATACCGCTCGGCACGAACGCAGGCAGCAAGCGAGGGATCGGGATTTTGGGCAAGTAGGCGGTCGCAAGCCTCAATAGCCTGCGAAAGATACCCCGCATCCTTTAAACGCAGGATCTCGGGTGGCAAGCCAATATCTAGAAAACGGAAGTCATCATTGCAAACATCAACAGAGCAACCAACCGGCCCCTCGTCAATAACCTTCCCATCCGAAGGCAGCACATTAATAACAGCCATACCAAACTCCAAGTCATTAGAACTCTTGAAGCCCATTGTAGCGAGATAAAAAAGAAAGCCCCAACAAGGGAGCCATCAACACCGCCGAGCGGTAGTCAAAAAATGAATTCAGCCCAGTAACCCTGTAGCGAGTTAACGAAGGAGGCCCCGTTCACCCGAAGCTTTTCCCATTGCGCGACTTCTGGCAAAACAAGGATCATTTATTCAGCCCAGTAACCCTGCGGCGTTAAACGAAGGAAGCCCCGTCCCCCGGAACTGTTTCCTTGGCGCGACTTCTGGCGAAGCTAGGTGAGCGCAAAGGAAACAGTGTAGGGGGACGGGGCTTCCGGCGGGAAGTTTAGCGACGCTTACGCCTTGTTGACGGAGCCAAACTCCTCCATGAGCTCCTTGGTGCGGGCAACGATGTTGTCGCGACCAGGCTTGAGGAGCTTGCGGGGGTCAAAGCCCTTGCCCTGCTGATCCTTGCCAGCCTCGATGTACTCGCGAACGCCCTTGGCGAAGACGAGCTGCAGGTCGGTGTTGACGTTGATCTTGGAGATACCCAGGGAGATGGCCTTCTTGATCTGATCCTCGGGGATGCCGGTGCCACCGTGCAGAACGAGGGGCAGGTCGCCGGTCTCGGCCTTGATCTCGCCCAGACGCTCGAAGGAAAGGCCAGCCCAGTCGGCGGGATACACGCCGTGGATGTTGCCGATACCGCAGGCGAGGAAGTCGACGCCCAGGTCAGCAATCTGCTTGCACTCAGCGGGGTCAGCGAGCTCGCCGTTGGAGGTCACGCCGTCCTCGGTGCCGCCGATGCCGCCGACCTCGGCCTCGATGGACATGCCCTTGGAGTGGGCAAGCTCAACGAGCTCCTTGGTGCGGTCGAGGTTAAGCTGGAAGGTCTCCTCGTGAGAGCCGTCATACATGATGGACGTGAAGCCGGCCTCGATGCACTTGAAGCAGTCCTCGTAAGAACCGTGATCGAGGTGAAGGGCGACGGGAACGGTAACGCCCGTGGCCTCGACGGCAGCCTTGACCATGTCGGCGCAGACCTTGAAACCGCCCATCCACTTAGCGGCACCAGCGGTGCACTGAAGGATCAGCGGAGACTTGGCCTCCTCGGCGGCCTGGAGAATAGCCAGGGTCCACTCGAGGTTGTTGGTGTTGAAGGCACCGAGAGCGTACTTGCCGGCCTCGGCCTTCTTGAGCATGTCTGCTGCGTTGACGAGCATAAAAGAAACCTCCTGTAAGGTTGCTCCGATAACGCCTGAGATTTTACCACGACATACCCGAGCATAAACGTTCGTTTGTTCACGAATACCATCCGATTGGACAAATTTTGACCGTTTGCCCCACAGAATCGACCCACTGGGGAAAATAGCTTGACGATTGAGCGGTCTTCGTGGTTCGAAAGACGGCTTCGAGCCTACATCTGCATAAACGGGTTCTGCATAAGTTCGCGCGCCATCGTGGTCGAATCGCCATGGCCCGTCAAGCAAACGGTATCGGGCGGAAGCGTCTTGGCAAGTTTGGAAAGCGAGCGCATAATCGCCGCCTCGTCACCGCCGGAAAGATCGGTACGACCGTGGCTGCCCGGGAAAAGCGTGTCGCCCACAAAGGCGATGTTCCCCTGCTCGGTCGCGGCGAACAGGACGATGCCGCCCGGCGTATGCCCCGGCGCCTCGATCACCTGCAGGCAGACGTCGCCCACCTCGATTGTATCGCCCTCGGCAAGCAAGCGCGTCGGCTCACCCGGATCGGGCGTCTCGATGCCCCACATGGCGCGCTGCTCCTCGATATTTGCGCGAGGTACCGTCACGTCCTTAGCGCACAACTCATATAGTGCGCTGTCGCCAACGACAGCTCGAACCCCGGCAACCCCGCCAACATGGTCGGCATGACCGTGCGTGCAGACAGAGCCGAGTACGCGCACCTCGGGATGCACGGTGCGGATATGCTCCACAAGACGCTCGCCCTCCCACGCCGGATCGACGATTAAGCACTCGTCATTCGAAATCACGGCGTAGCTGTTGGTCTGAATCGGGCCGTTGACGAGTGCCTCAATCGAAGCCGCACCTCGGGGTGTCAGGTCCAAAGTCATATCGCCCATGCGCATACCCTCCTTCTAAAATACGTTCGAGGCACCAAACGATGCCTCGAACGTAACCAATTATCTATGATGCTGAGAGGCTCTCGCACCTACACACGGCGCTTGAGCTGAGCTCCGCCTTCGCCGGGCATAAGACGGCGAGCGTCGTAGACCGAATCGACACTGCTGATGGAAGCCAGCAGCGGATCCAGACCGCTCGCGTCCGAGATCTCGACCATAAAGCGCAGGGTTGCAATACCCTCGCGGTTGGTCGACGTGGCGGCAGAAAGGATATTACCGCCCGCATCGCCAATGGCAATGGTGACATCCTTGAGCAGGCCCATGCGGTCCAGGCACTCGACCACGATCTCGACCTGGAAGAGGGTGTCGGCAGCGCCGTCCCACTCCACATCGATCATGCGCTCGGGATGTTCCATGAGACCCTTGACGTTAGGGCAGTTGGCGCGATGCACCGAAACGCCGCGACCGCGCGTGATGAAGCCGACGATGTCGTCGCCCGTCACGGGGTTGCAGCAATGAGCCAGACGGACCAGCAGGCCGCTGTTGCTCTCGCCCTTGACGATAATGCCGTTACTGGCGCTCTTGCCGCGCTTTTGCGGCTTGCGGTTGGAGCCGCGAGCGGGCTGCTTCACGACCTCGGCGATAGCCTCGGCCTTGGTGAGCTGTTCCTCGGGCTTGGGGTCCAAGATTTGCTCGACCTTATTGCCCACAGCGCGCGGGGCAACCTTGCCGGCGCCGACGGCGGCAAACAGGTCCTCGAGCTGCTTGAAGTTAAACTGCTCCGCCACGGCGTTGAGTGCACGCGTTGAACGCGGCGTAGAAATGCCATAGCCACGCTTACGCAGGTCCTTGGCCAGCATATCGCGACCGGCAGCAGCGTCATCGTCTTTGGTCGCGGCGGCGAAGTAACGACGGATCTTTGACTTGGCGGAAGGCGTCTTGACGATCTTAAGCCAATCACGCGACGGCTTGGAACTCTTGTTGGTCAGGATTTCAACGCGGTCGCCCGTCTTGATCTCGTGCGTGAGCGGGGCCACCGCACCGTTGATCTTAGCGCCGACGCAGTGGTTGCCCACCTCGGTGTGAACGGCATAGGCAAAGTCGAGCGGCGTGGAGCCGGCACGAAGCGCCATGACCTCGCCCTTGGGCGTAAAGACAAAGATCTCTTGATCGAAGAGGTCGACCTTCAGCGAATGCAGGTATTCCTTGGCGTCAGTGATCTCATCAGACGCAGCCCAATCGAGCGAATGTTTGAGCCAGTTAATCTGGTCGTCCAGACGCTGGGCATCATTGGTCTTAGACGCAGACGAACCGCCCGACTTCTTATATAGCCAGTGGGCGGCAATGCCGTACTCGGCCTGCTCATGCATCTCATAGGTTCGAATCTGAATCTCGAGTGGACGGGCTGTGGGGCCGATAACCGTCGTATGGAGCGACTGGTAGTTATTGACCTTGGGCATGGCGATATAGTCTTTAAAGCGACCAGGCATGGGGTGCCACAGCGTATGCACTGCGCCGAGCGTGGAGTAGCAATCGCGCACCGAATGCGTGATGACGCGCAGTGCCACCAGGTCGTAGATCTCGGAGAATTCCTTGCCCTTGCGCTTCATCTTTTGGTAGATGGACCAATAGTGCTTGGAGCGGCCGTTGATCTGGAAGCCCTCCAGACCAATGCGGTTGAGTTCATCGGTGAGCGTCTTGATAGTCTCGGTCAGATAGCGCTCGCGAACCTCACGCGACTCTGCCACCATGCGCGCGATGCGCTGGTAGGCGTCGGGCTCCAGGTAAAAGAAGGACAGGTCCTCGAGTTCCCACTTGATAGAGCTCATGCCCAAGCGGTCGGCCAAGGGTGCGTACACGTCCATGGTCTCGCGCGCCTTAAACAGACGGCGGTCCTCGCGAAGGGCCGCCAACGTACGCATGTTATGCAGGCGGTCGGCGAGTTTGACGATGATGACGCGAATGTCCTTGGACATGGCGAGGAACATCTTGCGCAGCGTGAGGGCCTGCTTCTCGTCCATGCTGTCGACTTCGATGTTGGTGAGCTTGGTCACGCCGTCGACGAGCTCTGCCACGGTTTCGCCAAACAGACCCGAAACATCGGCGAGCGAGGTCTCGGTGTCCTCGACGGTATCGTGCAGCAACGCAGCACACACCACGTCGCAGTCCATCTTGAGGTCTGCCAGAATGATAGCCACCTCGACAGGATGGTTAATGTACATCTCACCCGAGCGGCGCTTTTGGTTGCAGTGCTTCTCGGCGGCAAAGCAGTATGCTTGTTCCACCTTGGAGAAGTCGTCCTCATTCATATATTTGAGGCACAGGCGCTCCAGCTTGTCGTAGCTGTCCGCCATAATCTCGGGCGGCAGCTCATCGGCATGCTTATAGTGCTCCATCTCCGAGAACGGCTGGAGGGTGGAATCATGGGCGGTACGGGCTGCGGCATCCATCGAGGTCCCCTTCCCCTAGGCCCGCGGTACGATCGGGCGGTTAACTTTGGCTAGCATATCAGAAGCGCACGAATCGAGCGCCCAGCTCCGGAAAGCCGAGAACTCCATGCGCGAGCGCAAGCCCTCCAAATAGCGAATTGACCTGCTCAATTGCACGCGGCCGGGGTTTTCGGCCATCGCGATGCGACGGGTGTCGTCAAACCCCGAAACGCGACAGAAACCGAGTTCTTCGAAGATTCCCAGGCCGCTTGCCACCGAGCGCTCATCGACCGGCGTGCGCGCGTCGATTGCAAGGCACATCTGCGCAATGTCGATATCGCTTGCGCAGAATGAATCATCCCCCGTCTTACCACGGTTGGAGCGCCACATGGTCTGCAGCGCTCGATAGAGCGTGACGAGCTCGTCGCGCTCGGGCGCATAGCAGTCGAGTAGGCGCTCGTTAATGCGGGCGTCGCGCGACGAATAGAGCAGGTGAATCACGGCGGGCTGTCCATCGCGACCGGCGCGGCCACTCATCTGGTTAAACTCAATCGCGCCAAACGGCATGTGATAGAGCACGACATGGCGAATATCGGGAAGGTTGACGCCCTCGCCAAAGGCAGATGTCGAGACGATGCAGCTAAGGCTGCCGTCTCGAAACGCCTCCTCTACGCGATGGCGGTCGGTGCGCGTAAGGCCCGCGTTGTAAAAGGCGATATGTGACGCGTAGTCGGGAACGCGTTTGCGTAGCGTCTTGGCAAGCGCCACGGACTGATCACGCGAGTTGACGTAGATGACGGTCTTCTCCCCCGTCGCGACGATGGACACCAGGCGGTTTTCGCGGCTCGCAAGATCGCGGTCGTCCTCGAGCTGCAAGTTCTCGCGCACGGTCTCGTCGACCACCGTACGGGTAATCGGCAACACGCGGGCAAGCTCCGCAACGACCGGAGCCGTCGCGGTGGCCGTCGCCGCCATAACGACCGGATCGCCCAGGGCCTTGAGGATATCGGGCATGTCGAGGTATGCGCTGCGGTCGCCGCCCTTGGCAAGACCGGCATGGTGCGCCTCATCGATAACGACAAAGCCGATGCGCCCCGAACGCGCAAAGCGATCGCGGTGAATAGACAGGAACTCAGGCGTCGTGAGTACGATGCCGGTGCGGCCCGAAGCCAGGCCGGCAAACACGTCATCGCGCGCTGCTTTCACGGTCTCGCCGGTCAACACGCCCACGCCAATGCCGAGCGCAGCCATCGTCGATGAGAGGTGATAGGCCTGGTCGGCAACGAGCGCACGCAGCGGATAGACAAAGATGCTCGCACGCCCACGAAGGACCGCCTCGCGCGCGGCGTGCACATGGAAGATGAGTGACTTGCCACGCCCCGTCCCCATGACGGCCAGAACACTTTGGTGATCGGCCAGAGCATCGAGTGCCTCGACCTGCGCGCGATGTGGCTGATTCGAGCCGATAAAGCTATGGATAAGCGAGCGCGTGAGCTCGGTATAAGAAAGCTGGGCGAGCGTCTCGCGTTTACGCGACTCCAGGCGCAGGCCAGAATCCGCCGGTTGCACGCCGCGGCGAAGCTCACATGCCGGATCGTCGATATTGGGCGCCGTGGTATCGCGGACCAAGACATCTTTGATCATGAGCTTGGGCTTCACACGTCCCTGCCAATGCTCGGCCACGGCCTCGAACACCAAGTCGACGGCGCTGTCGCAGTTGATGAGCTTATCGATTTGCGGCACGCGGAACATAATGGCCGGCACGCTCGCGGCTCCATCCGTCGCCACGAAGCGCATATGCTCGCCGGTCTTACCCACCACGGCGCGATCACACATCGTCACGCCCTCGGCAGCCAGCAGCGGCACCTTATTACCCTGGCCAAACGGCTCAAGGCGGGAAATCTGCTCGATGGTCTCGATATTCAACTCGGAAAGGTCGACCGTGGCGGCAACCTCGTCGGTGTCCTCAAAGTCCTCGGCTGGAAGCTCGGACAACACGGCGGAAAGACGTCGACGAAACTCATCGAGCTTAGATGCCTCGATGGTCACGCCCACCGCACCGGCATGTCCGCCGCGGCGAATCAGCAGGTCGGAGCAGCGCTCTACGGCTTCGAACAGGTTGACCTTGCCCACCGAGCGACCCGAACCGCGTGCAACGCCGTCCTCGATCGAAAAGAGCAGCGCCGGCACGTGATAGCGATTGGTCAGGCGACTCGCCACGATGCCCTTGACGCCCTCATGCCAGCCCTCGCCACCCACGACGATTGCGCGACCGCCGTCATAAGTCTCCTCGACCTTTGCCATGGCATCGCGTGTGAGCTCCGCCTCGATCTCGCGACGCTGCCGGTTGATCTCCTCGAGCTCGGCCGCCAACGCGCTTGCCTCGATAGGATCGCGGGCAAGCAGCAGATCGAGCGCCAGCTTGGGATCGGCCATGCGGCCGGCAGCATTCAGACGAGGGATGAGCGAAAACGACAGGCCGTCAGCCGTAATGGTAGAAAGGTCGGCCTTGGCAAGTGCGGCAAGCGCGATATAGCCGGGACGAGCCGTCACGCGCATCTGCTGGATGCCCTCGGCGACCAGCGCGCGATTCTCGGGCGTGAGCGGCATCATGTCGGACACGGTGCCCAGCGCCGCGACCTCTATCAGCGAACGCCAATACGACGGCTTGCCCAAACGCTCGCCCAAAACCTGTACCAGCTTGAGTGCCACGCCGGCACCGGCAAGCTCACGCGAAGGACCCTCGTCCTCGAGCTTAGGGTCGGTCAGGGGCACGCCCTGCGGCACCTGATCGGAGGGCTCGTGATGGTCCGTGACCACCAAATCGATCCCCAGGCTCTCCAGATAGGAAACCTCTTCTTTGGCGGCAATGCCGTTATCGACGGTCACGATCAGCTGGGGACGAGCGAGCTCGTTAACGCGGTCGAGCGCCGCACGCGAAAGACCGTAGCCCTCGTCAAAGCGATGCGGAATAAACGGCGTGACATCGGCGCCAAACGTCCGCAGCGCCTCGGTCAACAGACAAGTCGACGTAATGCCGTCGACGTCAAAATCACCAAAGATGGCGATGCGTTCGCGGTTGCGGATGGCGCGCTCGACACGATTGGCAACGACCGACATGCCCGGGATAATGAGTGGGTCGGCCCAGTCGCGATCGAGCGAAGGCGTCAAAAATAGCTGTCCTTCCTCAATCGAGGCAATGCCGTGCGCAACCATAATGCGCGCCACCAGCCCGGGTATGCCCAGACCAGCCGAAAGCTCCTTTTCGAGCTCGGGATTTTGCTGGGCGACCGCCCAGCGATGCGTCGTCTTAAGCGATGACATAGGCGCCCACCCCCGATAGGGGCAGGTCGCCGCGATACCTCTCACGGTTCATAGCGATGAGTCCTCTGTGTATGCCCGCTTCGGCAGGCAGATCTGTTGAACGGATTTATTATACCGTGCGACACGGACGCAGAACCTCGCAGCGCGCCGCGGTTTCGGTAAACGATGACGGTAATAGCCTCGAAATAATCGAGCGTCTCAGCCGCACGGACACATACGAGCGTCTAGCATATCCATTCAAAACGGATTCACGAGCAAAGGGAGTCACAAGCGCATATGAAGCAATGGGTTGGATTGGGCAAGTTTCTCGCTGGGCATATGCAGGTCATCGTTCCGATTTGCGTGGCACTCGGCGTGCTCTTTCCTCAGCAGATCGGCGTACTTAAGCCCATCGTTCCCGCCCTCTTCGCCTTTATGACGTTCCAAGGTGCGCTCAGCAACACCTTTCACCAGGTGGCTGAGGTGTTCCATCGTCCGCTGCATTTGATTTTGGCGTTAATTGTCTCCGCTGCGCTCATCCCCATCGCGGCGTATGCCATGGGCTCGCTGTTCTTTGGTTCCAACCCCAACCTTGTCTGCGGCATCGTGCTCGAGTACAGCGTACCCGTGGCAGTCACTGCCTTTATGTGGATTAGCATGTTCGGCGGCAACGGCCCGCTCGCGCTCACCATCATCCTGACGTCCTCGGTCATCTCACCTGTGACGATTCCTCTTACGCTCAAGCTCCTGCTGGGCGCCACCGTCTCGATCGATGTGCCGAGCATGATGCAAGACATGGCCTTTATGATCGCCATCCCCGCCGTGCTCGGCATCGTGATCAACGAACTCACGCGCGGATGGGGACACGAGAAACTCTCCCCCGCGCTCTCGCCCGCCTGCAAGTTCATGATGATGGGCGTTATCGCGTCTAACTCCACCGCCATGAGCGAGTACGTGCTGCACATGAACGCGGTGCGCCTGGAAGTCGCCCTTTTTATTTTAGTCTTCGCCATCAGCGGCTTTGTCGTCGGTTTTCTGGTCGCCCGCGCGCTCCATCTGCCATTTAACGAGACGACTACCATGTGCTTTACCTGCGGCATGCGTAACATCTCTTCGGGTGCCGTCATCGCCACGCAGTACTTTCCGGGCGAAGTCGTGTTTCCCGTCATGTGCGGAACGCTGTTTCAGCAGGTACTCGCTTCGCTTATCGGGCATCTCTTTGAGCGTCTGACCGGCGAGGAGCGCGCCGCCCAACGCAAGCGGGTCGAGGCCGGCCGCGACGCCATGGCACGCTAGGCTGTCCGCATTACGCGGGTGTCAGTCTTACTATACGATCGTTTCCAGATGCGCACGCAGGCGCTCAGCATCGATATCGAGCGTTGTCTCGGCATTGACCTGGGCCAAACGATAGCCGACAAAGTAGGGCGAAACCACCCAACGCGGCAGCGCCTTGGCAATGGTCCGACCGCCCAAGTGATAGAAGAACAAGTTGTACGACTCTGCGCGACCACCGTGGTGCTCGTCCAGGATATAGCGCAGAGTTGCCTGGATCGCATCGGCGAAGAGATCCGCCTCGGCTTGGTCTCGCGTGCCACTGCTGGCGGCGATTCCCTGCGGGGCTGAAACATTGACCTCAAAGAACCCCATAATCGGTTCGGTTGAGATGTTGACCGCAACCCTTCCCCTCTGCCAAACATCGATGCCTTCAAAGTTGGCTGAGGTCAGCGCCGCATAGCCGTCCTCCTGTTCCAGGCCCACAATCTGCATGTGTGGATGGACGAGGCTGCCGCCCGAAAGTGGGCCTTTGTTCTTGTACATGAGCACACTGCGGTACTGTTGGGAATCGATCATCTGCTGCCAACAGCCCAGGGCAAACCGCATCACATGATGCAGCTCATCCGGTTCATAGGTCACCAGGTCGGCGTCGTGATTGGCAGACTCGATCAATACGGTCTGACGTGTGGCCCGCAAGGTCTTGAACTTATTCTCGAGCCAGATAC
Organism: uncultured Collinsella sp.; assembly: GCA_902493855.1. Lineage (GTDB taxonomy): Bacteria > Actinomycetota > Coriobacteriia > Coriobacteriales > Coriobacteriaceae > Collinsella. The sequence goes on from CABUQV010000006.1 coordinate 12,870, forward strand.
AGTCACCATCGCGCTGGATGATGTTGGCAAGTCCCTCCGTGTCGCAAAAGGGGCACGCGGTGCCAGGGCGACGATTATCGTCGGGCTTACCGCTCGCCTGCTGAACGTCAAATACCAGCGCCACGGGTTATACCTCCAGCGGCACGATCTTGGTGCCATGGAGCTCGGAGACGCCTAGCGCCGCCGCGACCGCGTCGCGATTTGCCGTAGTGATGCCGCCGCCGGGAAGGATGGTCAAACGATCGCCCGCATACTCGATTAAACGAGCCAGGTAATCGAAATTATCCTCGATCGACGTACCGGCAGCGCCGCCATGCGTGAGGATGCGCGTAACGCCGCAGTCGGCAAGTGTATCAATCGCATCGAGCTGAGCCTCGGGCGAGAGCTGGTCAAATGACATGTGGAAGGTGATGTCGATGGGATCACGCTTACATTCCTCGGTCGCGCAGCCCGCAGCCATCACGAGGGCGCCAAGCGTAAGTTCGTCGAGCGCCCATCCGCCAGCGCAGGGTTTGCAGCAGCCAAAGACCAAGCCGTCAACGCCCGCACTCACGGCAAGGCCCAAGTCCATCTCCATCATGCGCAGCTCATCCTGGTTGTAGTGAAAGTCGCCGCCACGCGGACGGATCATGCACATCACCCGTGCATCGTGTTCGTGGGCATAGTTGGTCGTAGCGCTGATAACGCCGGCCGAGGGCGTGGTACCACCGACGGCAAGGTTATCGCACAGCTCGATGCGCCTTGCACCGGCCTCGATAGCCGCCGGCACCCGCTCAAAGTTCTCGGCACAAAACTCGTACAGCATAGATAGACCCCCAAAGACAGCAGATGTTTTCCGACGGGCATTGTCACACATCCCCATGAAGTTGCGGTGGAATAGGGACTGTTTTGGCCTCTGAGACTCCCATTTAGTCCCTATTCCACCGCAACTTAAAGGGGGTAGTCATTGGGGACGTTCTTAAACGACTACCCCCAAGTATCAGACCAAAGTAACGCCGCAGGCAGACGACGGACAGCGAGCGGGCACCAGAGCGAACAAATTGGCATGAAAAGAGGACGGCATAGACCTTCTGGTCATGCCGCCCTCTTTGAATGACAAGTTGTCGCTCTGGTGCCCGCGCAGCGTCGACTGGTCCGCCGTTCGGTAGAACGGCGGAACCTCCTAGCCACCCAGATAGGCCTTGCGGACGTTATCGTCGTGCAGGAGTTCTTGGCCCGTGCCGGTCATGGTGATCTTGCCGGTCTCGAGCACGTAGCCGCGTGTGGCGATGGAAAGAGCCATCTGTGCGTTTTGCTCGACCAGAAGCACCGTGGTGCCGGCCTTGTGCAGGTCCTCGACAATCTGGAAGATCTGCTCAATCAGAATCGGCGCCAGACCCATGGAAGGCTCGTCGAGCATAAGCAGTTTGGGGTTACTCATAAGAGCGCGCCCCATAACAAGCATCTGCTGCTCACCGCCCGAAAGGGTGCCGGCGACCTGGCGACGGCGTTCCTTCAGGCGCGGGAACTGCTCGTAGACGCGCTCGAGGCCCGGAGCCACCGTGGACTTGGGCTGCGTGTAGGCGCCCATCTCCAGGTTCTCCTCAACCGTCATCTGCAAAAAGGCGCGACGACCCTCGGGAACCTGAGCCAGGCCCTTACCAACCAGCTTGTCGGCGGGCGTATGGGTAATGTCCTCGCCCATAAACTTGATGGAGCCGGTCTTGGAGCGCAGCAGGCCCGAGATGGTCTTGAGCGTTGTGGACTTGCCGGCACCGTTGGCACCAATCAAGGCCACGATCTCGCCCTCGTTAACGTTAAAGGAGATGTCCTTGATGGCGTGGATGGCGCCGTACCAGACGTTGATGTTGTAGACGGAAAGCATCGGCTCTGCCATTTAGTTCTCCCCCTTATCCTGCTTACCCAGATACGCCTCGATAACGGCGTCGTTGTTCTGGATTTCCTCTGCCGTGCCCTTGGCGATAACCTTGCCAAAGTTAAGCACGCAGATGCCCTCGCAGATGTTCATAACGAGCGACATATCATGCTCGATAAGCATGATGGCAATGCCAAAGGTGTCGCGAATCTTGACGATGTTCTCCATGAGCTCCGCGGTCTCGGACGGGTTCATGCCGGCGGCAGGCTCGTCGAGCAGCAGTAGCTTGGGGTTGGTGGCAAGCGCGCGGACGATCTCCAAACGACGCTGAGCGCCGTAAGGCAACGATCCGGCCTGCTCGTTTGCCAGATGTTCCATATCAAAGATGGACAGCAGCTCCATGGCGCGCTCGTGGGCGGCCTTCTCGTGCTTCCAATACGTCGGCAGGCGCAGCACGCCCTCAAAGCCGGAGTAGCGCTCCTGGTTGTGCAGGCCGACCTTAACGTTGTCCTCCACCGTCATGGTGTTGAACAGGCGAATGTTCTGGAACGTACGGGCAATACCCATGCGGTTGACCTGGTAGACCGACTTGCCCGAGGTGTCCTCACCATCGAGCAGGATGGTGCCGTGCGTAGGCTGGTACACCTTGGTGAGCAGGTTGAAGACCGTGGTCTTGCCGGCACCGTTGGGGCCGATGAGACCGGCGATCTCAGTCTTGCCGATGGTCAGGCTAAAGTCATCGACTGCCTTAAGGCCGCCGAATTCAATGCCCAGGTGGATGCACTCGAGCGCCGGGCGCTGGCCCAGGTCGCGGTCGGGAACGATGGCGCCAGAAGGATACGGGACCATCTTACCCTTGTTGAACTCAAACTTACTGGGCATCGGCTGCCACCTCCTTCTTGGAAGCAAAGCGATCCTTAATGCGTGCGAAGAACGCCTTGAGCTGTGGGTTGTTGGTAAAGACCATGACCAGAATCAACACGATGGCGTAGATGAGCATGCGGTAGTCCGAGAACTGACGGAGCAGCTCGGGGAGCACCGTGAGCAGCGCCGCGGCGATAACGGAGCCGCGCATGTTGCCCAGGCCGCCCAGGACCACGAACACCAGAATGAGAATGGACGTATTGAAGTCGAACTTAGTGGCGGAAAGCTGCGAGAAGTTACCGCCGAACAGAGCTCCGGCAGCACCGGCGAGGGCAGCGGAAACCACGAAGGCGATCATGCGGTACTGGGTGACGGAGATGCCCACAGACTCGGCAGCGATCTTGTTGTCGCGCACGGCAATAATGGCACGACCGGTACGGCTGCGAACCAGGTTGAGCACAATCACGAGCGCGACCATAACCAGGATTGCGCCGGCAAGGAAAGTCGAATAGGTCGACACGCCCGATGCACCCTGCGCGCCCTTGATGATGGCGGTGCCGTCCTCGAGCAGGTGCAGGTCGTCGATCGTGGAGTTACCCGTGATGTTAAAGATCACATGCAGGCCGCGGGAATCGACGCCCACAATGAGGCAGGTGACGACCTCTTTGATAATCTCACCAAAAGCCAGGGTCACGATGGCCAGATAGTCGCCGCTCAGGCGCAGGACCGGGATACCGATCAAGAAGCCCAAGATGGCAGCGGCGATAGCGCCGACCACAATGCTGATGATCAGACGCATCGGATCAGACGGAACGGTGCTCTCCAGCGCGACGGCAGTGACGATGCCCGTATAGGCACCGACGCTCATAAAGCCCGCGTGGCCCAGCGACAAGTCGCCCGCGATGCCGACGACGAGGTTAAGGGAGATGGCCATGACGATATAGGCTGTGATGGGAACCAGCTGACCGGCGATCATGCGCGGGATCATGTGGTTGGACTGCATAAAGAACACGATGGCGAACGCCACAACGCACATGGCGTACGTGACAAAGTCGTGACGCGTCTGCTTGTCTTTAAGAAACTTCATAGCGCTCACCTACACCTTCTCGGGGACGTACTTGCCCAAGAGGCCGGCAGGCTTGACGAGCAGGACGATGATCAGAACACCAAAGACGATGGAGTTGGCAAGGCTCGTGGAAATGTAAGCCTGCGCCATCGCTTCGATGATGCCGATGAGAATGCCACCGACAAAAGCGCCGGGGATGGAGCCGATGCCACCGAAGACAGCGGCGTCGAAGGCCTTGATGCCAGGCATGGCGCCCGTGGTGGGCTGCAGCACCGGCGAGTAGGAGCACAGCAGCACGCCGGCGATGGCGGCAAGGGCAGAGCCGATGGCAAACGTCATCGAAATGGTGCGGTTGACGTTGATGCCCATGAGCTGAGCGGCAGCCTTGTCCTCGGACACGGCGCGCATGGCCTTGCCCATCTTGGTCTTACCTGTAAAGAACATCAGGCCGGCCATGATAACCAGGCAGGCGACGATGGTGACGAGCGAGACGGCGCTTACGTTGAACTTGGCCAAGAACTCCGGCACCTGGAAGGTGACGAGCGAAGTGAAGTTCTTGGGCGTGGCGCCCCACAGAAGCTGCGCGGCGTTCTGCAGGAAGTAGGACACGCCGATAGCCGTGATCAGAACGGCCAGCGGGCCTGCTTGGCGCAGCGGCTTATAGGCCAGGCCCTCAATGAGAACACCGAGAACCGTGCAGGCCACGCAAGAGAGAACTACAGATGCCCAGCCCGGGAGGCCGAGATACGACGTGGCGCAGAACGAGACATAGGCACCGACCATGATGACATCGCCGTGAGCGAAGTTCAGCATCTTGGCGATACCGTAGACCATGGTGTAACCCAACGCGATGATGGCGTAGACGCTGCCCATGGACAGGCCGTTGACCAGGTATTGGATAAAGACCGTCATGTTCCACATCCCCCTTTCGAATAGGTTTCCAGTTGATGTATGAAACAGGGACGTTACATCGTCCCTAGATACCAAGCAAGCAGGGAAGGCCAAAACCTCCCCTGCTTGGGATCAAAACCGCTCTATGTAAGGCGGCCAATTAGGCCTGTACGTACTTGCCGTCGGTGATGACGTACGCCGTGGGCTCCTTCTGGACCTGGCCCTTGTCGTTCCAGGAGAGCTTGCCAGTCAGACCGTCAACAGTAATGTTGCGCATAGCCTCGGGAAGTTTCTCGGCAACCTCGGTGGGGTCGGCGTCGACACCCAGGCCGGCCTCCTTGAGAGCCTCGACCACCGCATGCACGCCGTCGTAGGCGTCGGCGGCAAACTGGTCGGGGGTATCGCCGTACTTATCTTTGTAAGCGTTGACGAAGTCGGCGTTCTTCTCGTCGTCGGCTGAGAACGGGGTCATGAGCAGCAGACCCTCGGCAAGAGAGGTATCGAAGCCCTCAACGCCCAGGATGCCGTCCATGCCGTCGCAGCCCATCATCTTGACGTCGTAGCCCATGTCCTTGGCGTTCTTGAGCAGGACGGACGCCGGCGTGTAGTAGATCGGCGCAAAGATCATGGTGGCGCCGGCCTGCTTGGCCTTGGTCAGCTGGTTGGTAAAGCTCGTGGCGGAGTCGTCCTTAAAGGTCTCCTCGTCAACAATCTCGAGCTTGGACTCAGCGGCCTGGGCCTTAAAGGAATCTGCGATGCCCGAAGAATAGGCGTCGCCGGAGTTATAGAACAGCACGAACTTCTCGTCCGCATACTTCTGCGCCAGGAACTTGGCAGCGTTGACACCCTGGTTGGGGTCGGTGAAGCAAACCTGGAAGACGCAATCCTTGCCGTCGGTGACGTCCTCGGAGGACGCGGACGGGGTGATCATGAACGTCTTGGGGTCGTTACCGCACTCGGCGGCAACGGCAACCGACGCACCCGTGGTGGTCGGGCCGACGAGGGCCTGCATGCCCCAGTCGAGCAGGGTGTTGAAGGCGTTGACGGCCTTCTCGCCGTCGGCCTGGTCATCCTCGGCCTTGCTGGCAAGCGGCAGCTCCTTGGTCGAGAAATCCTTGCAGCCAAGCTCGACACCCTGGGTAACGGACTTGCCGTAGGACGCGTTGGCGCCGGTCAGCGGGCCGATGGTACCGATCTTAAACGAAGCGTCGCTCGAAGCGGAACCGCTGTCGCCGCCGTTGGAGGAGCAGCCAGCTAGAATGGACATCGCCCCCAGACCTGCTGCGCTCGCGATAACGCTCCTGCGATTCATAACAGGGTTCAATGACTTACCGGTGAGGCTCGACATGCGGCTCTCCTCTCAAATCTCGTCGGGTTTCGGTTACCCGACAGGCCATCCTTCGCCGTGTTCGGCGTTCGCAAAATACTAGACGCTTTAGTTAAGGAAAGTGGCGATTATTTCAACTTTTCTTTGGATTTGTTCATTTATCCATAATTCTGCGTATTTCTATTACTTTATGCAGTAATGCCACTTTATTGTGTGAAAGTAATGTTTCCGTTCTGTTACAGGCGTCCTTGCCCTGAATAAAACGGCCCGCCGGTCTCGATGTATATGCACTTAGGCGGCAATGCACTTACCGTCCTGAATCACATAGGCCGTAGCAGGCTTTTCGACCTGACCTTCGTCATTCCACGTCAGCTCGCCTGTCAGGCCCTCGATCTTGATCTTGCGCATGGCCTTGGCAAGGTCGCCGGCAATGTCGGCACCGTCGGCCGAAATGTCAATCCCCGCCCTATCGATAGCCTCGGCGATGGCGTGGACGCAATCGTAAGCGTCGGCGGCAAACTGGTTGGGCGTCTCGTCGTAGGCATCCTTATAGGCCTTGACGAAGTCGGCATTCTTCTCGTCGTCAGCCGAAAACGGGGTCATGAGCAGTACGCCCTCGGCAAGAGAGGTATCGAAGCCCTCCACAGAGAGCAGGCCGTCCATGCCGTCGGTACCCATGAGCGTCATGTCGTAGCCCATGTCCTTGGCGTTCTTGAGCAAAACGGACGCCGGCGTGTAATAGATCGGCGCAAAGATGAGCGTGGCGCCGGCCTCCTTGGCCTTGGTGAGCTGGTTGGTAAAGCTCGTGGAGGAATCGTCCTTAAAGGTCTCGGTATCGACGATATCAAGTTTGGACTCCTTGGCCTGCTCGGCAAAGGCATCGGCAACACCCGAGCTGTACGTATCGCCGGAGTTGTAGAACAGGGCGATCTTGGCATCCGCGTACTTCTCGGCCAAGAACTTTGCGGCGCTGGCGCCCATGGTGGGATCGGTGAAGCAAACCTGGAAAACCGTGGTCTTATCCTTGGTAACGTCGAGCGACGAGGCCGAAGGCGTGACCATGAGCATATCGTCGGCGATCTCGCCCGAGACAGCGACGGCGGCACCGGTGGTGACGGGGCCGACGAGCGCCTGCATGCCCCAGTCGCACAAGGTATTGAAGGCGTTGATGGCCTTCTCGCCGTCAGCGACGTCGTCCTCAGACTTAAGCGAGAGTTTGAGGTCCTTGGTCGAAAAATCCTTGGCAGCGAGCTTGGCACCCTTCTCGGCCGAAACGCCATAGGTTGCCGCGGCGCCGGTCAGAGGGCCGATGACACCGATCTTGAAGGTCTTGCCGTCATCGGCGGAGCCGCCGTCCGAGCCACCCGACGAGCAACCAGCGAGTGCCGCGGTGCTACCGAACGCCGCGGCGCCAGCCAAGAAACTCCTGCGGTTAAGTACGTTGTTGATGCTAAACATGGTGTCCCCCTTTTCGCTGGCCGCGGTGCGGCCGTCTTGCGGTACAGGGCAAACCTTATGGTGCAAACGTTGACAGTTTGTTACGGAAGTTCGTTTGTAGCGAGCATGTTTCCAATGTTTCCGCAGCGTTTCGGGGGTGCCGTTTTGTGCGACTCCTGTTGCCTGGCGAGCACGCGCCCTCGGTTCACGCTAGAATGCACTCAACCTTTAAGCGGTTAATCCATCCATAAGATGCACGAAGGAGCTATCTATGAGCGAACCCCTGCGCACCGTGAACGTCGGCCTCATCGGTCTGGGAACCGTCGGCGGCGGCGTGGCCCGCCTGATCAAGAGCCACCACGATGAGTACCTGGCAGCCTACGGCATCGACCTTAAGCTGACCCGCGCCTGCGCGCTTGCTTGGGAGCAGGCCGAGGCATCCGGTATTGAGCGCGAGGCCTTTACGAGTGACTGGCATGACGTCGTCACCGACCCCGCCGTCGATATCGTCGTCGAGCTGATCGGCGGCGAGCATCCCGCAACCGAGATCTTCACCACTGCCTTTGAGCACGGCAAGCACGTCGTCTCTGCCAACAAGGCCCTGCTGGGCCGTCATGTCGAGACGCTCGCCGAGAAGGCGCGCGCGTGCGGCGTGCAGATTAAGTGCGAGGCCAGCTGTGGCGGTGGCATCCCCATCGTGAGCACGCTCGAGCACGACCTGGTGGGCAACAAGATCCTGACCATCGCCGGCATTCTCAACGGTACCACCAACTATATCCTGTCGCGCATGGACGCCGAGGGCGCCGATTACGCCGATGTGCTTGCCGACGCGCAGGCCAAGGGCTATGCCGAGGCCGACCCGTCCGCCGACGTCGACGGCTTCGACGCCGCCAGCAAGACGGCAATCCTCGCTTCCATCGGCTTTGGCACCCGCGTGACCACCGACGATGTCTACCAACAGGGTATCCGTACCATCGGCGCCGAGGACATCGCCCAGGCCCGCGAGCTCGGCTACACCATCAAGCTGCTGGGCATCGCACGCAACACCGACGCCGGCGTCGACGTCCGCGTGCATCCCACGCTCATCCCGGCAGACCATATGCTCGCCAAGGTCAACGGCGCCATGAACGCCGTCTACGTGGTGGGTGACGCCGTGGGCGAAACCATGTTCTACGGTGCCGGCGCAGGCTCCTTCCCCACCGCGAGCGCCGTCGTGGGCGATATCCTGTCGCTCTCCGAGCAGATCAGCCGCGGCGTGGCTCCGCTGCCCGAGATTGAGCCCTATGGTCACAACCTCGCCTTTAAGCCCATGGACGAGCTCCAGACCAAGTACTATGTGCGCCTGAAGGTCGCCGACCGCGTGGGCGCCTTGTCCGAGACGGTCGACATCTTTGCCAAGCACAACATCTCGATCTCGCTCATCAACCAGGTCGAGGACGGCAAGTCGGGCGTCAGCGATGCCTGCTCGGTCATCTTCTTGACGCACCGCGCACTCGAGAAGGACGTCCAGGCTGCCGCCGCCGAACTTGCCAGCGTCGACTGCGTGGCCGAGGTCGCCAACGTCCTGCGCATCGAGGACGTCGAGGCCTGGACCGAAGGCGTTATGGCCAACTAATCCAACGCTCGCTTAGCAATACGCGCTTTGAGGGCTCCCGTCCGTTCTGGGACGGGAGCCCTTTTGTCACCTGCCCCAAGCACAACGGCAGAGCATATTTGCGCGAGCCGCTCGTCGGTAACGCGGGCTACCGTTCACCGATATGCAAACGCGGCCGATTCCGGCTACCGCTACGCTGTGCTGCGAATGTCCGCCCGCGATGAGAGGAAGCACTATGTTGCTTGAGGGCAAGAAAGCAATCATCACCGGAGGAACGCGCGGTATCGGCTATGCCATCGCCTGCCGTTTTATCGAGGAAGGCGCTGCCGTCACCGTCTTTGGCTCGCGCCAGGAGACTGCCGACGCGGCCGTTGAGAAGCTAGCAGCCGCCTATCTCGACGCCAAGGTCTGGGGCCGCTCCTGCGACCTCGCCTCGCTCGAAGCCGTAACCGAGTCCTTTACCCAGGCCGCAGCTGACATGGGCGGCTTGGACACGGTCGTCAACAACGCCGGCATCTCCCAGCGCTCGCCCCTTTTGGATTACACGGCAGAAGAGTTTGCAAAGGTCATGAACCTCAATGTCGTCGCCGTCTTTAATGGTCACCAGGCTGCCGCCAAGATCATGACCGAGGCCGGCCACGGCGGCACCATCACCACCACGAGCTCGATGGTCGCCAAGTACGGTCAGCCCTCCGGCGTCGGCTATCCAACGTCCAAGTTTGCCGTCAACGGCATGGTCCAGTCGCTCTCGCGCGAGCTCGCCCCCATGGGCATTCGAGTCAATGCCGTCGCGCCCGGCGTGACCAAGACCGACATGGTCGCCAACCTGCCCGAGGAGGTCATCAAGCCCATCATCGACACCATTCCGCTGGGTCGCATGGGCGAGCCCGAGGATGTCGCCAACGCCTTTGTTTTCCTGGCGAGCGACATGTCCTCCTACGTCACGGGCGCCATCCTCCCCGTCGACGGAGCCGCCCGCTCTTAAGGGACCACAAGCCTCAGCTCCCAGCCTCACCATTGCCCAACTAAAGAGGCGCGCTGTCTGCATCAACCGCAGGCAGCGCGCCTTGTTCTGTTTGCAAGGAAAACTGCGTCCCGTTTCGAACGCCGATTCTGGGACACCGTTTCCGCAACGTCTCGCGGAAGCTACATCCCAATCTGGACATCCATTCCGGGATACAGTTTCCCGAAGGGCGGTTGAGTCATGCCATCCTAATCAAAACGAGACCGTATAGCACCCCTAAGATAACCAGCTCTCATTCTGGAGCAAGCGCATCAGGCAGCACGACCGCTCGCCGACATGCAATTTGTTGCACAGTAAAATCGGCTAGTGACACCCTTATCCTTTATTTAGCGAATAAGGTCAAGGAAGGGAGAATATCATGCCAGGACGGCAAACACCGCTCGAGGTCATGTTCTCCCTGTTCAAGACTTCATTTACCCTGAGCCATCGCGCACTTGCTGAACTGTTACTATCCGATCTGCCGTTAACAAATGGACAGCCTACCGCCCAAATGGCACGGGACACCAGCTGGCTTTCGCGCACGATTGTGCACTCGCAGCCGGGCTCCCTAGAAGATCGCTACTTTGCCGACTGGTCCTGCGCATCGAATCAAATCCTGCACAAGCTACAGGAAAAAGGGTATTCGAACGCTGACATCTATACCATGATTGCGGCAACGACTGACGCGATGGCTCAAGCGCTCAGTGCCTGCGGGCGCAATGGGCTCCTTTACCGGAACGCTGCCTCGCGCCTCGTCAGCTACCAGCCAGACAAAGATGACAGGGCTCTTATCTCAATCGCGCTCGTTGTTTCGACCGCCTGTTGGTGCGATCCGGCCCGTGCTATCGCGTACATCAGGAACCGCTTTGAATTCGCAGAGAATGTCAGGTCGTTTACCCCCTCAAGTATTTCTTTGTGTCCATGCGATTTAAAACAAACAGGCACCGAACATGCGATCGGCCTTATCAGGATCGACAACGAACTCGTCGTCGGCGGCCCTTATGTCATTGAGCCTTCTGTCATGGGCTCCATCATCGGAGCGCTCGCACTCGAAGACAGCGCTGTCACCGATGTTGGGCTGGATGTCTCCGCCAGGCATCTCCGTATCTTCGCCGAGAACAATGCTTGGTACGCACAAGATCTCGGTTCGACCAACGGCACGTATCTGATTCGAACAGCCGATAACAGCGAACTTGACATCAGCTCCGGCGCACCCGCCCAGCTGTACCCCGGCGACATCCTGCGCCTGGGTCTCAGCACTACTTTTGCCGTCGTAGCAACGACGGCCATCCTAGCAAATCCGCATTACTAACCATGGAAGTAGGAGGACTATGAGCATCACGGATGTCATCACATATGAGGGCAATAACCAAACTTTTATCTGGAAACACCCCACAGAAGATTTCAATACAGGTTCGCAACTCATTGTCCACGAGACCCAAGAAGCAATTTTCTTCCTTAATGGACAGGCCCTGGATTCGTTTGGACCGGGCAGGCATGAACTTGAGACTCAAAATCTACCGCTACTGAACGGCATTTCGAAGATAACAACCGGTGGCGTCAGCCCCTTTCACTCAGAGATCTACTTCGTTAACCTCATCGAGCAGATGGGCATCCGCTGGGGAACCAATTCCAAGATTCAGTTCATGGAACCGACTTATGGATTTCCGCTTTCGCTCGGGGCATCAGGAGAGATGGCTCTTGCTGTAAAAGAGCCCCGCAGGCTTCTTCTCAAACTTGTTGGAACCGAAGCCTTGCTCTCCCAGGACAAGTTGATCAGTTATTTCAAAGCTTTCCTGCAAACTCGCATAAAAACTCATCTTGCACAAGTAATTACCGAACAAAAACTCTCCATTTTCGAACTTGATACACACCTGGAAGAGTTATCTGGCTCGCTTAAGAACAAGCTGCTTCCCGACTTTGCCGCATACGGTCTCTCGTTAACGCAAATGCTGGTCACCGCCATCGTCAAGCCCGAAGGCGACCCGATATACGAGAAGTTTAAGGATCTCCATTTCAAGCAATATGCCGACGTACGCGAGGCGCAGATAAAGCAGCAAGTCAGCGTTATCGAACAAGAAACCGCGGCGCAGCGAACCGTAATCTCCGCAAAAGCACGCGCAGAGAAACGGCAAATCGAAGGCTATACCTATCAACAGGAACGCAGCTTCGATGTTGCCGAAAAGATGGCCCAAAACGAAGCGGTTGGCGAATATGCAAACATGGGAATCGGCCTAGGCGTAATGGCCGGTGTTGGTGGGACCATGGGGTCAGTTATGACCGATGCACTCTCACAAGCGACCAGCACGTCCGCGACGCAGCCCATCCCAACGGATACCAATTCGCAGCAAAGTGCTGCAAAGTTCTGTTCCGAGTGTGGATATCGCTTCTCTGGAACCGAGAAGTTCTGTCCCGAGTGCGGAGCACGGAGGTCATAATGAAGAACACGCAGGCATATGTTGCAGCAACCCCCGTAGCCCTCTTCATAGTTATCGAAAGCGTGGCCGTACTTTTATTTGGACCCTCAACTACCTTTTGGATTGAGAGCGCATTCTCTTTGGTTGCGCTCTCCTTGTTGGTCGCAGTCCTCCTTCATGACCCCGTAAAGAAACTAAAGCTGCTTGGTATTTCCAAGACAGTTCTCATGGGGGCTTCATTTGCAATCCAGCTGACCCTAGTTCTTTTCGGAGCAGCGCTAAAGACCGATGCGTTGTCCGTTCTTTCGGGTTTCAGCATCCTTTTACTTGGCACGTCAGTAATTACGTTGTGTGTAGCAAATGCATCCGAGAGTCAAACCTCAGATGTCGAGGAACATGTCTCGACACTTACCAATTCAATGAAATCAAACAAAATCAAACTCGAACTGCTCCTAGAAGAAGCACCTAGCGATCTGAAACCGGCAATCGCAGACGTTCTGGAAACTATGCGCTACGCAAACCCCGTTTTAGATAAAACTGGAAACCGGCCCCTTTCAAATTTGATACCTATCGCTATCGAAAATCTCGACAAAGCGGTAAAAGCAAATTCGCTCCCCGACGCCCAAGATACTTGTAAGCAACTAAAAGCATATATCCGTCAGCAGGAAATCATAAATAAGCGCTAAAGGAAGCCGGGTATGGGAACTAATAAATCACACGTCAATGAAAACTATCAACACTCCTGCAACAGCACTAAATTCAAACTCGAGGGTTATCGAGCCCCTCTATCAGATTGCTTTACGCCAGACGAGCTATCAGAGCTATTTCGGTTCTACGTTTTGCAAGCACCCATCGCAAAAGATAAGACCGCTTTGTCGACGCAGCGAACGTTGACGTCTTTAGGTTGGAACGGACCCTCCATCAAGATACTAGAGAGAAAGCTATTAAAGGAGTCCGGGATAACCTCTTTCATTTTCATAGGAAGCCAGACCGTTGATGGAACTCTGGAGAACATGGCCCTAGATAAAGAAATATGCGCCGAACACCCAAGAGCGGTCCTACACAAGGATGTCAAACTAACGCTCCGAGAGGACAACTCCATCGAGCGCCGCAGCGGTGATGAAAACAGAATGCAGTGCCTATTTCGCCATCTTCGAAATGGGATTGCACACGGACAGACATATCTGTTTCCAACCGGTTTGGTGCTAATCGAAGATCGCGACGGCAAAAGAATTACTGCCCGGATTCTCATTCGCAAAGAAACGCTTCTTGCATGGATATATATCGTTGAAAAGAAAGAGGTCTAGCTTCATGAAAGCCCTGAAATGTGAACTTTGCGGCGGTACCGAAATCGTCAAAGATGGGGATTTCTTCGTCTGTCAAAACTGCGGTATGAAATATACGCTCGAGTCCGCAAAGAAAATGATGGTTGAAGGCGTTGTTCAAATCGAAGGCACGGTGAAAACAGACAAGACGGCCGATGCAGAAAGGCTGCTCACGTTGGCCAAAACTGCATGCAAAACCAGAAACTTCTGCGAAGCCGAACGATATGCGAACAAGGTGTTAGAGATTGATTTGGACAACATTGATGCTTGGGCAATTAAGTCAATAGCAATCGACTGGCAACTGACAATTAAAAACAATCGCCTTCGCGAATCTTCGGACTGTTTTCTCAAAACCTTTCAACTGCTTCCAAATGAAGTAAAAACCTGTGAAGGCCTAATTCATGCGTGGAGCGTCATCAAAAGTCTAAAACTGCACCTCGATGATATTATCGAAGCAGTTAGCTCCTTGTATGCCAAGCCAATAATCAACACACCATCAGATGATAATCTCGCGTTGATTGCAGGCACGCTGGCATCCCATCTCGAAATAAGAAAAAGCCAATGGGAAGCAATCGGCAAACTTTCCTTTACTTTTTGCAAAGCAAAGAAAGAAATGCTCAAGTCTCCGGATATTTCCGACAGCCAACGCCACGCTTTAAATGATACAGACATGGAGAAGCACCTCTTTACTGAAGAGATACCACGAATGTATTTTACGGCAGCAAACATCATCGACAGCTCTGTAGTAGACGGTGTAACCAAATGGCGAGACAAGTGGGAAAACAACAACATTTTTGATTACTTTCTTGACGGCAGCGGCGTCGACCGGTCCGCAGAAGAGGACGCTTTCGACATGTGCACGCTCGTATACAATCGATATGAATTAGCGTTGAGAACCGCGATTAAATTCTTAGAGACAGAGACTGAGGGCCATTCGATTACAGGTCTTATCTTGGCACCCGAGTTATTGTTCAATGTGTGGTCAAACTTATGTGTAATTGAAGAGTTGAACATAGGACATAAAACCTATACGAGAGCCCACGGCGCATATGTGTCAAATAGCGTGAAGGAAGGCTTTTCACTAAATGCCGAGGCGATCACGTTACGAAAGGAACGCCTCAAAGAGGACATGGCAAAGCGTGACGAATACGACTCCGAGAAGAAGAAGGAACGTGAGCGCGCTGAAAAAGAAGCAGAGCTCCAAGCCAAATACTGGTTAGATAATCCTGTTAAAAAGACGCAAAAACAAGCGCTCGAAGATGAATTTGACCGGCTGGGGAACGAACTTCGAGAGCTTAAGAGCAGACGTTCCTTTTTCAGCCCGTTCGAATTCAAGGCAAAACGAGAATGTGATGCAAAAATCGAACAGGCTCGCGAGCGCAGGCGGGAAATCAAGAACTCTCTGAAGGCCTTAGACGATGAACTCCTGGCGTATGTGACAAACGAAATTGAATCATAGCTTTCACCGCTTGCCGCAACAGTCCATTGGCAACCTCAAAGGCGCCTCAATGGGATAAGAGCGATTTCACACCATGGAGGAATGGCGGGCAAACGCTCGGAGTGTTCATTTGTCTGATAACCGATGTTCACTCTAGCCCGAGCAGATTAAGTCCCGCCACCGTCATCTTGCACACGAGCGGCCTTGCGGACACTTTTTCTAAATATCCGGCAGCGATTAGGCTCGACAATGACCTACTCGCTGTCGGCTTTGTCACATCGAGATAGCCCGACACACCATCAAGCGTAGATTCGCCAAAGGCACCGAAGATATGCATCTGTGCCGCATAAAACAGAATATCTTTTGCCCTTTCGGTAAACGTATCGTCGAGCTCATCGATCGCCCGCTTGAGATCATCGAGTTGTACGCGCTTTTCGGCCAAATCGCTCAGAACGGCATCTTGCGCTTGCTCGACCAAATCAAGAATCATTGCAACAAACGGAGTAGCCTCGCTACCGTTAAGGGGCCTCTCCACCACGTCAAACGCCTTGTAATATGCGGTTTTATTCTCAGCAATCGTCCTAGAGAGCGACAACACCGTAGGCTGCGACAACGTCTCGTTCAGGCTCAACGCGAGAAGGTACCTCCCCGTTCTCCCGTTACCGTCATAGAAGGGGTGAATATACTCAAAGAGAAAATGGCAGATTGAGGCTGCATAGAGGCTTGGGACATCTTCGCGATTGCCCAACTCTATCATCTTGCCAAGGAGGTCAATGATTTCGGGCTCCGAGGAAACACCCTGATGAAGAATCTTGCCCCGACTGTTCTCAATCACAACGGGACCCAAACGGAACATCTTGCCATCCGGACGGTCCTTCGGGTCAAGCACGCCCTTAGTGACGGCATCGAAAATCTCGCGGATATCCTCGGGTTTGCCGGGACGACTTGAACCATCCACCAGCTGAAGGTAGAGGCGAGCGAATTCAATAAAAGGAGTGTGCTCCTTTTCGGCGGCACCGCAAAGTTCGGCCGCAGCATCCTCCGCAGACTCCAGCGCCGCTTCAATCTGGCGCCGCGTGCTGTGCACACCCTCCATCTCGTTGCTGAAAACAACCTCCTCAAGCACCAGCGAACGAATCGAGGCCCCCAAAGCCACATAAGGCAAGCTGTTCCACAGGTTGGAAATCTTTCGCTCTTTTCTGAGGATCCGCTCGCTAGCAACGGACAGGTTCAAAGGAACACAAGCGAACAGTTCACCATGCTCAAGGTGAATTCCAGTCCGCACCGTGCCGTCGGCAGTAAGGCGCTCGCGCAGCAGCTCGTCATGGCAAGCATAACGATCGGAGCTTGGATCTGCATAAAAGAGTCTTTCGAGCGTCTTGTACGCCATCGCTTCATCGCTCCTTTGAAATCAAATAGCTAAATCGTCTTTCATTATTTCGAATATATCCGATATTTGCAATTAAGACTCAAGAAATGCATTGTCTAATTTCAGAATTTGAAGTATTGGCAATTAATGTTTCCTAATCTACATAGCGAGCTAATTTCAAGCCTCAGCAGAGCTTTATGCAAGAGGCGCTGCCTGCATCAACTGCAGGCAGCGCGCCTTCTTCTGTTATGAAAGGGAAACTATGTCCCAGTATTTCGGATCAGAACGGGGCACGGTTTTCCCCAGGACCTCCTTGCGGAAACTGCGTCCCGTTTTGAACGCCGATTCTGGGATACCGTTTCCGCAACGGGTCTCTCGCGGAAACTGCATCCCACTCTGAGCGCCCATTCCGGGACACAGTTTCCCAACGGCCCCCGTTTCGGAAACCACATCCCGTTCCGAGCCTTCAAAGCGGGACGCGGCTTCCCCGAGAGAGTATCGACTACTTGCCGTCGTCGTCCTCGGCTTCTTCTCTTGCATAGAGCTCCAGCATGCGGCGGCGGTATTCGCGCACGGCGAGCTTGGCGCGCTCCAGGCGGCGGCGCTCACGCGGAGTCAGCTCGGACGGGTCGACCTCGTCTCCATAGGTCTTATCGGCAAGCAGGTGCGCCGCGTCCACGATGCGGGCATCGATGTGGCCGCTCGCCGCCTCGGCGGAAAGACGCTCGGCAATCGTATCGAGCGTAGGCAGGCCCTCGAATACGCGACCATGGCCATGCGAAGTCAGCAGCTCGTGCTCTCGTGCGAGCAGACTCGCCAAATCGTGATGGGCGCGCAGGATGTCGAGCGCATCGGATGGATGCTCGGCAACCTCTGCCACGGCGGCGACCGGTGCAGCATCCACCACGCGGTAGAAGAGCTGCGCGAGCAATGGCATCAAGAACACCGTGATGGCGCCGGCGGCAACCATAACCGACGCAATATCTTGCGACAGCGCGCCCGCGTTGACGGCAACGCTCGTCACGGCAACGATGATCGGCAGCGCCGTGGTGCAGTACAGGGCCACGGTAATGCGACCATACGCCGACACATCGCGCGTCGCAGGGCAAATGCTCATAGAAATAAGAATGGGCACGGCACGAATAATCAGCAACGCCACGATAAAGCCCACGAGCAGACCCGGGCGCGACGCCACGGCCGTCAGGTCGATCTTTGCGCCCGATACGGTAAAGAACACCGGAATCAAAAAGCCGTAGGCCAGGCCGTCGAGCTTGGTCTCGAGCGTATGGTTGCCCTCGGGGATGATGTAGCGCAAGACAAAGCCGGCGGCAAAAGAACCCAACACGATGTCGAGATCAAAGACAGCTGAGAACGCCACGAGTGTGACCAGGATGAGCACCGTCAGGCGCACGAAGGTCTGCGACGTGGTATCGGCGCGTTCCTCGACAAACGCAAAGAAGCGGCTGCCGACGCGCTTGGAGCGGCTTGGGACCACGGCAAGCAACACGCAGACCACCGCAAACAGGCCAAGAATCACGAGCGTTTGGATGCCGGTACGGGCAGACAGCAGCACCGACATGGCAAGCACGGGGCCGAGCTCGCCCCAGGTGCCATACGCGAGAATCGAGTCGCCCACGCGCGTTCCGACAAGTGAACGCTCACGCATGATGGGCACGAGCGTGCCGAGCGCCGTAGAAGTGAGGGCAAGCGTCACGGCGATACCGTCGAAATGACTGACCGAGAACCACGGGGTAAAGCGCACGGCAAGCCAGGCGATACCAAACGTGACGACCCACGTCGCCAAGCCGTAGCGCCCCTCGACGCCCGTGATGCTCTTGGGGTCGATCTCAAAGCCGGCAAGCAGGAACAAAAAGGCCAGACCGAGCTCGGACACAAGCGAGACCTCGGCATCTACATGGATGACGCCGAGCATATGGGGTCCCAGCACCGCGCCGAGCACGAGCAAAAAGACCGTCTCGGGAACGGGTTTTCCAGGAATCGCCGAGGCGATGAAGGGGCTTGCAAAGGCCACGAGTGCGATGATGGCGAGCGAAACGAATGCCATGTGATGCCTTTCTCTTGTTTGCGCTTCACTGTAGCACCCTCGCCGTCCTCACCGCGCCGCGAGCTGTCGTATCATAGTGAGGTTTACAAACATGTGGCTCAAGGCGACCGCAGGGCAGACCCCGCAAACCGACCGCTGCCGCATACCGTACCGTACGCCCAACCGATCAGGAAGGCAGGAACCAATGGTCTCTCGTATCTACGTGGAGAAGAAACCCGGGTTCGACGTCGAGGCTCAGCAGCTCAAGGGCGAGCTGACCGAAATTCTCGGCATCAAGGGCATCGAGGCCCTGAGGATCATCAACCGCTACGACGTCGAGGGCATCGACGAGGAGCTTTTCCGCTCCTGCGTGCCGACCGTCTTTAGCGAGCCCCAGGTCGATGTGACCTACGACGAGCTCCCCGCAAGCGATGGCGCCGTCTTTGCCGTCGAATTCCTGCCTGGCCAGTTTGACCAGCGCGCCGACTCCGCCAGCGAGTGCGTGCAGCTCATCAGCCAGGGCGAGCGCCCCGCCGTGCGCTCCGCCAAGGTCTATATGATCTCGGGCGCTCTGGACGAGGCCGCCATCGATGCCATCAAGCACTACGTGGTGAACCCCGTCGAGGCGCGCATCGCCTCGCTCGACCTGCCCGAGACGCTGTACATGGAGACCCCCGAGCCCCAGCCCGTCGAGGTGCTCGACGGTTTCCGTGAGCTCGACGAGGCCGGCCTTGCCGCCTTTATTTCCGAGCGCGGCCTTGCCATGGACAAGGCGGACATCGCCTTCTGCCAGCAGTACTTCCGCGATGAGGACCGCGACCCCACCATCACCGAGATCCGCGTGATCGACACCTATTGGTCCGACCACTGCCGCCACACCACCTTCGGCACCGTCCTGGACGACGTGACGATCGACGACGCCGTGGTGCAGCAGGCCTTCGACCGCTACATGGAGATGCGCCACGAACTCGGTCGCGACGCCAAGCCCGTCTGTCTCATGGACATGGGCACCATCGGCGCCAAGTACCTTAAGAAGACCGGCGTCATGACCGATGTCGACGAGTCCGAGGAGATCAACGCCTGCACCGTCAAGGTGAAGGTCGATGTCGACGGCGAGGACCAGGACTGGCTGTTCCTGTTTAAGAACGAGACCCACAACCACCCGACCGAGATCGAGCCCTTCGGCGGTGCCGCCACCTGCGTGGGCGGCGCCATCCGCGACCCGCTCTCGGGCCGCAGCTATGTGTATCAGGCCATGCGCGTCACCGGCGCCGGCGACCCCACCGTCCCGGTCTCCGAGACGCTCGAGGGCAAGCTGCCGCAGCGCAAGCTCGTGACCACTGCTGCCGCCGGCTACTCCAGCTACGGCAACCAGATCGGCCTTGCCACCGGTCAGGTCAACGAACTCTATCACCCCGGCTACGTCGCCAAGCGCATGGAGGTCGGCGCCGTCGTGGGCGCTACCCCGGCAAACCACGTGCGTCGCGAGTGCCCCGCCCCCACCGACAAGATCATCCTGTTGGGCGGCCGCACCGGCCGTGACGGCATCGGCGGTGCCACCGGCTCCTCCAAGACCCAGAACACCGAGTCCATCGAGACCTCGGGTGCCGAGGTCCAGAAGGGCAACGCCCCTGTCGAGCGCAAGCTGCAGCGCCTGTTCCGCCGCGGCGACGCCTGCCGTCTGATCAAGCGCTGCAACGACTTTGGCGCCGGCGGCGTCTCGGTCGCCGTGGGCGAGCTTGCCGACGGCCTGTATGTCGACCTTGATACCGTGACCAAGAAGTACGACGGCCTGGACGGCACCGAGCTCGCTATCTCTGAGTCCCAGGAGCGTATGGCCTGTGCCGTCGCCGACGGTGACGTCGAGGAGTTCATGGGCTACGCCGCTGAGGAGAACCTCGAGGCGACCGTTATCGCCGAGGTTACCGCCGAGCCGCGCATGCGCATGGCCTGGAACGGCGTCGCCATCGTCGACCTGTCCCGCGAGTTCCTCAACTCCAACGGCGCACCCAAGCACCAGGTCGCCCACGTGTGCGCCCGTAGCGTGTGGCAGCCCAGCTGGGCCGGCACCACGCTCGCCGAGCGCATGACCTCGCTTGTCACCGACCTCAACGTCGCTTCCAACAAGGGCCTTTCCGAGCGCTTCGACTCCACCATCGGCGCCGCGACCGTGCTCATGCCCTTTGGCGGCAAGACGCAGCTCACCCCCAGCTCGGCCATGGTCGCCAAGTTCCCCGTGGACGGCGAGACCACCACGGCGAGTGCCATGGCATGGGGCTTCAACCCCTATCTGATGGAGGCCGACCAGTTTGCGGGCGCCTACCTGTCCGTGGTCGAGTCCATCGCCAAGCTCGTGGCTGCCGGCTTTGAGCACAAGCGCGCCTACCTCTCCTTCCAGGAGTACTTCGAGCGTCTGCGCACCGAGGCAGAGCGCTGGGGCAAGCCCATGGCCGCCGTCCTGGGTGCCCTTATGGCCCAGGTCGACCTGGGTGCCGGCGCCATCGGTGGCAAGGATTCCATGAGCGGCTCGTTTGAGGACGAGGCCGGCGAGCTCAACGTTCCGCCGACCCTGATCAGCTTCGCCGTCGCCGTGGGCAAGGCCGCCCGCGCCGTCTCGCCCGAGTTCAAGGGCCTCACGCACCGCGTCGTCCGCATCGCCCCCGCCACCTATGGCGAGGACTACCGTCCCGACGCCCAGCAGCTGCTCGCCGCGTTTGACGCTGTCGAGGCGCTCACTGCTACCGGCAACGCCCTGGCCATCTCCACGCCCGGCTACGGCTGCGGCGCCGAGAGCCTCATTAAGATGTGCGTCGGTAACCAGATCGGTATCGAGCTTGCCGAGGATGTAGACGTGGAGAGCCTCTTCACCCCGCTCTACGGCAGCTTTATCGTCGAGCTCGCCGAGGATGCCGAGCTGCCCGAGGTCGCCGACGGCGTTGTCGTCGAGCCCCTGGGCACCACCGTCGAGGGCTATGTCATCGACACCGGCTCCGAAGTCATCGAGCTCGCCGAGCTCCAGGAGGCCTGGGAGAGCGGCATCGAGAGCGTCTTTGCCTACCGCAGCGCCGACGAGACCCCCGAGGTCGAGACCATCGACTTCCGCGCCAAGAACATCCACGTGTACGCCGGCGCCAAGATCGCCCGCCCGCGCGTGGTTATCCCCGTGTTCCCCGGCAACAACTGCGAGTACGACAGCGCCCGTGCCTTCCGTGCCGCCGGTGCTGAGGCCGACACCTTCGTGATCAACAACCTCACGCCCGAGGCCGTCGCCGAGAGCACCCACGAGCTTGCCCGCCGCATCCGTGCAAGCCAGATCGTTATGATCCCCGGCGGCTTCTCGGGCGGCGACGAGCCCGACGGCTCTGCCAAGTTCATCACGGCGTTCTTCCGCGCTCCCGAGGTCACCGAGGCAGTCCGCGACCTGCTCAAGGCCCGCGATGGCCTAATGCTGGGCATCTGCAACGGCTTCCAGGCCCTGATCAAGCTCGGCCTGGTGCCCTACGGCGACATCGTCGACGCCACGCCCGATGCGCCCACGTTGACGTTCAACACCATCGGTCGCCACCAGAGCCGTCTGGTGCGCACCCGCATCTCGTCCAACTTGTCCCCGTGGCTGTCGCAGTGCAGCCTGGACGACCCCTACACCGTCGCCATCAGCCACGGCGAGGGCCGCTTTGTCGCCAATGACGAAGTGCTCGCCCAGCTGATCGCCAACGGCCAGGTCGCCACGCAGTACGTTGGCGAGGACGGCAAGCCCAGCATGGATCTCTCCGTCAACCCCAATGGCTCCGCACTCGCCATCGAGGGCATCACGAGCCCCGACGGCCGCGTCCTGGGCAAGATGGGCCATGCTGAGCGTCGCGGCGACAACCTGTACCGCAACGTGCCCGAGCATGTCCCCGGCGATAAGTTCATGCCGATCTTTGAGAGCGGCGTGGCCTACTTCGCTTAAACCTTTCCCATCGGGTACAATCCCTTCGGGTAACAACACCCGCCACCGACACATCCGGTGGCGGGTTCTTTTTTGCTTCGCGCATGTAGGAAGGACATCATGGAAAGCCGCAAGCCGTATCTCGCCACCCTGCCCGGACTCATCCTGGGCTGTCTTGTTTGCTGTGCACTCTGGGGATCGGCCTTTCCCTGCATCAAGATCGGCTACGCACTCTTTGGTATCCCAGCGCACGATAGCGCTTCGCAGCTGCTCTTTGCAGGTTTACGCTTTACGCTTGCCGGCGCCCTGGTTATCGTTGGGATGAGCGCGGCCCAACGCCGCCCCCTCATACCGCAAGCGCGCGACATCAAACCCATCTTTGTCTTGTCGCTCTTCCAGACTATCGGGCAGTACTTCTTTTTCTATCTGGGCCTCTCACGCGCCAGCGCCATGTCGAGCTCCATCATCGAGGCCAGCGCCAACTTCCTCGCAATCCTCTTTGCCGCCCTGGCATTTCACACCGAGAAGCTCAGTACGGCCAAGGTGCTTGGCTGTGCGCTGGGCTTTGCCGGCGTCGCGCTCGTCAACCTTTCGGGCGCAGATGGCACCTTTGGCTTCAGGCTCGATGGCGAGGGCTTTATCCTAGCCTCCACTGTCGCGGGTGCTCTTTCGACCTGCCTGATCGGTATCTTCTCGCGCGAGCACGACGGCGTCTTGCTTGCCGGGTGGCAGTTCTTGGTCGGCGGCCTGGTCCTCACCGCCATCGGCTTTTTGATGGGTGGCGCGCTCTCCCCCACAGCGATTGTCCCCGCCATCGCGCTCATCATCTACATGGCGCTTATCTCCGCGGTCGCCTACTCGCTGTGGTCGCGCCTGCTTGCCGTCAACCCCGTCAGCCGCGTCTCTGTCTTTGGATTTATGAACCCCGTCTTTGGTGTGGTGCTGAGCGCGCTGCTGCTCGGCGAGGGCGCTGGCACGAGCCCCGTTACCGTCATCGTTGCCCTGCTGTTGGTCTGCGGCGGCATCATCATCGTCAACAAACCCAAAAAAGCCTAGCGAGCTCACCTTTTTAGGGAGGGCATTCGCATACTTTAGCTTAATGGAGCACACTGGTTCTCGTTGATTTCGTACCGAGTCGCGGCGGCAGACGCCCGTCTTGCCGCACCGCGCCTGGGCATTATGGCCGGTGGCCCCCACAAACGCAAAAGGGGCGCACGACCATCGCAACGGTCGTGCGCCCCTTTTTTCTAGCGTATCTGAACGCCGGCTTTCTTCTTCTCGCGCTTTACGCGGTAGAGCTCCGCATCGGCAGCGCGAAGTAAGTCTTGCCAGGTATCGACACTATCGCCGACCCGCGCGTAACCGATGGACATCCGCAACGCATACGGCACCTCGGCACGAGCGAGCTCGTCGTCAATCGCCGAACACAGGTCTATGATGTCCTGTTCCGCCGCTGCCTTTTGGAGCACCACGAACTCATCGCCACCATAGCGTGCGATAAAGCCACCAGACGCCGAGCAGACTTCTTTGAGCGCAGCGGATATGACCTGAAGAGCGTGGTCGCCCTCCACATGCCCATAGCGATCGTTAATCTGCTTAAAGCCATCAGCGTCCATCATAAGCAGATATACATCTTCGGCCTGATCCACATTTGAAAAGAGCGACAGCATATAGGTCTCAAAACGGTTGCGGTTGTTGAGTCCAGTCAACGGGTCAGTAGAGATCAGTTGCTCCTGATAGACGATATAGAGCAGCAGGATGCTCAGCGTTATACCGACGCAAAGGCCCGGTACCGAAAACAAAACCTGGAAGGTACCGCCCACCAGAGCGGGAACCGCAAAAAAGGCGAGGGTGCGATAAATGGCCTTCTTTTGCAGGCTTTCGACTTTTCGAGCCTGAATAAAGGCATGCAAGGACGTATATATGACGTAGCAGTAGCTCACGATGGGCTGGATCATATAAGCAAAGCCGCGACGATATACGCCCTGTGCATCGATATAGAACATAGCGTGCGTCCAGTAGCTGGTAAATGCCAGCACGACCACCAATGCTGTTGGCAACGTTAAAAGTACCACCCTGTAGGGCGTGGTCAGGAGCCGTGAGCCCTGCATCGTCTCGGAATAGAAAAACCAAATGAGGCACGCGATGGCGAACAGCGAAAACGAGACCGCGTTGGAAATCCAGTTGGCCGTGATGCCTACAGGAGTGCTTACGCCGTCCGAGAGCGTCCAGATCATATCGAAGAAAATGTAGGCAGCAGACGTGTAGCCCAGCATGCTAAACAAAAGCTGCTGGGTGCTCGAGAACAGGGAGCGACGGCTTCGTACGGCAAGCCCGATAAGAATAATCATGCACAGCAGGAATATCTCGATCTTGAGTGCCTTAATCACTAGACGCCCTCCCTTCAATATCCAAGTGGCCAGAATCGCCCGAGTCGCGCCCAGGCGCCAAACACCCCTTTCTCCGCAGGGGTAAAGGGAATCATAGCAGAGCGCCCGAACGTCACTGCAGAACAGCCACCGTTCGGGCGCCCATACGGCGCGAATTGCACACGCCGGCTTGATTGACTCGCGTCGACGATTACTCGCCGTCGATGTCGGTCGCGACGGCCTCCTCAATAGCCTCGACGCCTTCGACCGACAGATCCTCTTCGCCGTGGCAGAACTTCTTATCGACCCAGCCGGTCAGAATCGGGGCCATGATTGCCGTGATGATGACGGCGGTGGCGATCTGCGCATACGCGGTGGGCGCAAGCTCGGCATAGCGTGGCGCGACCTCGGCAAGAGCAACCGGCGTGGTCATAGCCGTGCCGGCGATGGTGGAGCAGGCAACGGCGGCCTTGCCGTTGCCGCCGCACAAGCGCTCGAAGGCAAAGGTGATGGGGCCAACGATAAAGAGGGTGATGAGGCCCAGCAGGATGCCCGAGATACCGCCGGTGATAAAGCTCGACAGGCTCATGGACGCACCGAGTTGAAATCCGATGACAGCGATCGCGGGATTGGCGCCGGGGACCAGCAGGTTCTTGATAAACGGGAACAAGTTGCCCAGGACCATGCCGATAACAAGCGGCAGGATGGATCCGATGATGGTGCCGACGGGGATATTGGCGAGACCCGAGACACCGAGGATGATCATCGTGACGGCGGGGCCGGCCGTAAAGAACAGGATACCGACAGCGCCCTGCTCGGACTCATCGCCGAACTCGCCCATGATGCCCGTATAGAGTGCCATGTTGCAAAACGTAATGCCGCCGATGATAGACACGGAGCTCAGACCCAGGAAGTTGTCGTTAAAGAAATATGCCACTCCTAGGCCGAGAGTCGCTGCGACGACCAGCTTGGGAATTAGTACGACGATGCCGGTCTTGATGGCGCCCGGCGTGGACTTAAAGCTGATGCCGGCGCCCACAAACAGCAGAATCGCGGCGACGATGGTATTGGAGCCACCGCGGCAGGCAGCCGTAAAGAAGCCGCCGATCTCAAAAACCTGCGGGCAGAAGGTGTTGAGCAAAAGACCGACGATCATCGGATAGATCATGATGTCGCCCGGGATGCGCGGGACCTTGAATTTCTTTTGCTCGTTGGCGGTTGCTTCCTGTGCCATGAAACCCCCATTTCCGCTGACGGGGTACAAAAGCCCACGTCACGCTTTGCTACAGTAAAGTTTGACCATGGTACCAGAAGAAATAGACCAGCTCGGTGAAAAATTCTACAAGTTGGGATGGAACGAGATTCGGCGCCCGCGACGCCAGCCCTATATAAGGCTCAAGACGATATAGAGCACGATGCCCGAGACGCAGCACCACAGCATCGATTTTGTCTTGACCGCCACGGCCACGACGCCGGCGGCCGCAATCCAGGGAACCAAGGCAGGCCAGAATCCCGCGTCGAACGCGCCGGGGTTCACCAAGTCGTTGGCGACCAGCGCGGCAAAGGCAGCGGGCGGGATATAGCCCAGGGCCTCGGTAATGCGGGGCGACAGGGCCCGCCCGCGCAAGGCGAACGCCGGCGCGATGCGAAAGGACGCGATAGCAGCCCACGACGACAGCCACAGAACCAAGAACTCGTTAACGGGCATCGCGGGCACCTCTTCCGTCAAATACAGCATCGCACGCCAGCGCAATGGCAATGCCGACCACGACGCTTGCCGGCACGGCAATATTCGTGAGGCCCAAGAACTTGCATACGGCGACGGACACCGCGCCCGAAACCGCTGCGACAACGTTGCCGCGCGACAGTCGCTGCGAAAAGAGCAGGCAGATAAAGAGCGATGTGCAGACAAAGCCCGCAATAGCGGTGGGGACATCGACAACAGTGCCGACAACGGCGCCCATCGTGCACGAAACGCCCCATGTCGCGATGAGGATCGCGTTGAGCACAAAGGACTCGCGCGGGCCCCAATCCTCCCCTTCAACCAACTTGGCAAGCGAGATGCCATATGCCTCCTCGGTAAGTGTCGCGGCAACAGCCAGCGTCTGACGCTTCGAGGCACCCCTCAGATGCGGCGCGATCGATGCCGAGTAAAGCGCAAAACGCGAGGAGATGGCGGCAACGCTCGCGATAATCGAAGGTGCCGGTACACCCGCCAGCCAAAGATTGCAGATCATAAACTGGCCGCTGCCCGTCACAAACGTGCTGCTCAGAGCAAAAACCATCCAGGGTTCCATTCCCGTCTGCCCCATGATCATTCCGCACGGCGCGCCTATTGCAACATAGGTAAGCATCACTGGCCAGACGGTTCTAACGATTTTGAGCACCATACGCTTCTCATCCTGACAAGGTCTCCGAGCCGCATGTAGCGACACGGCAGAATCATCATCCGACAGCAACCGAGTTCACCTACAATTGCCACCGGATCGAAAGACACAACTTTTTAGGAAGTCATTATGACAGCTATCGATCGAGACCGGGCGCGCGCGGCCTTCAAAAGCTACACCGATGCCTACGACGCCACCAACCCACGCATCGCGCTCAAAATCGAGCATACGTACCACGTGGCCGAGGCGTGCGATGCCGTAGCGCGCGAGCAGGGCTGGTCGTCAGAAGATATTGACCTGGCATGGCTTTGCGGCCTGCTACACGATATGGGCCGCTTTGAGCAGCTGCGACGCTGGGACACCTTTAAGGACGCCGAGAGCATGAGCCATGCGGCGCTGGGCATCGAGGTCCTCTTTGGCGAGAATCCCGCCGATGCACCCGCCGTAACGAGCATCCGCGACTTTATCGATGACCCGGCAGAAGATGAGCTCATCCGAGCGAGCATTGCCTATCACAGCGATTTCCGCCTACCCGCGCGGCTCGACGTGCGCACGCGGAGCTTCTGCGATATCGTGCGCGATGGTGACAAGATGGACATTATGCGCACCATCGCCGACAGCACCGTCGACACTATCCTCAAGGTGGACGAGAAGACGTTTCTCGGCAGCCGTTTCTCGTCGCCGACACTTGCCGCCTTTGACGAGCACCGCTGCGTCGCACGCGATGAGCGCGATGAGCCCGCCGACTTCTTGGTGGGGCTTATCTGCTTTATGTTTGAGCTCGTCTATCCGGCAAGCCGTGCGCTGGCGCGCGAACAGGGTGATATCCACCGCCTGCTCGACGCGCCCTTTGGCATTACACAGCCCTTTACCGACCCCGCCACGCAGGCAACCTGGAGCCGCCTAAAGGACGAGATGCGCGACTGGCTGGCGCGCGCCTAGCGCTCAAGCTGGGCCAGCAGCTCCTCGACGACCTCGACGGCGTCCCCAACAACCTTGTACTGGGCAGCACCGAAAATGGGGGCATCCGGGTCCTCGTTGATGGCGATAATGCACTCCGCCCCACCGATGCCGGCAAGATGCTGGATGGCGCCCGAAACACCGATACTCACGAGAAGCTTGGGCGAAACCGATACGCCGGTCTGGCCAATCTGATGGTGATACTCCAACCAGCCGGCCTCCACGACAGGTCGCGTGCAACCAAGCTCGGCTCCCAGAGCCTCGGCGAGCCTTCGCATCAGGGGCAGATTCTTCTTGGAGCCAATGCCGCGGCCCACCACGACCAAGCGCTCGGCATCGGCGATCGAGGCCTGCTGCCTCCACTCCTCGGCGGGAATCGAGATCTCGACACGAGCCTTAGCATCATCCGCAAGCGATATCTGGGTGATCGTGCCGGAGCGGTCGTAGTCAAAGTCGGGCGCCTTAAAGATACCGGGGCGCACCGTTGCCATCTGGGGACGATGATTGGGGCAGACGATGGTGGCCATCAGGTTGCCGCCAAACGCCGGACGCGTCTGTTGCAGCAGTCCCGTCTCCGTATCCATCGAAAGTACGGTGCAGTCAGCCGTAAGGCCCGTCTGCAAGCGCACGGCAACGCCGGGTGCCAGTTCGCGGCCAAAAGCGGTCGCGCCGTATAAGATGGCCTCGGGTTTGCGTTCGGCTACCAAATCGCAGATCAAGCGGGCGTAGACCTCCGCATCGTTTTGGCGCAGGCGCTCGTCGCGACAGGCCAGGACCTCGTCCGCGCCGGCACAAACCAGATGCTCCAGGTCGCCGAGAGAACCCTCGGGACCCATACCGACCAGTGCCACCAGACGGCAACCGCGCGCATCGGCAAGCTCGCGGCCCTTGCCCATAAGCTCATAGGCAACGGGAGTCACTGTATCGTGCTCGTCGGTCTGAGCGAATACCCAAATGTCTCGATACGCATCAAGGTCCACCGCACCAGCGGCCTCATCACGCTCGATCGAGATAGCGTTGACAGGGCAGGCGTCGACGCACCCACCGCATAGGATGCAGCCGTCGGTTACGTGGGCGCATCGGTTGGGTCGCTCGCCTTCCACTACGATGCCGCCCGAAGCACAGGCGCGAACGCAGCGACCGCAGCCGATACAGGCTTCGCTATCGATAATCAGTCCGCTCATCTACGCCATCCCCTCGATAATCTTGGCAAGCTTTGCCGCCTGCTCGGACGCCGTCCCCTCAACGGCCTCGCACGTTTGGTCACGGTCGGGCACAAACGAGCGCACGACCTGTGTCGGCGACCCGGCAAGACCGCAACGCGCGGGGTCGGCGTTCACGTCGGCGGCACTGACCACGCGCACGTCCGCCTCCTCCGCCGCGCGAATACCGGCAATACTCGGCATACGCAACTGGCCAATCTCCTTGGCAGTCGTCATCGCGCACGGCATCTCAAGACACACCGTCTCCTCGCCGGCATCGCAGCCGTGAACAAGCGCCAGTGAACCACAGGTCGTAAAGCCCGCGCTTTGCACGCAGCTCACGTCGGTCACACAGGGAATCTCAAAAGCACCGGCAAGCTCGGGGCCAATCTGGGCCGTATCGCCATCCACCGCCATCTTGCCGCAGATGAGCAGGTCGAAGTCCTCGTCGAGCGCCTCGATGCCGCACTTGAGGGCATAGGTGGTTGCCAGGGTATCGGCACCTGCAAAGGCGCGATCGGTCAGCAGCAGCGCGTCGTCGGCACCTCGAGCGATGCAGTCGCGCAGCAGCGACTCGGTCGCGGGGATGCCCATCGACACCACCGTCACGCGCACGTCCATGCCAAAGCCGATAAAGTCGTCCTTCAGCGCCAGCGCGCATTCCAGAGCGCTCGCATCGAACGGGTTAATGACCGCCTGCTTGCCATCACGCACGATGGTATTGGTCTTGGGGTCCATCTTGACCTCGGTACTGCCCGGCACGGCCTTAACGCACACCACCATATGGAAATCACTCATATTCACGCGCCCCCTTTCTGGACGAGTTCATCCAAGAGCTTCTCCGCAAACAGGTTGCCGCGGCCCAGCTGCCCGTCGGGATCGAGCTGGAGCTTGAGCCGCGCCGACTCGACCATGGCCTCGTGACCGTACATCGTCTCTAAGAAGCCCGCCTTGATCTTGCCGACGCCGTGCTCGGCAGAAACGGCACCGCCCATAGCCGTTACCTCCGCAGCCCACTGGGCAAACAGCTCGCCACCGCGACGGTAGTCCTGCGCATCGCGCGGCAGGATGTTCACATGCAGATGGTTGTTACCGATGTGCCCCCAGGCAGCAGATTCAAGCCCGCTTTCGGCCAGTGTGCGGCGATAGAGGGCCACGACATCGGCAAGGCGTGCATTGGGCACCGACATGTCCGAACCCAGTTTGGTGATGGTGGGATCCGTGCGGCGACGCTCGTCGATAAGCATATTGACGCTCTCGGGGACCGCATGGCGGAAGAACCGCTGGCACTCGCGATCGACCTCGGTGCGCGCGACCCATGTCGCATCGTCGCTGCCGCCCGCAAGCTCTAGCACCCACCCCAAGTGATACAGCTCCTCAGTCGCCAGGGCTTCGTCGTCGCAGTCGAGCTCCACGTATACACAGACCTTGGCGTCTTTGTCGAGCGCCGGCAGCGAGGCGAACGCGGTCGACTGCTCGCGCTGGCGACGTAGAATATCCAGGGCGCCAGCATCGAAGTACTCGATGGCAGCCGCATGGGACAGGACGGGGCGCACGGAATCGGTAAAGGACACGGCCTTGTCTTCGCTATCGAAAAAGCAGCTCACACCCCAAACGACCGCAGGTGCCGCTTGCAGGGCAATCTCGAGCTCAGTGATAACGCCGAGCGTGCCACAAGCGCCGATAAAGAGGTCGATGGCGTCCATATCGTCCGCAACAAAATAACCCGAGGCATTTTTGGTCTTGGGCATGGTGTAGCCAGGAAGATCGAGCTCGAGTGTGTGGCCCTCTGCCGTCACGAGCGACAGGTGACGGTCCTGGGCAAAAACCTCGCCGCGCTGAAGCTCAAGCAAATCGCCATCAGCCAGCGCGACGTGGAGTCCCGTGATATGCGGGCGCATGGGGCCGTAAGCGTAGCTGCGGGCGCCGGAGGCGTTGCATGCCGCCATGCCGCCCAGACAGGCAGATGCCTCGGTGGGATCGGTGGGAAAGAACTGCTCGGGGGCATCTTGAAACTCATCGTAGGCCTTAAGCGATGCCTGCTCCCAGCCAGCGGCCGGCAGTACCTTCTTGCCCAGCTGCTTGCGCAGCTCCGAGAGCACAACGCCCGGCTCCACGCGCAGCAGAAATTGGCCTTGTTCATCGCGGCGAAGGCCCAAGTAGCGATTCATACGGGAAGTATTGAGGATATGCCCGCCGTGGGGCACGGCACCGGCGGCAAGGCCGGTTCGGGCGCCCTGAACCGTTACCGGGACACGCTCGGCATGGAGCTTTTCCAAAATGGCACGGACCTCGTCTTCCGTTGTCGGAAACGAGATGCTCGAGGCCTCGCCCGATGCGCGAGACTCATCGCGACCATACTCTTCGAACTCGTCGGTGAAGGGTTTGATGGTTGCAGACACGCGAACTCCCCCTTTAGCTAACTACAGTGTTTGCAGGGAGATGTTACCGCATCGTTTCGTCGACGTGTTCGAGACCGTCTCCATAATTGGCGATTTTTACGTTCGTGCAATTCGGCGAACGGCAAGGCTTCCTCGGCAGACGATGCTTTTGACACATATGGCCCCGCCGTCGCCGATCGCGCGATTGTCGCTCGAAAAAAGTTGGAGTATTTTTTGCCGCCTTTTACCTGCGGAGACGCCAATCCGTCAAGCATTTGGTCAGAAATTGGTCAAGTAGCGGCTGATACGGTCGGCGTCGACAGCCAAAACCGATAGAAGTTTTGGCCCAGAAGCAGGGAGGTTCCCATGGCATATTACTGGCCCCAGTACGGCATCGCCATCGAAGTCGACGACGATCCCCATCTCCTGCCTTTCGACGAAGAGGCATTCCCCGATACGACGGTCTACCACGTTACCACCGATGTGATCTGCGACCCCGAGTCGTTCTCGGCGCTCGCCCACCACATCGCGCATATCCACGACATCGAGCTCCCTCCCGACTTCAACGAGCTCGTCTACTCGCGCCGTCTGATGCTTCACATGCTCTTTGGAGCGGACCCGTCCACCTTTGCGCGCGTCTATACCGCCAAGGATGCCGCATGAGCGCGAAGAAGCCACCCCACTTTGCAGGCCTGGGTCGTCGCAAGAAGCTCATCGTTGCCTGCTTGGCCATCGTCTGTGCCCTTGTCGCCGTAGGACTATACGTTTGGCAGTCGCAGCCCGTACCCGAGGCGGGCGCTTCGGTTACGACGGCCGAGGGCAAAACGCGCCAGGAAATCCAAGATGAGCTCGACGCCATCGTCCGCGACAACATGATGACGATTTCGGTCGCGCCGGTCGCTCAGCTGCAGGAGGACGGCAAACTGCGCGTCAACGTGCAAAACGTCCAAGACAATAAATTTCCCCAGCGATTCCGCGTCATCCAAAACGACGAGACCATGTACGAATCCGGTGTGGTCGAGACCGGCAAGACAATCGAGACGTGCCCCGCCGGCGACATCAAAGAAGGCGAGGCGTACATCGAGATCCAGGCACTCGATGCAAAGACCCTCGACAGCCACGGCAATCCGACACGTGTCAAGGTACGGGTTGAGCAAACCGAGAACTAGCCTTCCGGCCGACACGGCACCGCATGCAATTCACCAGCATTCGTCCAATCATCGCGGGGACGGCCCGCGGCGAATAGAAAGGAACGACCATGGACATCACCAGGAACATGAACGGAGTCAGAGCGCTCGTCGTGGGCACAGGGCTCGCGCTCGCGCTCGCAATGGGCGCCGCCCCGACGCCAGCTATGGCAGCCGGGCGCGTTGGAACCACGAAGGTAATGGTCAGGACCGAGATCGACAACGTTGAGTTCAAAGTTCCGACGGTTATTCCCTTCGTCGCCAAGGCCGACGGCACGCTTCAGGGCCCCTCAGAAGACGCGACCACCATCGACAATCATTCGGCCTACGGCATCCATGTCACCAACATGAAGATCGACGCCATGAACACCTGGACCATTGCCGCCGACGCCAAGGCCGGAACCGCGCAGAACTCCATCGACTTTAAGGTCGGCCCCGACGGCGCGCTCCAGAACGCCAGCGCCGCCGCGCAAGGGACGGGCCTCGATCTTTCCAAGAATGCAGCCTTCGACATGGGCTACCAGGGCATTGCCGGCGGCACGGACAAAATCAAGCTCAAGACAAGCGGAAACGTCGCCCGCGTCACGCGCGACATCTTCCGCGTAACCGGCGAAGGCGATCAGGTTGCGACGATCACCTGGACGGTCGAGCCCGGTGCGCACACGGCATAAGGCCGTCGCCCTGGCCGCCGCCGTCAGCATCCTAGCGTTTGGGCCAGCCATGGCCTTTGCCCAGCAAGAACAGGCGCAGGCCGCCACGCAAGTGACGGTCGACCTCTCGGAGCTCGACCGCGGCGACCGCGAGGAACCGTTGGCGCAGACAGGCGACAGACGATGGCTCTTGGCAGCAGGCGCCACAGCAGCAGGCGCGGGAACCGCCGGCCTCGGTCTGCACATCAAACGCAGCCAGAAACAAAACACGGACAGGCCGCACTAAATTAGCTAAGGAGACCCCATGGCATCGAAGAACCTTTTGCCCGTCGTCGCACTCTGCGGCGCGCTCGCAACCGGAACGCCTGTCGCCGCTTGGGCGACTCCCGTCATGGCAGACTCCTTACCAGTAGCCCTAAGTTCCGCACCAAATCCGTCGAGCGCCATTGCGTGCGAGCGTTTTTCGATCGCACAGGCCGTGATCTCAACCTCGGGATGCCTTCGTCGTAATACGGACGGCTCGATAGTCGTGGATATCAAGCGTTCGAACAAGGCAAACGGCTCCCAGGCGGGGTGCGCCGTCTGCACGTGGCGCTCGGTTGTGCTCGATGCAGATGGCGATCCATGCAATTTAGAGCTGCGCATCGACATCGCTTCGGTCGATGACTCGGCGAACGGAGCGAAGGTCGCCTTCGACGGTGCGTTTTTCGAGAAAGGAGGCGGTATATGTCTGGGCTGCGCCGCCGCGAATGCAGACGATGCGCAGCCCACCCTCTCATTCACGGCATCGTTTCGGCTGACCAAAGCCGGTACCGATGTTATCGCGGCGGGAGAAGCGTCCCTGCTGTTCTACGCCGTCAGCACCAAAGACACAGACGCTCATTTCGAGAAGCCAGCCGGATCACTCAGCCTTACACGAGGGATAGAGGCAGGCCCTATTGAAATCGATGCCCACGCGCAAAGCAGGCAACGCATTCTTGCCGACCCGGCGCTTCTCGAAATGGAGTGGAACGGATCCGGAGCCATCGGAATTCTCCCCTCCGCGTTTGACGCCAAGACGCTCCCCCCAAACGACGAACCCATCAACGCAACCATACAAGAAGAGAGCGCGGACAAAGAAGCAGGTGCGGGCGACACGCCGTCGCCGACAAACAGCGTCCCAGCTTCTCTCGAAGCGCCGAATGAGCCCGCTGCCGATCCAAACGATCCCGAGCTCGCGGACAGTCTGGGGCTTGCTGATCCTCAAGAGATCGATGAAGGTAACTGCTGCGTGCTTGCCGCGCTCGACCACACAGAGGTCATCGACGCTGCGAACATCGAAGTTGCCGCCGCCAATCAGCCCGTCCGCAAGTCGGCTATCATCGCATTTCCTGAATCCATCGAAGTCGTCTTTTTGCCATCGGGCGAGGTCGTGGCCCCAACACTGCTCACCTTGTTGGGCGCCAAGAATACTCGAAACGAAATTAAAAAGGTCACAGTTGTCGACCCTGCAACCACCGCCAAGCTGCGTCTATACGCCGTTGCTCCAGACGGAGGCAAGACCTTGGAATTCGATGGCGACACACTCCTGGCCTGGCGACGTCTGGACATTATGCAAGACGTCTCGTATCAGATCGAACTCGAAGGGTTTGATCGTGCCCGCGATGCCAATATCATCGCCGCGGCTATTGAATCCCCACAGCGGCTTATGACACTGCGCTTTGAATACTATCCCTATGTCCCGACAACCACCTGAGGCTTAAATGCCGCGCATCATTCCTAATACCACTTATATAACGTATTAGATGAGTCGCGATGTACCTCGCATTTCGTTCTGCTACGATTGCCACGTTGGCATCAATACAGGAGGGCTCATGCCGGGCTTGGGAACAATCATCAACGTTGGGCTTTTAGTTGCGGGCGGTCTTTTGGGATTAGCGGGCGGCCGCTTCATTACACCGCGCATCCAAGACACGCTCATGAAAGCATCGGGGCTGTGCGTCCTGTTTATCGGCCTTGGCGGCACCATGCAAAAGATGCTCCTTATCGATGGGAAGGCGCTAGCGACCACCGGCACCACCATGCTCATCGTCTCGTTCGCCCTCGGCTCGCTCATCGGCGAGGCCATCAACTTGGAGGCCGCCATCGAGAACCTTGGCGAATGGCTCAAGCGCAAAACCGGCAGCGAGGGCGATAACGAGTTCACCAACGCTTTTGTCTCGACTTCACTCACCGTGTGTATCGGCGCCATGGCCATTGTGGGATCGATCCAGGACGGTCTGCTCGGTGACTGGTCAACGCTTGCCCTGAAAGGCGCATTGGACTGCATCATCGTCTGCACCATGACGGCGTCGCTTGGCCGCGGCTGCATTTTCTCCGCCCTGCCCGTCGCCGTGTTCCAGGGGACGATCACGCTGTTTGCCGGCGCACTCTCCCCCATCATGACTACGGCAGCCCTCGACAGCCTTTCGCTCGTAGGCTCCATGCTCATCTTCTGCGTCGGCGTCAACCTCATCCGTCCTCAGACCTTCCGCACGGCCAATATGCTCCCCTCCGTCGTCATCGCCGTCATCTACGCCCTCCTGTTCTAAATCTATCTACGCAGCAGTATCTCGAACACCTGTTTGATGCTGTGCTATGATATGAGGTCACCGAAGCTGCGTTAGGAGAGGAGAAGCGGTGGCCGACCAGGACATCAAGATGCTCATCGAGCGCATTATGGCCGAGGCCCGGACCCATCAGTCCGCCCGCTTCTCAAACGAAATCTACGCAGACGAGCCGATTCTCAAAACCGGCCGACAGATGCAGAATTTCCTCCCCGACCAATACCGCAAGATGCGCGAGATATCGCGCTGGCAGGATGACCCCAAGGGCGGCGCGGGCCGCTGGCTATCGGAGGCCGAGCTTTTCTACCGCCAAGGCTTGCTGATGGCCGACTTTGAGGACGACTGTCCCTACAACGGCACCTTTAAGTCGTACTTTCCCACCTACAATGCCATGAGCGACCGGCAGTTGCGCGGCTACTTTACCTGGCGTGCCCAAGTGCGCCGCGGAACCGTCGAGGAAACGTCTACATCCTTTGCCTTTCTGTATCTCTATGAGCTGATTTGCGGCATTGGCATAGATGATCCGCTCGAAGGTTTTAACAAGATCAAGGCCTTTTGGGATGTCTATCGCGCCTTCGAGCCCGGCATCGACCGGTTTGCGCGCGTGTGGCTGCAGGATTACGCCGTTTTCCACGGACTCGACCCCAAGCTACTTCGCGACTCTAAAACCGTCATGTTCGATAACGCCCTTATCGAGCTACGCCGCGCAGCGCGAGACCTTGTACCAGCACCGGCACCGTCCGGCCAGACCCCTAAGCGTCGCAAAACCTCCGAGCCCACGCTCCCCCTTCCGCCCGATGAGGTGCGCGAGGAGCGACTCATGGCCGCCATCAACGCCCTCTCCACGTACAACCTAAGTAACTCGCGGCTCGACCGCAGCCACCACCGCGATCTGCGCCACGTGGCGTGCGCCGTGTATGTCCGTATGGCGCGCTACTATGACACGCACCGAAAGACCGACATCGTGGCGAGCTTATTTGGGGAGGAGACGGCCATGCCCTACACCATGTTTGCCTCGGCCGTATTCTTTGCGCCCGAGCGCCACGAGGACTGCGAATATCGCCTGGACCCCATTCACATCTACCGCTGCCAAAACGGCTTTTGGGAATGCATGCGAATTCACGGCAGCAGGCAAAAAAGCAGCAAGCTTGGTGAGATGATGCGCGCCTGCGACCAACGCCTACGCCTGGCCCTAGACCCCACCCACCCCCTGAAGGAGGAGAAGGTCCCCAAATATCTGGCCAAGATCATCGATGACGAGATCATGGCATGGCTTTCGTGGGACGCCGCACACCAGCCCATCAAGATCGATATCGATTTGAGCCAGCTGGGGCACATTCGGAGCGCCGCCGCGCAAACGCGCGAAGCGCTTTTGATCGATGAGGAACGCGAGGACGACGCATCCGCAGAAGCCGAGGCAGCGGACTCAGGGCAACCGGAAGCCGAGCCCGTAACCGACGCGATTGTCGAACCGGTCGTGGCACCCATTCGGCAGGACTTGACCGACGAGCCGACCATATCCACCGAACAGTTTGGCGTCGTGGCACCGCTCCTCGCACCGACGCCAGCGGTCGTATCGACTGCACCCGCTGGCACCGCAACCGAACTCGCGCCCGCCGCAGATGCCTTCCTTCGCGCGCTGCTCGAGCAAAACGCAGCGCAAGCGACATTGGCGGTAGTGCAATCGGAGCAGAGCGAGGACATGCTCGTCGACAGCATCAACGAGGCGCTCTTTGACCTGGTGGGTGACACCGTTATCGAGTTTGGAGCGGCAGGACCGCAGATCATCGAGGATTACGAAGCAGACGTGAGAGGATACCTAGACCATGAGTGATACCGCATCCACAGCACCCCGCGTGCCCAAGCGCGTCGCTGCCGTCATTCTCAACTCGCTCAAGGGCGGCGTGGTCCCGCGCATCGGCCTTCCTTACATCACCGTAGGGCGCGAGGTCGAGATCCGCGCCCTGCTCACCGATCTGAGTCTCATCGCCGACGGTGGCGCGAGCTTCCGCTTTCTGGTCGGTCGTTACGGCGCCGGCAAGAGCTTTTTGCTCCAGACCATCCGCACGCACGCCATGGGCGAGGGATTCGTCGTCGCTGATGCCGACCTGTCGCCCGAGCGCCGCCTGCAGGGCGGTCAGGGACAGGGCCTTGCCACCTACCGCGAGCTCATCCGCAATATATCGACCAAGACGCGCCCCGAGGGCGGTGCGCTCAACCTTATTTTGGATCGCTGGGTCGCCTCGTGCGCCGACGTCGACGAGTCGGTCGTCAATGCCCAACTGGCCCCGCTCGAGAAGATGGTCCACGGCTTCGACTTCACCCGCATGCTCCGCCGCTATCGCATGGCCGTATCCGAGGGCGATGAAGAGGCTATGAGCCGCGTGACCAAATGGATTCGCGGCGAGTACCGCACCAAGAGCGAGGCACGCGCTGAGCTGGGCTCCTCGACCATCATCAGCGATGACGACTGGTACGACTACGTTAAGCTCATTGCACGCTTTTTGGTCTGCAGCGGATACAAGGGCATGCTGGTGCTCATCGACGAACTCGTGAATCTGTACAAGATTCCCAACGCGATCACGCGCCAATACAACTACGAGAAGATCCTGACTATGTACAACGACACGCTCCAGGGCAAGGCGCAGTACCTGGGCATGATCATGGGCGGCACGCCAACCTCCATCGAAGACCGCCGCCGCGGCGTGTTCTCCTACGAAGCTCTGCGCAGCCGACTCGCTCAGGGTCGCTTTGCGCGAGATGATCTCAAAGACATGCTCGCGCCCATCATCCGCCTGCAGCCGCTCACCTACGAGGAGCTGCTGGTGCTCATCGAAAAGCTCATGCAGATCCATGCCGGCTACTTTGGCTGGACGCCCACGCTTACCGAGAACGACTTGGTGAACTTTCTCAAGATTGAGTTTGGCCGCGTGGGAGCCGATACGCACCTGACGCCCCGTGAGGTCATTCGTGACTTTATCGAGCTGCTCGATATCCTGTGTCAGAACCCCGATGCAAATGTGGCCGAGTTGCTGCAAAGCGTCGGCGGCGACGCGCTGGCGCCGGCAGCCGCAACAGGCGACGCCGGCACCGCAGGCGGCGACCGCAACTTCGCCGAATTCACCATCTAACCTGCCAAAAAGGGACAGGTTTATTTTGGCTGGTTTTATCTGGGCAAACGTCGAGGCAGTAATGCAGCAAGCCACTGCCCACCGCGTTGAGAGATTCGTTTTTGAAAGGAGGCCCCGTGAACGCCTTTGACCGCTACGCCCCGTTTATCCAAGACTTCATCTACTCCCACGATTGGGAGAGTCTACGCTCCATCCAGGTTGCAGCAGCTGATGCCATCTTTAACACTCAGGACAATGTGCTCCTGACGGCATCCACGGCTTCCGGCAAAACCGAGGCAGCCTTCTTTCCCATCCTGACCGAGTTTTGGGAGAACCCGCCCGCGAGCGTTGGCGCCCTCTACATCGGCCCCCTCAAGGCACTCATCAATGATCAGTTCGTCCGCCTCAACGACCTGTGCGAAGAGGCCGATATCCCCGTCTGGCACTGGCATGGCGATGTTTCGCAGTCGCATAAGGCTAAGCTCATCAAAAAACCGAGCGGTATCTTGCAGATTACGCCCGAGTCGCTCGAGGCGCTCCTGATCCATAAGCACATGGCAATCCCTCGTATGTTCTGCGACCTGCGCTATGTGGTTATCGACGAGGTTCATTCGCTCATGCGCGGCGACCGCGGCGGTCAGACGCTCTGCCTTATCGAGCGCCTCTCGCGCATGGCGGGCGTGCAGCCCCGCCGCATCGGCCTTTCTGCCACCATCGGCGACCCCGAGCGCACGGGCGCCTTTCTCTCACAGGGAACAGGACGCGATTGCATCATCCCCCGCTTTGAGGAACCGCGCCGCGTGTGGCGCATCTCCATGGAGCACTTCTACAACTCGGGTCCCCAGGCGCAGCAGCGAGGATTCGAGAGCATGGGTCCTCAAGAGGCCGAAGTGCTTGCGTGCGAGCGTATTGAGCCGGCGGCGCCCGCGGCGCTGCCGGCTGGCGCCCAAGACGTGCGCCACAGCGGACAGCTTACACAGGAGGAACGCCGTCAACGTCGTGAGCGGGCACGGGGCAAGGCCGCTCCCAAAGACCGTCGCACTTCTTCGGCCCCCGAGGGCGAAGTCGATATCCCCCGGGCCGATGAGCAGGCGCTCCTCAACCCCACCGACACCGCGCCCGAAAACGCCGATCCCGGCATGGGCTATATCTTTGAACACACCCGCGGGCGCAAGTGCCTGGTCTTTGCCAACTCGCGCGAGGAGGCAGAGGCCGTGTGCTCCATGCTGCGCAGCTACTGCGAGAGCCGGCACGAGCCCGACCGTTTTCTCATCCACCATGGCAATCTTTCGGCATCGCTGCGCGAAACGGCCGAGGAACTCATGCGCGATGAGGAGCAGGCACAGACAACCGTCACCACCTCCACGCTGGAACTCGGTATCGATATCGGCCGTCTGGAGCGTGCGTTTCAGATCGACGCGCCGTTTACCGTCAGCTCCTTTTTGCAGCGAATGGGCCGCACGGGGCGCCGCGATCTTCCGCCCGAGATGTGGTTTGTCATGCGCGAGGAGGAACCCGAGCCGCGCACGATGATGCCCGAGACCATTCCGTGGAAGCTCCTGCAGGGCATCGCGCTCGTACAACTCTATCGCGAGGAAAAGTGGGTCGAGCCGCCCGAGCTCGATCGACTCCCCTACAGCCTGCTCTACCACCAGACTATGTCGACGCTTGCCAGCACCGGCGAACTCACGCCGGCAGAGCTTGCCCAGCGCGTGCTCACACTCAGCTATTTCCATCGCATCTCGGCCGATGACTATCGCGTGTTGCTGCGTCACCTCATTAAGATCGACCATATCCAAGTCACCGAGGGCGGCGGGCTCATCGTGGGTCTCGCGGGCGAGCGCATCATCAACAACTTTAAGTTCTACGCCGTGTTCCAGGAAAACGAGGAGTTCACCGTTCGCAGCGAATCGGCCGAGCTGGGCACGATTGTCAACCCGCCCCCGCCCGGTGAGCGCATTGCCATCGCCGGCCATTGCTGGATTGTCGAGGAAGTGGACTGGAAGCGTCACACCGTCTTTGCCACGCAGGTCAAGGGCCGGGTGCCGGCCTACTTTGGCGACTGCCCCGGCGACATCAATACACACGTACTCGAGCGTATGCGCAAGGCGCTCAACGAGCACGCGGCGTATCCGTACCTGATGGGTAACGCGCGGGCCCGTCTGGCGCAGGCTCGCCATACGGCCGAGATTTCGGGCGCGGGAACTAAGCCGCTCATCAACCTGGGTGGCGACACCTGGGTGCTCTTCCCCTGGTTGGGCAGCTACGCCTTTTTGGCGCTCGAGCGCATGCTCAAGATTAAATGCGCCGCTGAGTTGGGCCTTCGCGGACTCGACCCGTCACGCCCGTACTTTATGCAGTTTAAGATGAAGGCCGACGAGGAGACGTTCTTTGAAGTGCTCGCCGCCGAAGCCGAGAAAGACTTCGACCCCATCGACCTCGTCTATCCCGGCGAGGTGCCTTACTTTGATCGGTACGACGAATTCGTTCCAGAAGAGCTCGTGCGCAAAGGCTTTGCCGAAGGCGTGCTCGACATCGAAGACATGAAGCAGCGCGTTCTCGGCTGGCGCGACCACGCCTAAGACCAGTCTTTTTGGGACGGGGAGACCTATTTGTCGTGAAGAACGGTGCCGAGGAAGTCGGTGTCGAAGGGCACGGCTTCGGCAAAGGCGTAGTTGCCGTCGCTGGCGATGAGCAGGTAGTTCTCCTCGCCGCCGAACTCTGCATCGCCACATGGGACCACCCAAGAATGGTCGAACACCTCAAGCGCCGTGGCGGCACAGTCGCGCAGGAACGTCACATCGCTCCCCTCGTTTGCACTCACGATATTGGCAACGTAGACGCCACCGACATTTAGGCTGCCCCGCACCAAACGCAATGCCTCAACCGTCGCCAGCTCGCGTACGGGCTCGGCACCGCCAAAGCAATCGCTCACGACCACGTCGTAGCGACGATGGCCCACGCTCGTCACACCCAAATACGAGCGAGCCTCAGCGGTTATCACCCGCAGGCGATCGCCCGCCGCGCGCTCCAGCTCGTCTAGGTAGAACCAGCGGCGCGCCAGGCGCGTAATCTCTCCGTCATACTCGATGACGTCCATGCGCAAGCCCTCGTGCGACATCAGCGCGAACTTAGGATAGGCAAACCCGCCGCCACCCAGCACAAGCATGCGGTTGATGCCGTGACCATAAGCATCGTGCATCGCATCCTCGGACTCAAACACGTCGTCAAACGCACGATAGTACGCAAAGACGGGCTCCGCCCAACGCTCACCAACGTAGCTTGCGCTTTGGTAGACGCCGCCTTGCACCAACACGCGAATCTCATCGCCGTCCCCATCGTGCACGCGTTTCACACGCGCCAACCCATTGCGGGTTCGCGCAACCTGCAGACAGGCAGCACGAACAGCGACGGCGGCCGCACCAAGCGCCGCGGCTCCCAGGGCAACGCCGGCAACGACGCCAGCAGAAACACTCGGCTTGTTCATCTAGAGCTCCTTTTGCAGATAGAGTCCATGATCGTAAAAACCCAAATGGCGATAGTACTCGCGCGTACCAATCGCGCTGATCACGTTGATGCGCGTATAACCCGCATCCCGGGCAATCTCGCACGCACGCTCTACGAGCAGACGCCCCAACCCATGGTGCTGGGCCGCCTGGCCTTGATACCCCACGCGCGCCGCCATGCCATACACGTGTACCTCGCGAATCATCGCCTCGTCCGGCATCGTCAGCAACTCGTCCGCATGCGCGGCAACAAACGAATGGTCGGGCAGCGACAACCGCAAAAAGCCCGCGATCTTGCCCTGCGGCGTCACCCACTGCAAAAAGCACTCGTGCGTCACCGGCGTCTCGTACGCCACCTCCTC
Source organism: uncultured Collinsella sp. (assembly GCA_902493855.1). Classification (GTDB taxonomy): domain Bacteria; phylum Actinomycetota; class Coriobacteriia; order Coriobacteriales; family Coriobacteriaceae; genus Collinsella. The sequence continues at coordinate 56,130 of CABUQV010000006.1, forward strand.
ATCAAGAGATAGCTCATCCAAGTCGGCACCCGCCGTGCTGATCTCGCGATAGCGAATCTCGCGCACCGTCGCACCATCACCCCGAGCAGCCAGACGGTTCTCAACGAGCTGACGCAGGTTGGGTTTCTTGTTGCCCACCATAATGTCGTCGGAACTAAAGTCGCGGATCATGCGACTGCTACGGCAGCACGCCGGCGTCACCACGATGTCGTCGGCCAGCACATCGAGCAGCTCTTCCTCGGTATAGGGACGCCACTCGCCGCGCTCATAGCAGCCCACCAGACGCGAGCCCTCGATGAGCGCACACGGGTAGACCTTGACCTCGTCGGGCATAAAGGCCCCTTCGGTCATAAAGCGTTCGTAGTCGCGCTTATCCCCCTCCGGCGTGGCGCCCAGCAGGTTAAGCATAAAATGCGCATGGATCTTAAAGCCAAACAGGCGCGCAAGCGAAAACGCCCGTTCAATCTGCGCCACCGAAATGCGACGCTCGTTGATATCGAGCAGGTGTTGGTCGAGACTCTGAATACCCATCTGGATCTTGGTGCAGCCCAGGCGGCGGATGAGCGTGAGGGCCTGCGGCGTTACGGCATCGGGGCGCGTCTCGATAACGAGCCCCACCACGCGATGCTTCGCCGTCTCGTTGATGCGCTGCTGACGCTCAAGCTCCTCCATCGTTGCCGTCTGCCACTCGGCAGCCTCGCCCCATGGCGTACCGGGGCCGTACAGACGACGCACTGCGCGGTTATAGCCACCAACGACAGCATCCACACGCCCCTGCTCGTCGGCAACGCCGGCAGCAAGCTCAGCCTCGTCTGTCGCAATGCCGGCAGCCCGATAGCGCTCGCGGCGCTCTGTTACCACCGGCGGCAGGGCATCGGCGGGAGCGTCATCGAGCAGGCGCCCTGCCTCGGCACGGCTGATGCCCGGACGCGCCAACATGGGGTTGGCCGCCACGCCCGCCACCGCATCATCATTGAGTGCACGAAAGAGCTCCGACATAAACCATGTCTGGTACCCTTGCGGATAGTCGCTCCAGGTGCCACCGAGCACGATGAGCTCTATCTTGTCGGTCGTATGCCCCATCTGCGAAAGCGCGGTCAGACGAGCGCTCACCTGCAGATACGGGTCAAAGCAATTTTGCTCTGCACGGGCGCACGCCGGCTCGGCGTGCAGATAGCTTTTGGGCATGCGCAGATCGTTGGGGCAAAACAGGCAATCGCCCGAGCACGGCCAGGGCTTGGTGATGACGGTAATGGTCGCCACGCCCGAAGCCGTGCGACGAGGCTTCATGCGCAGGACCTGCAGCAGTTGACGCTCCAATTCGGCATCGACATTCCACCCAGCCCAACGAGCCGGCTCCTCACGTTTTACCCGCTGGTAGAACGGCAGCAGACGGCGCTTGGCCAAATCGCGTTTGTCGGCGCCCTCACGGCGCGCCTCGGCATGTATCAGTTTGACGAGCGCTTTGTCGTCTACGGTCTCGCCGCGACGCAGAGCCTCGAGTATGTTCAAGATAATCTGTTCCATGCCCCCATTGTAAAGGCAAAGGCGCCGAAGCCGATCTCGGCTTCGGCGCCTTCATCAAACAGCGCGTCTATATCTTCGCTTAGGCTTTCGTCTGCCTCACTACTCCGAATCAAACGACATGTCGCCCGAACCGACCTCAAAACGATACGTAGCAGACTTATCGCCGTTATCGAATTCAAGATTCAAAATGGTCTCGCCGTCGTAGCCAAGCGGAAGGAAATCGCTCTCGAAGTCGCCGCTGCCCAAGGTGAGACTCGCCTTAAAGCCCGTCGAGTTCGGAACCATCATCTCCACATCGCCCGAGCCCACACTCACGTCCATCGACTTCGCGGGGGCCTGGTAAAGCTCGAACGTCACATCGCCCGAACCGCCCTCAGCGCTGAGCGCATCAGTCACGCTGCCCGTAAACTCCACATCTCCCGCACCCAGGAAAAGGTCGAAACCATCACAGGTGACACCGGCAATCTGCAGATCACCCGAGCCCACGTGCGCGTTGACTCCCTTCAGATGTTCGGCAACACGGCGCGGCAGCTCAACCGTAACCGAGCGATCGATTGCCTTACCGTCATCACTTCCAAACTGGAAAACCTTGAGCGTCGAGTCCTCGACGGATGCGATGTTTTGCGTCGCGACCTTGGAGGCATCCATACCCTTGGCAACGCGCCCCCGCTCGATAACACGAGCCTTGTTGCCATCAACAACCTTGACGTCCACCGAAGCCGCATTGATATCGAAATCGAGGTAGCGGAACTCATCGGCATCAAAAGTCATGCTCGAAAGTTGCTGAGGCCGAGCGGAATAGCTGCCGTCGTCCAAGAGATCGTCATCGTCAAACATATCGTCAAAATCAGACAAATGGCCAGATAGAATACCGGTCGTACGTACCATATCGGAATGAGCCAATAGCCGCGAAGTGCCAAAGACAAGTCCGATGATGAGCGCAAACGCTCCTATGCCAATGCCCAAGCGTACCTTGGATTCATGCGAAAGCTTCATCATTCACCACCCTCTTTGGCAATCGGCTCAGCGGTAGTCGCGGTAGCCACGTCAGTATCAACCGGAGCGGAAACATTCTGAGCCCTAGCGACCGTCGGTGCCGGGCCAACCTGAATATCCCCACGCGCCCAATCACCATCGAGCGCACGTGCCACCCAGTGATAGATGGGAATCGTAAAGAAGATCAGTGCGGCAAAGGGGCCGGCACCAAACAGGAACATCAGCAAAAAGAACAGTAGCCAGCACACGGCCCAATACGGGAACGACTGGAACGGGCCCTTCACCGGAGTCGAGCCAACCGCGGTGCCACTCGTCGCCTGCGCCGTAGCGGCATTAGCGGCCTGTGCACTCCAGCTTGCCGCTTGCGCCGCCTTGGCGGCGGCGTCACTCGCCTGTGTTGCCGCCTCGGTAGCTCGTGCCGCCGCCACATGGGTGCGTGCGCGCTCTGCCGCCTCGGCCTCGCGCTGACGAGCGCGGTCCTCGTTCTCAAACTCGATATCGTCCTCGATCTCGTCGCTCGGATTGAGCAGCTCGTCCAGGCTCACACCATAGAGTTTGGCGAGCGAGATCAGGTTCTCGGTATCGGGCGAGCTCTCCGCGCGCTCCCATTTACTGACCGCCTGGCGCGACAGTCCCAGCTTTCGTGCCAGCCCTTCTTGACTAAAGCCTTTGCTGCGGCGAAGGTCGGCGAGCCGCTGCGCAGTTTCTACATTCATGGTTCCTCCTATGTGATGCCAGCCGTACCGCCGGACCGCTTTTGTTCTTAAGGCGCCTTGCACAGTTAAAAATCTATCCGCCACCGCCAAAAGCATGCCACCTATTCTAGTGAGATTTTTGACAACCGGCGGTTGCGGGCGCATATGAGCTGCGGAAATGTGTCCAAACAAAGCAATGACCCGTAGCTTGGTTGTCCCCGTTGCGGCGTTAACGGTAGTATGGTCGTACTGTTTATTCCGCACCGCCAACGGAGGGAGTTCCGCGCCGTGAACCGCGATTTCGCCTCATCGCTCATCCAGCTCAACAACACGTTCTATCGCGAGCACTCCGCTTCCTTTTCCGATACGCGCCAGGCCCCGTGGCCCGGCTGGGTACGCACCATGGATATCGCGCTCGAACAGCTCGACGTCGCCACGATCGAGCATCCCGTCCGCGTCTTCGATCTTGCCTGTGGCAATATGCGATTCGAGAACTTTGCCGCCGGCGGCGCACTTGCCGCCAAGGGCGTCGATGGCGCAAACCCCTCGGCAGATGCCAGCTGCCCGTTTGAGTTCTATGGTGTCGACTCGTGCCAAGACCTGGCCATCGATGCACATGGCCACGCGCTGCGCATTCCCAACCTGCACTTCCAGGAACTCGACGTGCTCGACGCCCTTATGAAGCTCAACCCCGCCGAGACGCCCGACGTGCTTTTCGACGCCCCGCTCGCCGACATCTCGGTCTGCTTTGGCTTTATGCACCATGTGCCGTCGTGCGAGTACCGTGTACGCGTGCTCGACGCCCTGGTGCGCCAGACGCGCCCGGGCGGCATCATCGCCATCAGCTTTTGGGAGTTTATGAACGACGAGCGCATGGCGCGCAAGGCTGTTCGCGCCGAAGCCCGCGCCGAGCTCACCCCGCCGTTTGAGGGTTACGATTCCGCACAGTTTGAAGCCGGCGACCACCTCATCGGCTGGCAAAACGACCGCCACGCCTACCGCTATTGCCATCACTTTGACGATCAGCAGATCACCGACCTGGTGCGCGGCGTCCGTACGTTCTACAAGAGCGGCGAGGTCCCCGTGCGCGAGCTTGAGCGCTTCCATGCCGACGGTCGTAGCGGCGAGCTCAACCGCTATGTGATTCTCAAGCGCCTGTAGGCACCGACGACTCGCCGCCGAGCCGCACCACATCTTTCGGGCAATCTATGCCCGCCCTTTTCAACCCATTGACGGAACGCGCGGCCATGCGTTTCGCATTTATGACCAAGGAGCCTCATGGGAGCCGTCCACGTTCGCACGCCTAAGAACTTTGTGCTCGAGGAGCGCCTGGAACGCTACGCTGATGCGATTGAGACGAACCCCGAGGCATATGCCGAAGATTGGCGCAAGGCCTGCGCGCCAGTTGGCAGCAAGCCCTTCGAGCACCTTCATCTGGATCTTGGCTGCGGCAAGGGAACGTACCTTGTAGAGCGCGCGGCCCACGAGCCAAACGCCCTCTTTATCGGCATAGACCAGGAGCCCATCTGCATCGCCTATGCCGCACAAAAAATCTGCGAGCAGGAGCTATCCAACGCACTCGTCCTGCCCCGAGGCGCTGCGTCGCTTCCACAGCTGTTTGCCGCAGGCGAGATCGATGCCATCACCATCAACTTTCCCACGCCGCAGCCCAAGGCCAAGTACGCCAAAAAACGACTCGTCCATGTCGACCACCTCATGCTCTATCGCCCGCTCTTTGCAGCCGGCGCTACCGTCACGCTGCGCACCGACAGCAAGCCACTGCGCGACTACGCCCTGGGGCAGTTTGCCGCGGCCGGCTACGACACGCTTTGGGTAAGTGACGATGTCCGCCGCGACCATCCCGAGCATCCCGAGACCGAATACGAATGCCGCACGCGCGAGATGGGCGCCGCCGTCTATGGCATTTGCGCCACACCCGGCGCGCAGCCCAGCAATGAACAGCTCACGGCGGGCCGCATGCAGGAGCAAAGCCTTGCGTGCTACCTGCCCGATAACCTCGATGGGCTCACCTATGTACCTCTGGGCATGGAAGAGGCCGTCGAGAACTTTAGAAACCGTGCCCGGAAAGGCAAGAAGCGCTTACCGCAGGAGCCCCAGGGGCCTCTGATGGTCGCGGCGTCGGCAAACAAGCGCAAATAGGCGCCAGCAAACGACCCTCAAATCTAAGTGAGTAGACTTTTTTGCAATAGCCAAGCACAACCCGCATAGCGAATAATAAAACCGCAGGTAGAGCACTTGCGCAAAAGCCATGTGCTCACGATATTGCAAAAAGTCTACTCACTTAGCTGGCAACTGCGCCAAACGGCTGGTTAGAATGCCCATTTCCTGCATTTTCTCGCGCGCTGGCGCCCCGCGCCGCCGCTACGCCATAATGGATGGCGGACAATCGCGAGAGAAAGCAACCATATGGCACAGACCACGACAGATACCGCCGCCAGCACCGTCTCCGGCGCCGGCGCCGCCAGCTCATTCTCGGGCGGCACGGGAACCGAGGCAGAGTTCGGTTCGCTCGGCGCGCTCTCCCCCACCTGGTGGGAACCCGAAGACGGCAGCGAGCCCGAGCCATGGCTCACGCCCGACCAGGCCTTCGAGCGCTTCTTTGAATGGACGAGCAATCGCGGCATTGAACTGTGGGATCACCAAGAAGAGGCTCTCATGGATCTAGCCGCCGGCGATCACGTCATTCTGGGCACGCCGACCGGATCGGGCAAGTCGCTTGTCGCGCTGGGCATGCTCTTTATGGGCATGGCGCAGGGCAAGCGCTGCTACTACACGGCTCCTATCAAGGCTCTGGTCAGCGAAAAGTTCTTCGATCTGGTACAGGTGCTCGGCCGCGATAACGTCGGCATGATCACCGGCGACACGCATATCAACACCAAGGCGCCCGTCATCTGCTGCACGGCCGAAATCCTTGCCAACGACGCACTGCGCGAGGGAGAGGGCGCCGACGTAGGCTGCGTGGCCATGGACGAGTTCCACTATTTTGCCGACCCCGACCGCGGTTGGGCCTGGCAGGTACCGCTGCTCACCCTGCGCCACACGCAGTTTATGCTCATGAGCGCCACGCTCGGCGATGTCACCGCGATCGCCGCCTCGCTCGAGGAACACACTGGCGCTACCTGCGACTTGGTCGTCGATGCCCCACGTCCTGTTCCGCTGAGCTACGACTATGTGACGACCTCCCTCGAGGGCACCGTCGAGCTCGCCATGCGTCGCGGCGAGGCCCCGCTCTACATCGTGCACTTTAGCCAGGACGCCGCACTTGCGACGGCGCAGTCGCTCGCCAACTTTGGCATCGCCAGCAAGGAGCAACGCGAGGCTATTAAGGAAGCCGCCAAAGGCACGAGCTTCTCCACGGCTTTTGGCAAGATCCTCAAGCGCTTGCTCGGCTGCGGCGTCGGCGTGCACCACGCCGGTATGCTGCCGCGCTATCGCCTGCTGGTCGAGCGCTTGGCGCAGCAGGGCCTACTGCCCGTCATCTGCGGCACCGATACGCTCGGCGTCGGCATCAACGTGCCCATCCACACCGTGGTCCTCACCGCGCTCACCAAGTTCGACGGCTACAAGATGCGTCGCCTGCGCGCCCGTGAGTTCCACCAGATCGCCGGTCGCGCCGGTCGCTCGGGCTTTGACACCGAGGGCATGGTCATCGCCGAGGCACCCGAGCATGAGATCGAGAATGCCAAGCTCATGGCCAAGGCGGGCGATGACCCCAAGAAACTCCGTAAGATTAAAAAGAAGAAGGCCCCCGAGGGCTTTGTCACCTGGAACAAGCAGACCTTTGAGCGCCTGATCGAGACGCAGCCCGAAACGCTCAAGCCGCGCCTGCGCATCACGCACTCCATGGTGATCAGCGTGGTCGAGCAGGGCGGCGACGCTCGCGCCCGCGTGCACGACCTCATCGAGACGAGCTTGCAGACTCCCGAGGAAAAGGCAAAGCTCGAGGTTCGTGCCGACGAGATCTTCGCCACGCTCATCGACTCCGGCGTCGTCGTGCGCACCGAGGTGCCGCCCGCACCCGACGCTCCGGCTGACGCCGCTCCGGACATCGACTACGCGCTGACGGTCGACCTGCCCGAGGACTTTGCGCTCGACCAGCCGCTCTCGCCGTTTTTGCTTGCCGCACTGGAGCTGCTCGACCCCGAGAGCGAAACCTATACCATGGACCTCGTCTCGATGGTCGAGGCTACGCTCGAGGACCCCAAGCAGGTATTGCGTGCACAGGAGCGCGCCGCGCGCGACCGCGCGATGGCCGAAATGAAGGCCGACGGCATCGAATATGAGGAACGCCTGGAGCGCATCCAGGATGTCACCTACGAAAAGCCGCTCGAGGACTTGCTCGATGCCGCCTTTGACAAGTACTGCCAGGAAGTACCCTGGGCCAACGACTACCAGCTCTCGCCCAAGAGCGTCCTGCGCGACATGCTGGAGAGCGCGAGCGATTTTAAGGGTTACATTCAAAAGCTCGGCATCGCTCGCTCCGAAGGCATTTTGCTGCGCTACCTGGCAGAGGCCTACCGTTCGCTCGATCGCACCGTGCCCATCGAGAAGCGCGACGAGCGCCTGCGCGACATCATCTCGTGGCTGGGCTTTGTGGTGCGCTCGGTCGACTCGAGCCTGGTGGACGAGTGGGAGAACGCCGGCAACCCCGCTGCACTCGACGCCGCACCGCCGCAGGGCATCGACGAGGTCGTTGCGGACCGTCGCGGCTGCACGCTGTTGGTGCGCAACGCACTCTTCCGCCGCGTGACCCTTGCCGCCCGCGAGCACGTTCGCGACTTGGGCGAGCTCGATGAGGACTGGGGCATGAGCGAGGTCCGCTGGCAAAGGGCACTCGACGCTTACCACGAGCAGCACGAGGAAATCCTCACCGACGGAGATGCCCGCAGCGCCGCGATGTTTTCCATCGACGAGTCCGACGAAAAGACCGCGCACGTATGGCACGTGTACCAGATCTTTGCCGACGAGGATGGCGACCACGATTTTGGCATCATGGGCGATGTCGATCTGGACGCCACGCAAGACGGTGGCGAGGTCATCTTCAAAAACTACCGCGTCGGCTTTATCGAGGATCTGCTCGAGGACTAGCCGTACATACTGGAACGAAGCGGGGCCGTTGGCAATATCGCCAGCGGCCCCGCTTTTGCACTATACGCTATCCCCTACTCGGCATCCTCGACCTCATACGAATCCGCCTCGGCGGGCTCATCGTTTGCCCCTGTCGCAGCCCCGCGCGCCTCGTCAAACGCCGCCTTCATGGTCTTGTTGCCCCAGGTGAGCTTGCGAATGGTAAGATCGTCGGCCTTCTTGTTGGCTAGACGTAAATTGTTCTCGGAGGACAGCAATGCCTCCTTGGTTTTCTGCAGATGGCTAATCGTCTTGTCAATCTCCTCGATCGCCGTCTGGAACTTACGGCTCGCAAGCTCATAGTTGCGGCCGAAGTCGTTCTTGAACTTCTCCATCTTGGCCTCGAAGTTCGTGACGTCGATGTTCTGTTGCTTGTACTCCGCCAGCTCCTGCTTATAGCGCAGCGAACCCATGGCGGCGTTGCGCAGCAGCGTGATCATGGGAATGAAGAACTGCGGGCGGATCACGTACATCTTCTCATAGCGGTAACTCACGTCGACTATCCCTGCGTTATAGAGCTCGCTTTCGGGCTCGAGCAGTGTGCAGAGCACCGCGTACTCACAGCCTTTCTGGCGACGATCGTGATCGAGTTTCTTAAAGAAGTCCTCGTTTTTGTGCTTGGTCGCGGTCTCGTCGTTCTCGTTTTTCATCTCGAACATAATCGAAATGACCTCGTTACCGCTTGCGTCGCACTCGCGGAAGATAAAGTCGCCCTTGGTGCCCTCGGACGCATCGTTATCCTTCTCGAAGTACGCGTTAGGAAACGCCGTCATGCGCAGACGGTTAAACTCGGTCTCGCAGTGCTGCTCGAGCGACTCGCCCACCATCTTGGTGGACAGGCGGACCTTCATGTCCTTAAGGCGCTCAATCTCTTCGTCCTTGTAGCGAATCAGGTCATCGCTCGCGCGCTTGGCCTGCGCAAGCTCGAGCTCGTGTGCCGCCTTGACCTGTTCCTCGTGAGAATCGCGCACCGCCAGCTCGCTCGTCAGTTTGGCACGCGCCTCATCGCGCTCTCGCTCCGCCGCGGCGACCGCCTCTGACAGGTTCATTTTTGCCATCAGTTCCTGCTCGCGCAGCTGGGCACGCAGGCCCTCGGCCTCTTGCTCGGACTGAGCCTTTGCGGCGGAAAACTTCTCTTGCACCTTCGCGCGATAGTCAGCAAGCGCGCGCTCGGCCTCGCTGCGAGCGGCATCGAGCTCACGCTGCGACTCTGCCGCGGCAGCGGCAAGCGCCATCTCCTGGGCCTTGTCCGCCGCGGCAAGCCTGGCCTGCAGCTCGGCAATCTGAGCGTCGCGTGCAGCTAAATCGTTTTGAGCAGCGTTGCGCGCCGCCGACTCGGCAAGCTTTGCTTCGTCATCTTTGCGCCCAAGCTGCGCACGCAGGCTATCAATCTCACGCTGGAGTTCGACATTCTCTTTTTGAGCATTGGCTCGTGCCTCAACCGCCGCGCGCTGGCTTGCACTCTCGCGCTCTGCGGCAGCGCCCTCGAGCTTAGCGCGCAGCTCGGCAAGCTCAGCATCGCGCTTGGCAACCTCTTGCGCCAGTTTCTGATCCGCAGTGTTCTTCTGCTCGACAAGCTGAGCGTCGCGTTGAGACTCCGCCTCCTGCAGGGCAGACGCCGAACGCGAACGCTCAAGCTCCAGCGCCTGCTCGCCCTCGCGTCGAGCCGCCGCTACGCGCTCATCAAGATCGCGCGAGAACTCGGCATCGCGCACTTGCTTGACGATATCCGCATAGCCGGACGCATCGACCTTAAAAACTTCGCCGCAATGCGGGCACTTGATCTCGTTCATAGCAGCTCCTCGATGGACGCAAATTTCAACCGCCTACACTCTACCGCGCCACGCGGACAAAAAAGGCGCCGCCGCCATAATGGCAACGGCGCCAGAACCACCACAAAGGTGCCTGTCCCCTTTGTGGTGGTTCGAGCATTACAGTCCAAAGAAGCCCAGGATTTGATCGCGGCTTACGGGTCTGTAGTCGTTGGCATCAAGGCCAACGTCATAGCGCAGGATCGGGCGCTCGCGATCGCGGTTGCGTGCGTTGGTGCGGTCACCCCTGCTGTGGATATGCCCATGCAGCATAATGGCGCCACGTGCCTTGCCGTTCCAGCTGAGCATGGGGTAGTGGCTCATAACCAGACGATGGCCCTTGGCATAGCCGGGAGCAATCTCCAGGTAATCGCGCACGTCTTCCCAAATTTGCGGGGCGTCGGAATCTTCCCAGTCGCCGTCATGGTTACCGCGGATGAGCATCGCATTCTTGCATTCGATACGCTCGCGCAGGCGCACCGCCTCCGCCATGGGCAAGCGATACGTAAAGTCTCCCAGGATATAGAGGCGGTCGTCCGCAGCCACGCACTCATTGATGGCATCGATGACCTTGCGGTTCATCTCCTCGACCGAATCAAACGGTCGATCCATGTCGTGCAAGATATTCGTATCGCCCAGGTGCAGGTCGGCGGTAAACCACATCATCGTCTATGCCCTCATTTCGCAATGCATCCAACTCGTGCTAAGTATACAGACGTAGCGATGCGGCGGTTATCCAAAGAGCCCGCCGAACAGTCCGCGGCGGCGCTTGTCTTGCTTTTTCGAAGCGTCACCCTGAGTTTTCTTGTCCTGCCGCATCTTACGGTCCTGTTCCAGCTCATCGTCATCGAGTAGCACATCCCACTCAAACGGATCATCTGCCAGATCAAACAGGTCATCGTCATCAAACATGGCAGCCTCCATTGCCGACTAGCGAGCATCCACCACGTAGAGCCCAACGCGCACCTGATGCCACGGGCTGCGCTCGGGGGCAACCTGTTGCACACGGGCCTCAAATACGTCCTCGTGGCCGTAATACATCATCAAGGACAGTGGGCCGACCTCGTTTCCCGGAACGTAGCCAAGTTTGGTCTTGCCATAGTAGATCGCAACTGCCTCGGGGTCATGGGGATTATCGCGCTCGGCACACAGCGTCAGTTTATCGCCCGCTTTAAGATCGCATAGGACCAAAGCGCCATCGGCATACTGAAATCCTTCAATGTGAAATGACAGAAGAACACGCGAAGGCTCGTACATAGCAGCTCCTCTAACGGCCGGATAAACCGGTGTGTAACCTTATTGAGAAGTCTACGGTCCCGTGCGGACACAAATACATCCTGTCTGCGTCCTTCAATCGTTTGCCTCAACGCTTGCGCGACAGAACGCTTGCAGATAAGATAGGAACACGGATGGCACCCGTTGCCGCGGGTCTTGCCAACTCCGATACACGTTTTCATCGTGAGAAGTGGCCGTCTTCGCTTACGCGGGGGCGGCTATTTCATTCGGCCGATAAACAGACCGAGTTCGATAGCCGCAATCAACAACGCCAATAACGAAATAACATCGCTTACGTTCATACCAAATCCCTTCTAAAGGGAGTTGGCCCATCCGTGCTCCATAACAGTAGTCTAACGCAAAATGCAGGTAATAGGAACACTTGTTCGTATTACCTGCGCCCTTTTCTAATGCACAAACATGCGCACGAACTTGTGCTTCCAGCTTGCGTAAGGAGCATAGCGGAATGGCACGTCCAGCCACGTTGCCTTGTTCACGATGCTCTTCTTGTGGCTAAACGTATCGAAGCTCTCGCGTCCATGGTACTGCCCCATACCGCTCGCGCCCATGCCGCCAAAGCCCATATGGCTCGTAGCCAAGTGCATGATCGTGTCGTTGACACAGCCGCCGCCAAAGGGCACGTAACGCACAAAGCGCTGCTGAACTGCGCGATCCTGGCTAAAGATATACAGAGCCAGCGGCGTCGGACGATCTGTAATATACGTCTCGGCCTCGTCTAGGCTCTCAAACGTCAGCACCGGCAAGATGGGGCCGAAAATCTCCTCCTGCATCACGGCGTCCTCAGGCGCCACGCCGTCTAGGATCGTCGGCTCAATCTTGAGCGACGACTCGCGCGCCGTTCCTCCCAGCACAACCTTATCGGGGTCGATCAGCCCGCGTACGCGCGCGAAATGCTTGGCGTTGACAATATGACCGTAGTCCTCGTTGTCGAGCGGGTGCTCGCCAAACATGCGACGGACCTCCTCCTTGATGAGGCCCAACAGCTCATCGTGCACGCGCGTATCGACCAGCAGGTAGTCGGGCGCCACGCAGGTCTGCCCCACGTTGAGCCATTTACCAAAGGCGATACGTCGTGCCGCGACCTTCAAGTTTGCCGTCGCATCCACGATGCAGGGACTCTTTCCGCCCAGCTCAAGCGTCACGGGCGTGAGGTTTTTGCTCGCGCGCTCCATGACGAGCTTGCCGACCGGAACGCTACCGGTAAAGAAGATCTTGTCCCAGCACTCGTCGAGCAGCGCTTCGTTTTCGGCGCGCCCGCCCTCGACAACCGTCACCAGGCACGGATCAAATGCCTCTTCACAGATTTGCTTGAGCACCGCGCTCGATGCCGGAGCATAGGCGCTCGGCTTGATGACCACGGTATTGCCCGCGGCAAGGGCGCCGGCGAGTGGCTCGAGCGTCAGCAAAAACGGGTAGTTCCAAGGAGCCATGATGAGCGTGACGCCATAGGGCACGGCCTGCGTTTTGCACACACTCACGGCGTTGGCGAGGTCACACGGACGCAGACGCGGACGACTCCATCGAGCCACATGCGCAATCTGATGGCGAATCTCGGAAAGCGACGTGCCGATCTCGCACATATACGCCTCGTCATGCGACTTACCCAAATCGGTCTTGAGCGCATGGGCAATATCGGCCTCATGCGCCCGTACCGTATCGCGTAAACTCACGAGCGTGCGACGTCGAGCATCGACATCAAACGTAGCGTGCGTCTTAAAGTAGGTGCGCTGATCGCCGACGATGCGCGCGATTTCCTCGGTGTTCATGGGCCCTCCTAGTTCTCGTCCTCAAACATACCACCCGCGACGACTTCGTACATACGCTCGAGCTCCAAACGGTCCATCAAAAGCGGAACGGGGTACAGCGGATTGGCCTCGGCATCGGCATGTGCTGCCATCTGCGGAATGTCAGAGCGGCGAATGCCCGCCACATATTTGGGAATATCCAAGGCGGCGTTCATGCGGTCGACCCAATCGATAAAGGCCTCGGCCGCCAGGCTGTCCTGCGCGTTAACCGGCGCGATGCCAGCCATGCGGGCGAGATCAGCGAGCTTAGGAGCAGCAGCTTCACCATAAGCGCGAAGCATGTGCGGCAGGATGATAGCATTGGCCAAGCCGTGCGGAATCCCGTAACGCCCGCCCAGGCTGTGTGCGATGGCATGAACATATCCAACATAGGAGCGCGTAAAGGCAACACCCGCCTTATACGCCGCCGAAAGCATATTGCGACGCGCACGCATGTCGTCGCCATGCTCATAGGCCTCGAGCAAATTGTCGTGGATGAGCTGAACCGCCTGTCGCGCCATCTTGCGCGTATAGGGCGTGGTGCTTCGCCCGATAAACGCCTCGACGGCATGCGTCAGGGCGTCCATGCCCGTTTGTCCCGTAATGGAAGCGGGCAGGCCGCGCGTAAACTCGGGGTCGTGCACCGCGAAGCGCGGGATAAGCACAAAGTCGTTAATGGGATACTTGTAGTGTGTCTCGTCATCGGTAATTACTGCCGCAAGCGTGACCTCACTTCCCGTACCTGCCGTGGTGGGAACGGCGATAAGCAGCGGCAGGCGACGATGAATCCGCAGCAGCCCTCGCATCTTGTTGATGGGCTTGTTTGGCTGCGCGATGCGTGCGCCCACGCCCTTGGCGCAGTCCATGGCCGAGCCACCGCCAAAGCCGATAATGGCCTGGCAGGCGCGCTCTCGATACAGGGACGCCGCTTCTTCCACGTTTGAGACCGTGGGGTTCGCTGATGTTTTGGCATAGACCACAACGCCAATTCCCTTGGACGCGAGCGCTGTCTCGAGCGGTGCCGTGAGCCCCAGACGGGCAATGCCGGGATCCGTCACGATAAGAACCCGCTGTATCGAACGCTTTTGAAGCACTGTGGGCACATCCTCAGCGTGCTCCAGAATGCGTGGCTCGGTATAGGGCAGCACCGGCAATGCGATGCGAAAAACCGTTTGATACGTTCGGCACCAGGCGCGGCGGGCTAGATGCATAAAGGAAACTCCTTCATTTGTTGATTGGTCAACATTTGCTCGACCGATTGTACTCAGCGGCGGTCAAAGACGGCCCGCCAATTGTTAATCAATCAACATCTTCATATCTCAAAATTGTTTTATTAAAAATCATTCCTAATAGGCTTCACATTTGGTTGCATTTATGGATAATAGAACTCGTCAAGACGCACGTCCGGAGAGGGCCCTTACGGGACCGGACAAGCGCCCCATCGCCATCGATCGAAAGGATCGAATCATGAAGTTTGTTTGCCCCGTTTGCGGTTATGTGGAAGAGTTCGACGGCGACCAGCTGCCCGAGGATTTCAAGTGCCCCCAGTGCGGCGTTCCCGGTTCTCGTTTCCTGAAGCAGGAGGAGGGCCAGCTCGAGTGGGCTGCCGAGCACGTCGTGGGTGTCGCCAAGATGGAGGGCGTCTCCGAGGACATCGTTGCCGACCTGCGCGCTAACTTTGAGGGCGAGTGCTCTGAGGTCGGTATGTACCTGGCCATGGCTCGTGTCGCTCATCGCGAGGGCTATCCCGAGATCGGCCTGTACTGGGAGAAGGCTGCCCACGAGGAGGCCGAGCACGCCGCCAAGTTCGCTGAGCTCCTGGGCGAGGTCGTGACCGACTCCACCAAGAAGAACCTCGAGATGCGCGTTGAGGCCGAGAACGGCGCCACCGCCGGCAAGACCGATCTTGCCAAGCGCGCTAAGGCCGCCGGCCTCGATGCCATCCACGACACCGTGCACGAGATGGCTCGCGACGAGGCCCGCCACGGCAAGGCTTTCGCCGGCCTGCTCAAGCGCTACTTTGGCTAAGCCAAACGCCTGAGACATAACCCCTAGCTCGATGAGGCTCGGACCGTATTGGTTCGGGCCTTTTTATGTCTCGAGGACTCGTTAACGCCCTGAAATAAAACCACCTTCAGCATCGACTTCTCATCAAAAACTAGGTGAGTAGGCTTTTTGGAACTTGCCGAGCAGACCATCCATATTGCTTTATAAAGTCGCAGGTAAATGACTTGTTGCAAAACGGCCTGGTCGCCATCAAGCCAAAAGTCTACTCACTTAGTTCCCCAACCGTCCACGATCGGGCTGTTTTGTGTCTAACGGGCATCTTTTCGTCGATTACTCCCAATTTTGTCCAGTCAACAAATAGTTCAGACCGGAGTAATGCCTCGGCCCTTTGCTCATCTGAGCTTTTATCACGATATTCAGCATCGAGCATCCTGCATACGGCCTTAACGATCGCGCGGAATCTATCCTCATCGGATATCTGTCTGTGTGTCAGGAGAAGCACATCGTAACCCATGGCCTGAAGGGCCGTCATGCGGTCAGCGTCACGCAAGCCATCCCCCGCGCGTCCGTGCGAGGCCTTTCCCTGACATTCAATGGCCACCTGCCGTCTGCCGTCCGGCGAAGACAAAAGTAGATCGATATACACACGGGACTTTCCAACAATCGCTCGAGCACTTGTGCTTAACGTCACTTCGACATTGAGTTCTATGCCGCAAAACCCTTCGCCTCCCAAGGATCGCGGCAGTCCAAGCAACAAATACGCCTCGACCTCAAAAGGCGACGCGGCACCCAATGGAACGAGTTGCGATACCGCCATAAATCTATTGCCGTAACGCATCCCGCAAACATCTGAACAAAAACGGTCAAGGTCTCTGCCCAAAGCCAAAGCGTCTCGACGCCATAAATTTGAAGCGGCGCCGTCCTCGGACGGGCAGCGCACCCAACCGAACGTTGTCGAAATCGCGCCCGAATCAATTGCACGCGAAAGCTCCGTCTCAAGCGCCGCTGGCAGAGCGCACACCGCAAACAAGCCGCACATCTCCGCCAATACCAAAAGAAGCTGAAGATCCGTCAGATGCCGCGACATGATAAATGCCGTCAGCAGAGGAGACGTAACCAAAAACCCATGCTCCGTTTCCAGCACGGATTCCCTGGGAAGCTCACCAAGGAACAGCCGCTGCCTAATGCTGGCAGGACAAGTCCGTTTGTTTCTCGTCCGAACCAATGTATACAACGGAAAACCGAGCGCGACCGCAGCCGTCGGGTTGCGGGCGAGATCATATCGCTGCCGGTCTTCTTCCGGTCGTGGAAGCGGCGGACACAAAGCGCGGACTTGAGGAGGCAAACGCCAGTACCTAAAAGCCGATATGTCACAAAGTAGATCCTTCATAGGCACAGGAGAACACGAATTTCAACCCAGTCAGTCACGCATTGGCGCGAACGCACCAAAAATGGCGCCGAACGGACTGCCAAGTTTTCAACAGCCCTCCCCAACTGGCCAAAAGCTTGTCGAGAGCTGGACGAAGCCCTGTTGAAAACCCCATTTTTTTCTCATGCAGAAGCTTTACGCGGCAAGTGAGTAGACTTTTTCGAACTTGCCGCGCAGGCCAGTCATCCTGCTTCTCAAAACCACAGGTAGATAGCTTGTTTCAAAACGACCCGGTCGCCAAAGCGCCAAAAGTCTACTCACTTAGATTGCAGAGCGCCCCCATTAGCTGCAATTCCAAGGTATTAAGCACTTCCGGACTCAGGTCGTCATACTGGACAAGAATTTGAGTTGAGTTTTCAGGGACAGATGCGCCATCGGCACACCAATAACAGTCACTGATATCGATAAACGGAATACCCGAGCGCGTGAGAGCCCGCGCAAAAGAGCTTCCGCCCGTTCCGCGCTCCGCAACCACAGTGCAGTAAAGACCCGCGTCTGCATGCTCGATCGAGACTTCCCCTGCCGGAAACGCCTTCCGCACAAGCGCCGCCAGGCCATCGCGCGCCTCGCGAGCGCGCACGCGCACGCGGTTCACATGTCGCTCGTAATCACCCGATTCCAGTAAACGCGCCAAAGCAACCTGGTCAACAGAGCTCACCGACGAGGCGTAAAAACCAAGGTTGCGCCTAAACCGCTCCATTAGTTCATCGGGCAACACCATGTACGCTAGACGCAACGCCGATGACAGGCTCTTCGAAAACGTGTTGGTGTAGATAACCGACTGGGCGGCATCGATCGACGCGAGCGCGGGAATCGGCTTACCAGCAAGGCGAAACTCACAATCAAAGTCATCTTCGATGAGATACCGGCCCGGCTGCTCGGCGACCCAGCTCAGCAGGGCATAGCGACGCGCAATGCTCGTCACAAGGCCGGTCGGATACTGATGGGACGGCATCAGGTGAAGGACATCGGTCCCGCTTTTCTGCAGAGTGCTCAGGTCCACGCCGTCATCATCCAACGGGATATGTCGAACTTTGCAGCCCATAGCCTGATAGATGCGCGTCAAGCGCAAATAGCCCGGGTCCTCAACGGCATACACCTTGTCCGCGCCAAGCAACTGAACCAACATGGTATCGAGCAGCTGGGCGCCCGCGCCGATAACGATGTTATTGGGATCGACATTCATGCCCCTCGTCCCACGCAGATGGTGAGCAATAGCGCGTCGTAGCCGAGCGGTGCCCTGTGCCGGTGCGGGCGAAAAAATCTCGCACTCGTCTTCGGATGTCAGCGTCGCCCGTAGCGTGCCTTGCCAAAGCCGCGCCGCCTCCAAAGCGGAAGGAGAAAGCACATCGAATCGCTCGACCTGTCCGTTGACATCATGCGCGCTGGGGTCCACAGAGACGGTATCTCGGTCGATGTTCCCCGTAGCCGAAGGCAAAACCGGTGCATCCGGAAGCTCACATGCGTAGTAGCCACGCCGCGGCTTTGAGCAAATATAGCCCTCGGCAAGTAACTGGCTATATGCATTCTCGATGGTAATGACACTGATTCCCAGATGAGTGGCAAAGGCGCGCTTAGACGGCAAATGCTCCCCCGCCGCAATACGTCCAGCAACGATATCATCTCGAATTTGCTGGTAAACATACTCATAAAGCGATGCTTCGCCGCGTTTTTCCAAATTGTAGTCAAGCATGAATTTGTCACCTGACCTTATAAAGTCATTCAATCTGGTATTAGTCTGACCTTGTTATTATCTCGATAACTGAGTATTTCGCCATACCCAGCTCCCCGATAGGATGTTCCGTCAAGCAATGCACATGCCAACCAAGGGAGCAACCATGGCAGAACAGACCAGCAAGGCCGATCGCGTCAAACTCAATCGCGAGCTCGCGCAGATGCTCAAGGGCGGCGTCATCATGGACGTCACCACGCCCGAGCAGGCGCGCATCGCCGAAGAGGCAGGCGCCTGCGCCGTCATGGCACTCGAGCGCATCCCGGCCGACATCCGTGCCGCAGGCGGCGTCTCGCGCATGAGCGACCCCAAGATGATCAAGGGCATCCAGGAGGCCGTCTCCATCCCCGTTATGGCCAAGTGCCGCATCGGTCACATTGTCGAGGCGCAGGTCCTGCAGGCCATCGAGATCGATTACATCGATGAGTCCGAGGTTCTCTCCCCCGCCGACGATGTCTACCATATCGACAAGACCCAGTTTGACGTGCCGTTTGTCTGCGGTGCCCGCGATCTGGGCGAGGCGCTGCGCCGTGTTGCCGAGGGCGCCACGATGATTCGCACCAAGGGCGAGCCGGGCACGGGCGACGTCGTCCAGGCTGTGCGCCACATGCGCAAGATCCAAAAGCAGATCCGCGACGTTGTTGCTTTACGCGATGATGAGCTCTTTGAGGCAGCTAAGCAACTACGGGTTCCGGTCGAGCTGGTGCGCGAGGTCCATGCCACGGGCAAGCTTCCCGTCGTGAACTTTGCCGCCGGCGGCGTAGCGACCCCCGCCGACGCCGCGCTGATGATGCAGCTGGGCGCCGAGGGCGTCTTTGTCGGCTCGGGCATCTTTAAGAGCGGCGACCCCGCCAAGCGCGCCGCCGCCATCGTCAAGGCCGTGGCAAACTTCACCGATGCCAAGCTCATCGCCGAGCTTTCGGAAGACCTGGGCGAGGCCATGGTGGGCATCAACGCCAACGAGATCGAGATTATCATGGAGGAGCGCGGACGCTAGTCCAGCAGAAAGGATCGCACATGAGCGATTATGCAGACCAAACGGTCGCCGTGCTGGCGGTCCAAGGCGCTTTTGCCGAGCACGAGGCAAGGTTATCTGAGCTGGGCGCACGCTGTGTTGAGTTGAGGCAGGCGGCCGATTTGCAGCAGAACTTTGACCGCCTGGTCCTCCCTGGCGGCGAGTCCACCGTTCAGGGCAAGCTACTTGCCGAGCTCGGCATGCTCGATGAGCTTCGCACCCACATTGTTGAAGGCATGCCCGTCCTTGGCACCTGCGCCGGCTTGATTCTATTGGCGCGCAATCTTGCCGCACACGACGATAAAGGAACGCCGCGCCTGGCAACCATGGACGTACTCGTTGAGCGTAATGCCTATGGCAGACAGCTCGGCAGTTTTCGCACTCAAGGATCTGTCGCCGGCATCGACGGTGAGGTGCCGCTGACGTTTATCCGCGCGCCCCGCATTGTCGAAGTGCACAGCGACACTGAGGCCCTAGCCGAAGTCGACGGCCGTATCGTCGCCGCCCGCCAAGGCAACCAGCTCGGTGTTACCTTTCACCCCGAGCTCGATGACGACACCCGCCTCCACGAGCTCTTCCTCCAAATGTAGGCGGAGTAGAAACGAGCGTGGATTTTCGGACACATAACAAATGAGAGTGGATAATCTCCCACTTTGAGCTCGAATGCAGGCTCAAACCGGGAGATTATCCACTCTCATACTACGTAGTCGTTTAAGAACGTCCCCAATGACTACTTCGACAACGCCGATGTTTTGGCACCGACAGCGAAAACCCGCCAGAGCGAGCAAGGTGCCTTGAAGCGAGGCGGCATTGATCTTTTGGTCATGCCGCCGAAGTTGAAAGGCAGATTGCCGCTCTGGCGGGTTTGCAGCGTCAACTGGTTACGCGGTTCGTAGAACCGCGTAACCCCTAGAAACGATTGCCGCGGAAGCCGCCACCGTTGCGGCCACCACGGTCGCCGCCACGGCCACCGCGGTCGTTACCACGGTTGCCACCAAAGCCGCCACGGTTGCCACCGCGGTCGCCATAGCCACCACGGTTACCGCCAAAGCCGCCGCGACCGCCACGGTCACCAAAGCCGCCGCGGCCACCGCGATCGCCACCGCGACTGCCACGGTCACCACCACGGCCACCACGATCGCCAAAGCCGCCGCGACCGCCACGGTCGCCGCCACGGCCACCACGGTCGTCACGGCCGCCGCGAGGACCGCGGTCCTCGTCCAGGCCCATGGCGACGAGCGGAGCGATAACCTTATCGAGAGCGGCCATCAGCTCGGTGGCCTCCTCATAAGAAAGCTCGGGCAGGAGCTTCTCCTTCTTGTTGGCAAGCTCGACCAGACCCTCAGCGGCATCCTCGGCAGCAAAGACGACGATCTTGCGCATATCGCCCTCGGCGTCGTCGATGCGGCCGACCAGATCGGCAGCCTCGGCCTCGGCCATCAGGCCATCGAGCTCACGGAGGCGCATGCCCAGCAGGTCGGACATCTCCTTCTGCTCCATCTTGGGCTTGAGGTCAAGAAGCTTGATGGCGCGCTCGATGTTCGCCATACGCTCGGCCTTGGCCTCCTCCTCCTTGGAAATAGCAAAGCGACGGCTACGCAGCAGGCGGGCGGCCTTCTGCATCTTGTCCATCAGCTCTTCGTCATCGTAATCAACGGCGGCCTCGACAACCTCGGCCTCCTCCTCGGCGGAAACCTCGTCAGCAGCCTCAACCTCGGCAGCTTCGGTCTCCACGGTCTCGACTGCCTCGACCTCGGCAGCCATGGTCTCGTTCTCGGTCTCGTTCATGATCTCTTCGTTCTCGGACATGAGACTCCTTCTTGGCCCTCTCGGGCATCATCGCCCCATTCGCGGGGCCCGTCGCGCACTCTTTGCGCTTTAAACATTCATGCCTCTCGGCAAAACGTCCATTAGTTTATGGTCTCGCCCGCCAATCTAGCTGCAGAATCTATGTGCACACATTAATGCGACATGTCGCGGTATCATGACCTGAACCAAACGTGTCCACCTTAAGGAGCCCGCCATGATTAAGCCCATCATGAAATCCGAGTTCTTTTTACGCCTGCCTTCCGAAGACGCGGGACCCGACGACGCCGTAATCGGACAAGACCTCCTGGATACGCTCCATGAGCATGAGCACGAGTGCGTGGGTCTCGCCGCCAACATGATCGGCGTGCGCAAACGCATCATCTGCGTAAAAGATGGCAACAGGGCGCTGTTGATGTACAACCCTCAAATTCTTGAGCAGGTCAATGCCTATCGGACGAGCGAAGGATGCCTCTCGCTGATCGGCGAGCGTCCCTGTACCCGCTATCGCCGCATTAAGGTTGAGTATTTGGACGAGAACTTCGTCCACCGCATCAAAAACTTCTCGGGCTACACCGCCGAGATCATCCAGCACGAAATCGATCATTGCTGCGGAATCGTTATTTAGACAGCCAGGGTAACGATGCAGGCTGAGCATACGACAGCGAGCGAGCCGCATTTGCGCCAAGGCGACGTTATATCGTTCCGCCGTTCTACCGAACGGCGGACCACTTGACGCTGCGCGAGCCGCATTCACACCAATCTGACGTTCAATTTCGAGGGCGCGACCAAAAGGTCAGCGCCCTCTCATTTCACGTCACCTTGGCGCAAATGCGGCTCGCTCGCTGCCGTATGTCTATCCTGCGACGCCTCGATTCTTGCGGCGTCAGATACTTAATCCCCTACGACTGGCGGTAATGATCGAAGAAGTCGGCGAGGTCTTCGAGCGACTCTTTGAGCACTTCCATGCGCGGCAGATACACGATGCGGAAGTGGTCGGGCTCGGCCCAGTTAAAGCCGCCGCCGCGCGTAATCAGGATCTTCTTCTCGTGCAGCAGGTCGAGGGCGAACTGCTCGTCATCGGTGATGTTGAACTTCTTCACATCCATCTTGGGGAAGATGTAGAACGCCGCGCGCGGCTTAACCACCGAGATGCCGTCGATCTTGCTGAGCGCCTCATACACAAAGTTGCGCTGCTCGTAGACACGACCGCCGGGACGGATGTAGTCGTTAACCGACTGATGGCCGCCGAGCGCCGTCTGGACGATCGACTGAGCCGGCACGTTGGAGCACAGGCGCATGTTCGAGAGCATGTTGATGCCCATGATAAAGTCGCTCATGCAGCGCTGGTTGCCCGAAAGCACCATCCAGCCAATGCGATAGCCCGCGATCATATGCGACTTGGACAGGCCGCTAAACGTAATGCAGGGCAGGTCGGGGGCGAGCGAGGCAATGGAGACGTGCTCGTAGCCGTCCATGCACAGGCGGTCGTAGATCTCGTCGGCAAAAATCATGAGCTGGTGCCTGCGTGCGATCTCAACAATGCCCTCGAGCACCTCGCGTGGATAGACAGAGCCCGTTGGGTTGTTGGGGTTGATGATGACGAGGGCCGTGGTCGCGCTCGTGATCTTGGACTCCATATCCTCCAGGTCGGGATACCAATCCGCCTGTTCATCGCACAGATAGTGCACGGGATGACCACCGGCAAGGGTTGCGCACGCCGTCCAGAGCGGATAGTCGGGGCTGGGGATCAGAATCTCGTCGCCATTGTCGAGCAGCGCGTTCATCGAAAGCTGAATGAGCTCGGACACGCCGTTGCCCGTGTAGATGTGCTCCATCTGAACGTTGGGCAAGCCCTTGATCTGCGAATACTGCATGATCGCCTTGCGCGCAGAGAACAGTCCGCGCGAGTTGGAATAGCCTTCGCAGTCGGGCAGCTGCTGGCGCATATCCTTAATGACCTCATCGGGCGTGCGGAAACCAAAGGGCGCCGGGTTGCCAATGTTGAGCTTGAGAATACGCTCGCCCTCGTCCTCCATACGGGCGGCCTCGTCGACGACAGGACCGCGCACGTCATACAGGACGTTATCGAGCTTGGTGGATTTAGAAAAAGTACGCATGGTGGTGCTCCTTGGAATTTGAGCTGAGGGATGGGGTTCGGGCCTAGAAACGTTGCGGGGCGATGATGCCTCGCTTTGATCGGCGTCACCGGCGAGCAGCCAGGTAACATCGACCTCCAAAATGCGGGCAAGCAGCTCTGCCACATCGCGCCGCGGGATCGTCTTGCCGCTCACATATTGGCTCATCTGACTCTTACCGAGTTTTTTGCCGAACATCTCCGATGCACGAATCACGTCCGACTGTCGAACGTCGCGATCGGACATAGCCTGTCGCAGGCGATCGCTAAACGTCTCTTGGGCCACAGGAACCTCCTTGCTGGCAAAGTTCAATTTATAGAACACGAATTGAACCAAGGTTCAATTTAGGCAGCAGTATAGCGCGGCACCTCATTCGAAAGTTCAATTTCATAAGAAAATGTACCGAACTCCAAGATTTGCCCAAGGCGGACAATGACGTGTACACGTTTAGAGGTATTCAAGGAATCGGGCGGCGGCAAGCGAAACATCAGTCGCGCGATATATCGCATTGATTTGCCGATGGGGATATCCCTCGAGCGAACGCACGGCAACATCGAACTGACAGCGGCGCAAGATGAGCGCGGGAAGAATACTCACGCCCAGGCCGTCCTCGACCATGGCCATAATCGCATAGTCATCCCAGGTCGACAGTTTTGAGCGCACTGTCAGTCCCGCCCGACGAAACAGCGGCGTAATCTCGTCATCGGTGCCGCGTTCCAGCAGAATAAACTGCTCGTTGGCCAAATCGGCAAGGGAAACGACCTCTGCGGTGGCAAGCGAGGAGTCCGCAGGCACCACGGCCATCAGCTCGTCTTGTACCAACGGCCGCGACGCCATGCCGGCGCCGCGTGGCTCACGCGGGATAAAGCCCAGATCGCAGCGGCCCTCTCCCACCCATTGTTCGATCTCTGAGTAATCGCCCATCAGCAACTCATAATCGACGTCCGGGTGATCGGCGCGAAAGCGCGCGATCACCGGCGGCAGCACGTGGGTCGCCACGCTCGAAAACGTACCGATGCAGATTTTGCCGCGCATGAGCCCACGCATCTCATCCACCCGACGCTGCAAACGAACAAATTCCTCGCATAACGCCTCGACCGCCGGCATGACTTGCCGCCCATCGGCAGAAAGCACTACGCCCTCGTGGCTTCTATCGAGCACTTTAAAGCCCCAGTCGGCCTCAAGATCGGCCACCATACGGCTCACGCCCGACTGCGAATAGCTCAGGCGCTCGGCGGCGCGCGTAAAGCTTCCGGCGCGCACCGTCTCCAGCAGCACCTGCATCTTTTGAATATTCGCTTCCACGACACGCCTCCACCTTTGCATGAGTTTTTGTCATGTTATCCATGCATTATATTCGCTTTTCTTCTAAAGCCACCTCACCCATAGTGAACATGCTCGGATATAGAGGGGATGTCAGCGCATGAACAACGGACTGTTTACGTACTTAGCAGCATTGCTATTGTTTGGCTCCAACGGCGTCATCGCCGCTGCCATCGCGCTGCCGAGCTCCGATATCGTGCTGCTCCGCACGTTTTTGGGCGCACTCTCGCTTGTCGCCATCCTCATCATCACCCAACGCCATACGTTGCAGGCGCCATCTCGCCCCCGCGAAGCCGCAGCCCTCCTCCTCTCGGGAGCCGCGCTGGGCGCCAGCTGGATTTTTCTGTTCCGCGCCTACCAGACGATCGGCGTCGGCGTATCCTCGCTGCTGTACTACTGCGGCCCCATCATTGTCATGGCGCTCTCCCCGCTCATCTTTGGCGAAAAGCTGACCGGCGGCAAAATCGCCGGCTTTATCGCCGTTGCCTGCGGTGCTTTTCTCATTGCGGCACAAGGTCTAGGTGGCAATATGCCCATTGCGGGTATCGTTTGCGGCATCGTCTCGGCCTTCTGCTACGCATTGATGGTCATCGCCAGCAAGGGTGCGCCACACATCGAAGGCCTCGAAAACTCCGCGCTCCAGGTGAGCGCCGCCTTTGTGACCGCGCTGACCCTCACACTCATCACGCAGGGCGCCCCCTCATTCCTGTCCGCCGCCAGTATTGATTGGCGCGCCGTCATCATGCTCGGCGTCGTCAACACTGGCATCGGTTGCCTGCTCTACTTTAGCGCCGTCGCCAAGCTGCCCGTCCAGACCGTCGCGGTCGTCGGCTACCTCGAGCCACTTTCGGCGGTCGTGTTCTCGGCCGTCCTTTTGGGCGAAGCCATGACACCGGTCCGCCTGATGGGCGCCGCACTTATCATCGGCGGCGCACTCTTTTGCGAACTCGCCGACAAACGCGCAGGCGCCAAGGCTGGCATCGCCCAGACAGCACGCGCCTAAAAGCCCCCTCTTCATTCAGTTTCAAAGCCGGGGTGTGTCCGCAGTTATCACATTGCAGCACGCCATTCAGCGGATGCGCCCCTGCTTTAAAATGCTGCCTGCGTACATGAATAATCCCCAGATGGGGAATTATTGTCTAAAACAACCTGATGTGCCAAACTGCTCTTGTATGTATAAAAGCGGCATAAAAGTTATCTACTCAGGACAGATAACCGGATGTCTAAGGGAGTCCACGTGGCACACACCAAACTGGAGGCAAGCCTCCAAGACCGGCATGGGCAGGGCGGGCACGGAGCCATTCCCCTCTCCGCTGGCATGCTGCTCGTAACGCTCGGCGTCGTCTATGGCGACATCGGCACGAGCCCTATGTACACCATGAAATCAATCGTCGCCAACAACGGCGGCATCGGCACCGTCAGCGAGGATATGATTCTGGGCGCGCTTTCGCTCGTCATCTGGACCATGACGCTCGTGACCACGGTCAAGTACGTGGTAATCGCCATGAAGGCCGACAACCACAGCGAAGGCGGCATCTTCGCTCTGTTCAGCCTCGTGCGCAAGGTGGCGCCGTGGCTGATTCTCCCCGCCATGATCGGCGGCGCGGCGCTGCTCGCCGACGGCATCCTCACCCCCGCGGTCACGGTCACCACGGCCATTGAGGGCCTGCGTACCATCGAGTGGGGCCACGCGCTTTTGGGTGACGGGCAAACCAACGTCATCATTATTACCATCATCATTATCTGCGGCCTATTTGCCATGCAGCGTGCCGGCACCTCGTCGATCGGCAAGCTGTTCGGCCCACTCATGACGCTGTGGTTCCTGTTCTTGGCTGGTGCCGGTCTGTTCAACATGCTCGGCAACCTGTCCATCTTGCGCGCGCTCAACCCCATCCGCGGCATCATGTTCCTGTTCTCGCCCATCAACCACTCGGGCATTATGGTGCTCGGCTTTGTCTTCCTGTCAACGACCGGCGCCGAGGCGCTCTACTCGGACATGGGTCATGTGGGCAAGGCCAACATCTATGCATCCTGGCCGTTCGTAAAGGCCGCACTTATCCTTAACTATCTGGGTCAGGGCGCTTGGCTGCTCGCCAACAACTCCAATCCTCAGATGCTCGCGATGGATATCGTCAACCCGTTCTATATGATGCTTCCCGAGCCCCTGCGCCCCTTTGCCATCGTGCTTTCGGCCGTAGCGGCCATCATCGCCTCGCAGGCGCTCATCACCGGCTCGTTCTCGTTGGTTTCGGAGGCAACGCGCCTCAACCTTATGCCGCACCTGCGCATCCACTACCCCAGCGACACCAAGGGCCAGCTCTATATTCCGCTCGTCAACAACATCATGTGGGTCGGCTGCATCTTCATCGTGCTGCTGTTCCAGAACTCCGAGCGCATGGAGAGCGCCTACGGCCTCGCCATTACCGTGACCATGCTCATGACCACGACGCTTTTGACGAGCTACATCGCCGGTATCCTCAAGCACAAGCTGGGGGCCGGCGTCTTCGCCCTGCTCTTTGGTGCCATTGAGCTGTGCTTCTTCGCTTCGTGCCTCACCATGTTCTTTGACGGCGGCTACGTCATGATCTTCCTGGCCTCGCTGCTGTTTGGCCTTATGTATGTGTGGCGCCGCGGCACCGCCATCGAGCGCACGCAGACGATTCTGCTGCCCGTCTCCAAGTACATCGACCAGCTCAATCGCCTACGCAATGACGAGACCTATCCCGTGCTCGCCGACAATCTGGTATTTCTCACCAACAGCCCCGACCCGCTCACGCTCGACCGCGACGTGCTCTACTCCATCTTGGACAAGCACCCCAAGCGCGCCAAGGCATACTGGTTCATCAACGTGCACGTTACCGACGAGCCCTATACGCACGAATACTCCGTTGAGACCTTTGGCACGGACTTCCTGTTCCGCGTGCGCCTGAACCTGGGCTTTAAGGTCAATCAGCGCGTCAACGCCTATCTGCGCCAGATCGTTGGCGACCTGATGGCCTCGGGAGAGCTGCCGCCGCAACATCACACCTACTCCATCTACGAGACGCGCGGCAACGTGGGCGACTTCCGTTTTTGCATGCTGCGCAAGATGCTTGCCCCCGAGACGGACATCAACCGCAACGACCATCGCGTCATGGCCATCAAGTACGCCGTCCGCCGCGCCTGCGGAAGCCCGGCACGCTGGTACGGTCTTGAGAACTCGGCCATCATCATCGAGTACGTGCCCCTCTTTGCTCGTATGCGTCCGGCAGTCAAACTCGTACGCACCCAGGTGCCACTCGAGGTTCAGATCGAGGAAGCCGAGGAAATGGATGTCGATATCTTCTCGGGCGACCTGGTCAACGGCAACGAAGCCGGTAGGGACATGAACGTCGATCCCACCGAGCTGCTCGAGAGCGTCGCCGAGACGCCCGAACAGCAACAACTCGACGGCCTCGAGAGCGAACAACTCAACGACGCGAACTTCTAGCGACGTCGCACATCGATGACAGCGGCCCTGCACCTCACAGGAGATGCAGGGCCGCATTGCATTGCAGTAAAGCTATCGGCTACGAACGGCGCGGCTCGGGAACCACGAGCCTATCGGGGTTCGCACCCTCGGCATCCATCAGGCTCACGTAGCGAATCGAAGGGTCCTCGTACGTCGCGTAGTAATAATTGCCCGTACGCGCGCTAAAGCATCCGGTGTAGATAGTCTTCTCGAACTTGCCATCGCCCATCCTGGACGCCCCCTCGACCATCATCACGCCCTCGAGCGAGCGGAACATGCGAATCACGTTTTCGGCCTCGCTCTCCTTTTGCGGATAATTGGCATTGAGGTACGCCGCCTTTACAAAACGGCTCGGCGAATAGCAGTCGCCGGGAATGCCGCGCATGCCGGCACCCGCGCCATAGGGCTTAAGCTCGGCGCCGCGCCACGTCGCCGTCTGCGGAAAATCGTTTGTGGCGGTGATATAGGTGCGCAGGTTTTCCATGTGCCACGGGAAGGTCGGCTGGTTGGCAAGGGTGTCAACCGGATCATCGTACACATGCAGGCCGTCGGCCATCATCTCGACCACAATGCTGCGCCGGTCGTCGCCGATAATCCAGTGGAGCAGTGACACGCCTAGGCCTTCGCCCGCCGATTTGGCCACGATCGCCACGTCACGCAGCGCCACCTCGACCTCATCGACCGTCGAGAACGTCGACGCCACCCACAGGGGAAACTCGTAGGCCGCGATATTGGTCTTGCCATCAACCGGGCCCTCGGCATACTCGGCATAGCCGGGAAAGTTGAGGCCCGCCACCGCCAGGCCCGCATCGTTGCCGCAGTCGAAAAACATGGGATAGTTCTTGTAATCGATGCACATGCCGATTACCGCGTGTGCCGCTGTCGCATCGTCGATAAACGAATACGGGATGTGGAACCCGCGGGGCATCACACGAACCTGCTCGCCGTATCCAAAGCTCCAGTCGAGGTTGCGGCCCAGATACATGTTGCCAGAATTATCGGTAAATCGAATACTCGTGCACATAGCGCCTCCTAGCTTTACGTTCTTGCTAAGTTCATTGTCACCAATTTAAAGGGGCCCTAAACAAAATAAGCCCGGACATGACAACAATGTCATGCCCGGACTATTCAATCAGGATAAACTCAACCAAGTTAACACCGCAGGTCGTCTAAGGGGTCAAAGTGCCGCAGATTGCCACGAAAGAGGAGCGAAGCGTACTTAAGGTACGCGAGCGACGATTGAGCGGCAAGGTGCGGCGCTTTGGTCCCCTTAGACCAACTTTCCAAGACAGTGGTCAATCATGTGTTGGATCATCTGAGCCTCGAAGCCCACAAAGTCCTGCTTGCGCTCGCGCATCTTGCCATCGACGATCTGGTCAAAGGCAACCTTGCACTTGATGTAGCGCGTAGACTTAGTGATCTCCTCGTGCGTCAGGCAGCTCTCCTCCATCTTGCTGGCACCCAAGCCAAACACCAGACGGGGGTTGTAGAGCACATGGGGCTCGCCGGCATCGTCCAGGTAGACGCAGACCTTCTTGGTGACGCCGATCTGGTTGGCGGCAAGGCAGCCGGCATCGTCGAGCGACTTGATGGTATCGATCAGGTCCTGTGCCACCGACTCGTCCTCGACAGTCGCGACCTCGCAACGCTGGGACAGAATAGCCTCGTCGTGGCAGAGCTCTTTAATCATGCATTCCTCCATAGGGGTCGTTGTAACTGCTTAAGTATACGGTACCTACACATTTTCATACGGAAAATACCGCCCGTCCATTACAAAGCGCCGAACATCGACATGCGAGGAACAGCAAGGTTGTAAAGGCGATATAGTAAGTAAGTTCGTGTCAATCGGCCTAAACTCGGGGCCGAACAAGGAAAGGGTGTGCATGGACGAACTATTTCACGTCAGCGAGCGCAAGTCCACAATCGGGACCGAACTTCGCGCTGGACTGACAACGTTCCTGGCAATGGCCTACATCATTGCCGTCAACCCCGCGGTGCTCTCGGGCGCCGGCATCGATGCGAGAGCGCTCGCCTGCGCCACTTGCCTGGGCGCCGGCATCATGACCATCTGCATGGGCATCTTCGCAAACCGCCCGCTCGCCTGCGCGTCGGGTCTGGGCATCAACGCCATGATTGCGGGCATCACCACCACCATGTGCGGCGGCGACTGGCACGTAGCCATGAGCGTTATCTTCCTCGAGGGTATCGTCATCTTGCTGCTCGTCCTGTGCGGCCTGCGCGAGGCCATCATGGATGCCATCCCCGTGGTCCTGCGCCACGCCATCTCGGTTGGCTTGGGCCTGTTCATCGCCATGATCGGCCTGTGTGACGCCGGCATCATCACCGCTGGCGCCGGTACGCTCGTCGGCCTGGGCGGCATC
Organism: uncultured Collinsella sp.; assembly: GCA_902493855.1. Taxonomy (GTDB): domain Bacteria; phylum Actinomycetota; class Coriobacteriia; order Coriobacteriales; family Coriobacteriaceae; genus Collinsella. The sequence continues at coordinate 86,708 of CABUQV010000006.1, forward strand.
GCTTCTCCCACCTTTATCGTCGGCATCATCTCCATCGTCGTGACGGTCGCCCTGGCCTCCCGCAACGTGCCGGGCTCGCTGCTCATCGGCATCATCGTTGCCGTTATCGCCGGTATCCCGCTGGGCGTCACCCATGCCCCCGAGGGCCTCATCGCCCCGCTCGATTTCTCGACCTTTGGCGCTCCGTTTTCCAGCACCGCCGACGGCAACATGGCCATCGTGAAGGTTCTGACCGACCCGATGCTGCTCGTCGTCGCCTTCTCGCTGCTCATGAGTGACTTCTTCGACACCATGGGTACCGCGATGGCCGTCGCCAAGCAGGGCGAGTTCCTGACCGAGGACGGCAATGTCGAGGACATCCGCCCCATCCTGGTCGTTGACTCCGTGGCCGCCGCTGCCGGTGGCTTTATGGGTGTCTCCTCCATCACCACCTTCGTCGAGTCCACGTCCGGCGCCGCCGACGGTGGCCGCACGGGCCTCACCTCCGTCACCACCGGTGTGTTGTTTATCCTCGCCGCGTTCTTCTCCCCCATCGTCTCCATCGTTTCCAGCGCCGCCACCTGTGGTGCCCTGGTCTACGTCGGCTACCTCATGATGAGCGAGGCCTCCGGAATCGACTGGTCCGACGTGTCGCAGGGCTTCCCGGCGTTCATGATCGTCGCCGGCGTGCCCTTCACCTACTCCATCTCCGCCGGCATCGGCCTGGGCTTTATCGCCTACGTGGTCGTCGCGCTCTTTAAGGGCGAGGCTTCCAAGATCAAGCCGCTCATGTGGGTCGCGGCCCTTGCCTTCCTCGTCTACTTCTTCGTAGCGTAAGGGCATAGCCTACTAAAGCAAAACAACAAGGCGCGGAGTCGCATCGAGCGGCTCCGCGCCTTTCTTTTAGCGTCTGCCCCCGTGCCAGCGTGCGACAATTGAAGTTGTCAATATCACAACACCGAGAGAAGCCTGCCTTGAAAGCGCATCAGAAGCAGATAACCGTTTATCCAGAGTGTGCGGAAGGCGCGCCCGTCATCTATCTCCCCGTGGTTATGGGTGACGGTGGTGAAGTCTACGAGCGCTGCCGAGAGCTCGACTGCCCACCGTTCACCCTCGTCGCCATTGGAGGGCTCGATTGGAATCGCGAGCTGAGCCCCTGGGAATGCGACGGATGCGTGCGTGATGCCGAGCCCTTTGGCGGGCAGGCGTCTGGGTTTCTCGATGAACTGCTGAATCAGATAATCCCACAGGTCGAATCATCACTTCTCTGCCCGCCTACCTGGCGCGGCATTGCCGGTTACTCATTGGCGGGCCTCTTTTCGCTTTGGGCCCTCTGGCAAACCGATGCCTTTGATCGCGCGGCGAGTGCATCGGGGTCGCTGTGGTTCCCCGGCTTTATCGACTACGCGCACGAGCACACGATGCCGAACGCGCCCGATGCCGTCTATCTGTCGCTCGGCAAAAAAGAGACCAAGACGCCCAACCGCATGATGCGGCACGTACTCGACGACACGCGCGCGATGGAAGAGCTCCTCGGCGAATGTGGTATCCCCACGACACTGGAGCTCAACCCCGGCAACCACTTTGCCCAAACCGACCTGCGCATGGCACGTGGCATTCGATGGATACTGACGCGCTAAATATAGCCCCGGCACACAGTCACCGACCGTGACCGGTACTGCTATCTCCAAACGCGCTCGGCAATGCGCTTGACCAGCGCGATCTTTGCCCACTGTTCATCCTCGGTCAGTTTGTTGCCGATCTCGCAGCTGGCAAAGCCGCACTGCGGAGACAGATACAGGTTCTCGAGCGGCACATACTTAGCAGCTTCGCGGATGCGCTCGACGATGGTATCCTCGTCCTCGAGCTCTGGCGCTTTGGTGGTCACCAGGCCCAGCACGACCTTCTTGCCGGGAGCGACGTACTTGAGCGGCTCAAAGCCACCGGCGCGCGGCGTATCGAACTCAAGATAGAACGCGTCGACATCCTCGCGCGCAAACAGGTACGGTGCAATGGGATCATAACCACCCTCGAAGGCATACGTGGAGTGATAGTTGCCGCGGCACACGTGCGTGTTGATGACCAGATCGTCGGGCTTGCCCGCGATGGCGGCATTGTTGAGCGCCACGCCCAGCTCGCTCACCTTTTGCAGGTCAACCGGGCTCATGCCGGTCTTGGACACAAAGTCGCTATCGCAATAGATGCCCCAGGTGCAGTCATCAAATTGGATGTTGCGGCAGCCTGCGGCATACAGGTCGGCAATCACGGTGCGATATGCTGCGGCGATGGCATCGGCGAGCTCTTCGTCGGTCTTGTAGACGGCGCGCAGACTCTCCTGCTGACCATCGCAGCGGACGAGCGTGACTTCGGAGAACGTCTGAATCGGCGCCGGAATGGTCTGACGCGCGACCTGGCCCTCCCCCTCAAGCGCCTTGACAAACTTGAAGTGCTCGACGAACGGATGGTTCTCGCCGCTGATGGGACCGGTTACCACGGCGGTGTCGGCGGTAGTCTCCTCATCGTGGAACATATAGCCCGTACGAGAGGCACGATGCTCGACGCCGTTAAGCCCCCACATAAAGTCGAGATGCCAATAGCTGCGGCGGAACTCGCCATCGGTGATCACCTGCAGGCCGGCGGCCTTCTGCTTAGCCACCAAGTCGCGAATGGCCTCGTCCTCGACGGCCTTAAGCCCCTCGGCATCAAGCGTGCCTGCCGCATAGGCAGCGCGGGCATCCTTTACGGTCTGCGGACGAAGAAAGCTGCCGACGATATCGGCGCGAAACGGCGCGTTCGGTTGAATCGAAGTGCTCATAGATATCTCCCTTTGCATTGGTTGCTTTACTGGGACACAGTATGAGCGTTCATATGGCCATCGTATAATATACGTTTATAACAGTTTGATATAGATTCTTCCTATATTAGTCTGGACTGCCATAAAGAGATTTGACCCATGCAGGACGCAGCAGCCTAGATGTGCTGACGAATCGCGTCGATATAGGCCTGCCCATAGCGCGTGAGCGTCGTATTCTTACGCGTGATAATGCCGATCTCCATGTACTCGTCCACATCGAGCGGAATCGAGATAATACCGGGACCGTTAAGTTCATGGCTGATCACGCCCGAACACACCGTGTAACCGTTAAGGCCCATAACTAGGTTGAATAGCGTCGCACGGTCACGCACACGGATATTCTTGCGGCGCTCAAACGTCGAGGTCAGCTCCTCAGAATAATAAAATGAGTTATAGCTGCCCTGCTCATAGGACAGGAACGGGTAGTCCTCGAGATCTTCGAGTGTCACGCTGGCGTGGTCCGCCAATGGATGGTCGGCGCATACAAAGACATGCGGCGCAGCGCAGAAGAGCCCCTCGAATACGAGTTCGTTGGCGGCGAGCATGCGCTCGATAACCTCGCGGTTGTGCTCGGATAAGTACAGGATGCCCAGTTCGCTTTTCATATGCGCGACGTCCTCGATAATCTCGTGAGTCTGCTCCTCGCGCAGGGTAAAGTCATAGCGCGCGGCATCGAATTCGCGGATCACGTCAACAAACGCGTTAACGGCAAAGGAATAATGCTGGCAGCTCACACTAAAGTGCGGCACCTGCTCGGACGTGCCTTTGTACTTACCCTCGAGCAGGTCGGCCTGGTCGAGCACCTGGCGCGCGTAGCCCAAGAAGGTCTCGCCTTCCTCGGACACAATGACGCCCTTGTTGGTGCGCTCAAAGATGTGCACGCCCATCTCGTTTTCGAGATCGCGGATCGACGCGGTAATCGAAGGCTGCGACACAAAGAGCCGGCGCGAGGCCTCGGTGATACTGCCGCATTCGGCAACCTTAACAACATACCTGAGTTGCTGAAGCTTCATGACTTTCTCCCTAGACGGTCGTAATGCCAAAACCCGCTGTGTCCATCTGACGCATAAACGGCGGCATCTCCCCCGTCGCGGCGCAGGCGGCAATCTGATGCAGAGCCCCGGCGACCGTATCATCTGCCGCAGCGCCGATATGCCAGCGCGCGGCAGCCGTGACGGCCTCGTTGGCATTGGCGACTGCGACGGAGTTGGGAACGGCATCGATCATGGGCAAATCGTTATCGGAATCGCCGAATACGGCCACCTCGTCGGGCGTCAGGCCCAAAGCGCGCGCCAGCTCCAGTGCAGCGCAACCCTTGTCCCAATCTGCTGGAAGAATGTCGAATAGGCGCACACGATTGTTGGGAAACACGAGCGAGAGTTCCGGCACCTCAGCGGCAACGCGCTCGCGTAGCTCCGCGAGCTCCTCACGCGAACGGGCACTCCAGATATTCGCCTTGTATACCGGGGCATCATCGACAACAGGACGGCACGGGGCCTCTTCGCCTTTGAGCCATGCGTTGCCGCCCGACTCCATGGCGCGACGAACGCGCTCGGGATCACTCGTCACACAATAGGCATCGTTATTCCAAAAGTCATCGCCCAGGCTGTAGACTTTCAGGTACGTATCGTCGGTCTCTTGTTCCAAGTAGTCAGCCAAGCGCATAAGGGCGGCGTTGTCGGTCGCATGCGAGGCCACCACCTTGCCGTCCACAAACATGACCTGGCCGTTGCAGAACGCACCGGTCGAAAAGCACTCGGAACAATTTTTGAACATCCAGCCCATCGCGGACGGCTGGCGACCCGAAACCGGGCCAAAGTGCAGACCCGCCGCCTGCATGGCATGAATGCCCTCGATGGCGTAGTCGCTGGCGCCGTCATGCCCGGCTGGAATCAGCGTATCGTCCATATCGGTCAGCACAAGTTTAATCATAAGGTCCCCCGTCATTTTCACCGTAACCATTGTAACGACCTACCAATAAGGGACAGGTTTATTTTGGCAGGTTTTATCTGGGAAAATACCGCACCCCAGTTGTCACCTACCAAAATAAACCTGTCCCTTTTTGGCAGGTGCGTTAGTATAGGGAGCAACAGATTCGATGCGGGAGTGCCGGCGGTGCAAACCACAAGGCTGAGAGGGCATGGGGCCCAATCCTTTGAACCTGTCAGTTAATGCTGGCGTAGGGAGCATGCCGCCTTTACAGGGGCGCTGTCTATGCACAGCGCCCCTTTTCTATGCCAAGGAGGCATGTGCAGTGATCAATTCGGAACAGCTCAAGCAAAACGTAGTCAAGGCCGCGGAGGAGATTCGCGCCACCAATCCGATGGCCGGCTCCATCACCAATACGGTGACGATTGATTTTGTCGCCAACGCGCAGCTCGCCGTGGGCGGATCGGCCGCCATGGTCTACCTGCCCGACGAGGGCGAGGCGCTCGTTGCCGGCGGCGGCGCCATCTATCTCAATATGGGCACGCTCTTCCCCATCTACGAGCAGACGATTCCCCGCGCAGCCAAGGCGGCGCATGACGCCGGCAAGCCCTGGGTGCTCGACCCGGTGGGCCTGGGCATCGGTAGTCTGCGCACCCAGTTGGTAAACGAGCTCAAGCAGTACAAGCCCGCCATCGTGCGAGGCAACGCGTCCGAGATCATCGCGCTTGCCGCCCTATGGAACCTTGAGGGTGAGGCAGCCGACCTCAGCCGCGCCCGCGGTGTCGACACCACCGACACCGTTGATGCCGCCCGCGATGCCGCCGTGGCGCTCGCTCGCTACACTGGCGGCGCCGTAGTTGTCTCGGGCGAGGTTGACCTGATCACCGACGGCACGACCGTGGCCAAGTCCCATGGCGGCAGCCCGCTCATGTCCAAGATCACCGGCTGCGGCTGTTCGCAGGGCGGCGTGCTGGCCGTGTATGCCTGCGCCGGCGATCCGTTTACGGCAGCCATCTGCGGCACCGCGGTCTACAACGTTGCCGGCACGCGTGCCGCCGCTGTCGCCGATGCCCCGGCAAGCTTTAAGGTCGCCTTTATCGATGAGCTCTACCGCGCGACCGCCCAGGACATTGCCGACAACCGACTCGAGCTCGAGGAGGCATAAGCCCATGTCCGAGGCCGCAGCCAATACCGGCATGAACACCTTGGTCGCCGTGGCCATCGCCCCGTGCGGTACGGGCGACGAGCTCTCCGCCGAGGTCGCCGAAGTCGTGCGCGTCATTCGCGAGAGCGGCCTTCCCAACCGCACCACCTCGATGTTCACCGAAATCGAGGGCGACTGGGACAAGGTTATGCAGGTCGTACGCGATGCGACCTTTGTGTTGGCGAGCAAGGGCATCCGCACCGAAGTCGTGCTCAAAGCCGATATTCGACCCGGATTTACCGACACCATGACCGGCAAACTCGAGCGCATGGAAGCGCAGATCAAAAAGCAGGAGGAAGCACGATGAGCATCCGCGACAACCTTGATATCTCGGCCTATCTGGTACTCGGCCCCGAAAACACACTCGGGCGCCCCGTGGGCGATGTGGTGGCGCAGGCGCTCGACGCCGGCTTTACCTGCATCCAGGTGCGCTCCAAGGTTGCAAGCGCCCGCGAGATCATTGCGCTGACCGGCGACGCCGCGCAGGCAATCGCGCAGGCCGGCAAGACCGGTCAGGTCGCCCTACTGATCGACGACCGCCTTGACTGCGTGCTCGCCGCGCGCGAGCAGGGCATCGCTGTCGATGGCGTACACGTGGGCCAGAGCGATATTCCCGTCGAGGTCTGCCGCAAACTTTTGGGCCCCGATGCCATTGTGGGTCTTTCGGCCCGCTGCGAGGAGATGCTCGAGTACGTCAAGACCGCCGACATGAGCCTGGTCGACTACCTAGGCGTAGGCCCGCTGCACGAGACCGAGACCAAGCGCGACTGCGGACGCGCAGCCGATGGCTCCATCATCACCAAAAGCTTTGAGGATCTGGCCGCACTCCACGCGGCAAGCCCCGTGCCCATCGTGGTGGGCGGCGGCGTTAAGACGGCCGACCTGCCGCAGCTCAAGGCCACCGGCGTCGATGGCTTCTTTGTGGTGAGCGCCGTCTGCAGCGCCGACGACCCCCACGCCGCAGCCAAGGAGCTCGTCGACACCTGGCAGCAGGCATAGACATAAGCCGAGCAGCTGATTCGCATCCTCATATCTTCAATAGCGGAAAGCGCATCCCAGTTTGGACCTCCATTCCGGGATGCGCTTTCCGTATAGAGGGGCAGTGGGAAACTGCATCCCAGTCTGAACACATATTCCGGGATGAACTTTCCGCCGCGGCCCCTACTCCGCCAGATACGCTTCCAACGCCGGCAAAGTCGCCCCTGCATCGCGACGGCCGATCTGATAGATGCGCTCGAGCTCATCGGGCTCGCGGCACAGCGACGGCACCTTCACCGATTCGCTCGGACGCACTACAAAAACCTCGCCGGCCGTCTCGCGGCGCGCCAAGTCGTCGAGCGCGGCATTGTAGGCCTCATGCCGATGCTCAAGCGCCGCAACAAACTCCGGATAGCGGCGATACGCGCGACGCAGCATGGGCATCACGCTGTTGGGCTGCTTTATAAAGCCCGCCGGCTGCGTCAGCACCACCACGTTGCGGTCATAGCCCTGCGCAAACAGCCAAGCGCTGGGAATGGAATCAGCCACGCCGCCATCTAGGTACTTGCGGCCCTCAATGGCGACAGGACGCGTCGCCACGGGAATCGCCGACGACGCCCGGATCCACTCGATATCGCGCTCGTCACCATACGGCAAATCGTGATAGACGGCCTTGCCCGTCTCGATATCGGTACACACGCACGTAAACCGCATGGGGCAGGCACGATATGTCTCCAGGTCGATGGGATCGCGCTCGATGGGCACCTCGTGATAGGCAAAATCGGCATTGAACATGTCTCCGGTTCGCAACCAGCTCGTCACGCTCGCATAGCGCTTGTCGGCGCAATAGGCCTTGTTGTAACGAATGGCGCGACCGATCTGGCGCGATTTAAAGTTGTAGCCAAACGCCGCGCCCGCCGAGACACCCACCATATGGTCGCAGGTCAAACCGTACTCCATCCAAACGTCGAGCACGCCCGCCGTATACATACCGCGGTAGCCGCCTCCCTCGAGCGCAAGCCCCACCGTGCGCGTCATATTTGGCTGTGCCATGCGACCATCTCCGTCCCCGCAAATTTAAACGGAACAAGTATACCCGTCAACATATACCGCCCCAGTCGCATTTTTATCGGACATCGCATCGTCGCGCTGCCGTTTGTCGAATAATGGCCGCCCACAGCATGTGCACCCATATATAATTGTGTGCTGTTGTTTATACTACGCAGCAGTTATCAACAGCGAACATTAGCCGGTAAAGTAACCCAACAACGCAGCGAGGCGGGGGCCTGGATACACGCAAAGCGCCGAACATCAACGCGTGTGCACAACGAGCTCGCCCGACGCAATTCGCCCGACCTCAGAAAGCCGCTTACGACATGGATACTGTCAGCAATTACACCGAAACGCTCGAAAAGACCGTTCGCGACCTTCTCGAGCGTCAGGATGATCTGATTAGGACCGCCTTTACCGACCAGCTTACCGGACTTGGCAACCGCGGCGGCTTTGCTCGCTCCTTAGAGGAAATCTGGGAGCAGGAACTGCCCGTGACCATGGCGTTTATCGACATCGATAACCTTAAGCACTGCAACGACATCTTTGGGCATGACGAGGGCAACCGCTATATCTTGCAGGTAAGCCTCTATCTCAAGCTGTATATGAAGGTGGACGAGGCGGCGTTTCGCATAGGCGGCGACGAGTTTGCCATCCTGTCTACGGTTGCGACCGAGGACGACCTCGCCGAACGTCTGGAACACTGCCGAACGGTCCTGCTCAAAAACAACGATTCCGAGATGCCTCACTCGTTTAGCTACGGAGTGTCACATGCCGACCCCGCCCTGGGCGAGGCCCCCAATCGCATGACGCTCGATGCCGACCATCGCATGTACGACTACAAGCTACGTCATGCCATGCACCTTGATCGACGCAATATCACGCAAGTCCACGCCGACGACTTCGAAATAAGCGATCGCATTTTCGACGCCTTTTCGATGCTCAACGAGGGCCGCTATTTCTTTATCGAGAACTTGGACAAACATCGCACCCTTTGGTCACAAGGCGCCTTGCGCGATCTTGGCCTTCCCTCGGAGCACATAGACAACTGTCGCGATTACTGGAAAACGCGCGTGCATCCCGATGACCTTGAGGCCTACATCAACGACATCGACCAGGTCTATAACGGCACCAAGCACCGTCGCGTCATGCAGTATCGTGTGCGCAATGCCGTCGGCGACTACGTCCTCTGCCGTGCTCGCGGGTTTCGCATCGATGGGGACGAAAATGTCCCCTCGCTCTATGTCGGCGAGCTCGTCAACCACTCACTTGCCGAAACCGTCGACGCCGCGACAGGCCTCGGCACCCAGCGCATGTTGGTCAATGCCATCGACGCCTGTCGTTGCGACCGTTGCGAGACGGGCCTTATAGCGGTGCGCGTTCGTGGCACGACAAAGCTCAACGAGCTCTACGGAGCCGAGGCTGTCGACAACATGCTCGCCGAATACGCAGGCCGCATGCTGTCGATCACCCGCGGCAGGAGCAGGGTCTACCGTTCACGTAGCGTCCAGTTCGTCGTGCTCAGCAATGACCTGGACCACGAGGCATTCGAGCAACTGACCCGCCACCTTAAAGAGGCCGTTTTCGCTCCTGTGCAAATCGCAGGCGACACCATTGCTCCCGTCTGTCTTGTCGTCCCGACCTTTTACGAACGCCTGGACTCCCAAGCATCGACTGTTTTGGGCGAACTCGATCGTCGCCTTCGCACGGCCGGCGGACTTGTTCCCAACGACAGTCTGCCCATACCCGAGATGGAACGCAAAGGCGCCGTCGCCGAGCACCTCGACATGCTCACCGGCCTCTGCCGACCCAGCGAGTTTATGCGCCGTGCCAATGCCTTCATCGAGGCGAGGCGCGACGGCGCTTGGTGTATCGCCACCGTCGACATGGGCCACATGCGCCTATTTAACGAATGGTATGGGCAGGCCGAAGGCGACCGTATGCTTGCCGATGTGGGCACGGTGCTCAAGGATATCGAGAACGCCGACATGGGCGTCGCGGGATACTGGGGGCAAGACGACTTTTGTCTGCTCATACCCTTTGAACACGATTTCGTTCACCGAGTCTATGCGCGCGTGCGCGAGGCTGTAGCCAAGCACGACGACGGCGTAGGCTTTTGGCCGTCCATGGGCGTATGCCCCATCGACGCTAGCGAGGAAATCACCATCGATGCCCAGGCCAAGGCCATGTTTACCAATCGACGCGCCAAAAACGACTTTAAGGAGCGCATTGCCGTTTTCCGCCCCGAGGAATATGAGCATGAGGTTGCGTTCCACCACACGCTAACCGAGTTCCAGTATGCGCTCTCAAACGGCCGCATCACTTACTACCTGCAGCCCCAGGTCGATATGGAAACCGGCGAGATCATTGGCGCCGAGGCGCTCACACGCTGGATTGACAAGGATGGCTCCCTCATTTCACCTGCAACCTTTATCCCCGCTCTCGAGGAAAGCGGCTTTGTAGTAACGCTCGACAAATATGTTTGGCAGGGCGTTGCCACATGGCTTCGCGAGCGTCTCGATCGCGGTCTTCGCGTAGTTCCAATCTCGCTTAATGTGTCGCGCGTGGACATTCTTGCCTGCGACGTTGCCGAACATATGGGGGCGCTCGCCGCCCAATACAACCTACCACCCGAGCTCATGCGTATCGAGATCACCGAGACCGCCTATACCGGAGAGTCCGAGGCCGTGGATAAGCTGACCGCAGATCTGCACACCCGCGGCTTCTCGACCTATATGGACGATTTTGGCACCGGCCAGTCCACGCTCGCAATGCTCAAGAACGTGAACGTTGACGTCATCAAGCTCGACCGTACCTTTGTGCCCACCGACCGTGATCAAGGCCGCAGCGCGCAGATCGTGTCATCGATGCTCGAGATGGCGCAGTCGCTCCATCTGCCCGTTGTAATCGAAGGCGTCGAGACAGATGAGCAGGCAAACATGCTACGCCACATGGGCGCCCGCTACGCTCAGGGCTTCCTCTACTACCGCCCCATGCCGGCGAAGGATTTTGAGGCATTGCTCGATGGTGGCAATAACGACTGATACGCTCGCGCGCAAAACGCCACCGTCGAAGGGGGCATTTGTCTCCATTAGCTAACTTATATCCCCAATCCAAGCCGAATTGGGGATATGATACAAACCACTGTTCCGCCCAAGGAGGTTATCCATCATGAACGAGTCGTATCGCATGGGCGAGCAATCGATTATTGTCTATCTTCAGCGACTTGCGAATGGCGTCTCGACCGCCGAACTCGATGTTGCCGCGCTGCCCGCTGGGCTACGCGCCGTTGGTGAGCAACTGCAAAAGACGCATGCCATCCTGCAACAAGAGCGCCAGCTGCTTGAGTGCAACGCCTATATCGATTCGCTCACCAATTTGGGCAACCGCGGCGGACTCGACCGTCACGTCGAGCAGCTCTGGCGCAAAGGCGACCCCTTCACCTGCGCCTATATTGATATCGACCATCTCAAGCATTGTAATGATAGGTTTGGCCACGCCGAAGGCAATCGCTATATTCTGAGCATCTGCCGCACGCTCTCCGAAACCATGAAGCATGATGAGATGCTGTTCCGTATCGGTGGAGACGAGTTTGTGCTTATCTCGCTCTTTGCAAACGAGACTGAACTCGAGCAGCGCTTGGAGCAGGTACGTACCGGGCTGATCGAGGCGAGCTCAGGTGGCAAGGCGCCCATGATCGCCAGCTTTAGCTTTGGCTGCTCGCGCGTCGATCCGCTTGCAGGCGATTCGCGTCGCCAGATGACAATGGATGCCGATCGCAAGATGTATCGCTATAAGCTTATGCATCGTGTGCAGCAACCGAAAGACAATGACGTGCCGCAACGCCCAATCGTCGATCAGCTTCCCTGCAACGACCGGGTGTTCCAAGCGATCTCCATGAGCTCCGAGACGCGCTATCCGTTCATCCTTAACCTCGATACTGGAGAATCGCAATGGTCGGTTAACGCCGTGCGCGATTTTGACCTGCCTTCCCAGCACCCTTTTAACTCGGTCGATATGTGGCTTGCCCGCGTCCACCCCGAGGACCGCGACAACGTACGCGCCGAGCTCGACATGGTGATAAACGGCACGTGGCACTTCCACTACATGCAGTACCGCGTGATGGATGCCACCGGAGCGTACGCACTTTGCGACTGCACGGGCTACCGCTTGGACGGCACCGATACCGAGCCTAACATGTACGTGGGCATTATCATCAACCGAAGCCTAGCGGATACGACCGATTCCGTGACCGGTCTGGGCGATATTCACGCCCTGGTCAACGCCATTGGCGAAATGCGCCGCGTGGCGCGCAGGGCCGATTTGATCGCCATTAAAATCGACGATATCGCTCAGGTCAATGCCCGCTTTGGCTTTGATGCGGGCGACCGCGTTTTGGCAGAAAGCGCCGCCTGCCTCATGGAATGCTCGCGCGGCAAGGGTCGCCTGTTCCGCTCGACGGGGCCGACGTTCGCGGCGCTTTTCGACGACTTTGATCCCGAAGAGACCGACGCGATCGCAGAAGAAATCGAGCGGTTCCTGGGTTCTCCCGTGCTCATCGGCTCGCTTGAATATCAGCCACCCATTCGTGTGGCGACACTTCATCTGGACAGCGTTGACCGACAGCCCGTTTCCATTTTGAACGAGCTCAAAGCGTTGCTTAAAGAGGCACCACAAGTACCGGGCACCAAGCTGGACTAGCGTTGTGGGGCGCGATGTGAAACACGAGCCGTTTCACTTCGCGCCCCACGCCATCTACCCTCTCATGCGATAATCCTCCGCAGAAGTCACCGACAGCAGAGGGAGTTTGTGATGAAGGTTCTTTTGGTCAATGGCAGCCCCAAGGCAAACGGCAACACCGCCCGCGCACTCGCCGAGGTCGCAGAGCAACTTAATGCGGAAGGCATTGATACCGAGGTGTTTCAGCTGGGCGCCAAGCCCATTCGCGATTGCATCGGTTGCGGCCAGTGTGGCAAACTTGGCGGTCGCTGCACCTTTGACGACGACGTGGTGAACGAGCTCGTCGCTGCCGCCGAGCAGGCAGATGGCTTTGTCTTTGGCTCGCCCGTCTACTACGCGCACCCCAGCGGCCGCATCCTTTCGGCCCTCGATCGCGCCTTCTATGCAGGCGGGCATGCCTTTGAGCACAAGCCCGGCGCCGCGGTCGCCGTCGCCCGTCGCGGCGGCACGTCGACCACCTTCGATGTGCTCAACAAGTACTTCACCATTAAGCAAATGCCCGTGGTTGCTTCCACCTACTGGAACAACGTGTTTGGCCGCGTGCCCGGCGACGCCGATGGGGACGCCGAGGGCCTTGCCACCATGCGAAACATCGGCAAGAACATGGCCTGGCTCCTGCGCTGCATCGAGGCAGGTCAGGCCGCCGGTATCAACGCGCCCGAAGCCGATCGCGCAACGACCAACTTCATTCGATAGAGCGGCGGGGCCATGAATATTCAAATCTTCGGGACTAAGAAGTCGTTCGATACCAAGAAAGCGCAGCGCTTCTTCAAAGAGCGCCGCATTAAGGTGCAGTTTATCGACCTTAAGGAAAAGGAGATGAGCAAGGGCGAGCTTACGAGCGTAATGCAAGCGGTCGGCGGCATCGACAAGCTGCTCAACCCCAAGGCCAAGGACGAGGAGACGCTCGCGCTCATCCAGCACCTCACCCCCAGTCAGCGCTTCGATAAACTGCTCGAGAATCAGCAGGTCTTGGCCGAGCCCATCGTGCGCAACGGCAAAAAGGCCACCGTCGGCTATTGCCCTGATGTATGGGGAGCCTGGGAGTAGCCTGTGTTATTTGCCGGCGCGTGGGTATAAGAGCGAACGTTTGGCATAAGATTTAACTGTAAGCCATGTCTAACAAAGGAGGGCACATGCCCAACAAACCCGTGAAGATCATCATGCTTACCGGATACCTCGGTGCCGGCAAGACCACGCTGCTCAACCACATCCTCGCTAACGACGGCGGCATCCGCGCCGCCGTGATCGTCAACGATATCGGCGAGATCAACGTCGACGCCAGCCTCATCGCCGACGGCGGCCTTTCCGAGACCGACGACCTCATCCCGCTCACTAACGGCTGCATCTGCTGCACGCTTTCGGACGACCTTGCCAACCAGCTGCAGGGCATCGCCGATTCGGGCGACTTCGATTACATCATCATCGAGGCCTCGGGCATTTGCGAGCCTATCCCCATCGCCTACACCATCTCGAGCTTCTGCGACGAGGCCAAGGTGGGAGGTCAGCCCAAGCTTGCACTCGACAACATCGTGGCTGTGGTCGATTGCGCCCGCATGTACGACGAGTTCAACGGCGGCCGCGACCTGCTGGCCGAGGATATCGACGAGGACGACATCGAGAGCCTGCTCATTCAGCAAATCGAGTTCTGTTCCACGCTAATTCTCAACAAGACCGATACCGTCTCGCCTGAACAAATCGCCGAGCTCAAGGCTATCGTGCGCAGCCTGCAGAAGGACGCCGTGATCGTCGAGGCCCAAAACGGCGAGGTCCCCATGGAGGAGCTGCTCGATACCGACCGCTTCGACTTTATGCGCGCCTACAACTCCGCCGCCTGGATCGAGGCCATGGAGCATCCCGAGGAGCACGACGACCCCGAGGTGCTCGAGTACGACATCGAGACCTTTGTGTACTCGCGCCGCAAGCCGTTTGACCTGCAGAAGTTCACCGATTTTGTTGAGCAGGAGTGGCCCGACGAGGTCATTCGCGTCAAGGGTCCGCTGTGGCAGACCGGCAATCCGGACATGTGCTACATGTTTGAGCAGGCCGGCCACCAGATGCGCCTGATGGAGAACGGTCTGTTTGTCGATTCTGCGCCCGAGGGTGAGAAGCAGAAGATTATCGACGAGAACCCCGAGATTATGCAGATTTGGGACGACGAGACGGGCGACCGCATGACGAGCCTGTGCATCATCGGCCGTCACATGGACAAGGACGCGCTCATCGCCTCCCTCGATGCCTGCCTGACCGACTGGCATCGCGCCTAGGTTTATCCAAGCGGGCATTTTTCCGCCTACGTAACCGCCAAACCACCACGAAGGTGCCTGTCCCCTTCGTGGTGGTTTTTCGTTCTGAGCCAAGGAGATTCATGTTCAACATCGTGCTGTATGCGCCCGAGATTCCGGCCAATACGGGCAATATCGGCCGCACCTGCGTGGTCACCGGTGCCCATCTGCATCTGGTGGAGCCACTGGGCTTTTCGCTCGATGACAAGACGGTACGTCGCGCCGGTCTGGGCTACTGGCAAAACTTGGACGTGACGACCTATGCCGGCTGGGAGGATTTCCTTGCGCGCAACGGTCTCTCCCCCGCCGATGGTCGTCTGCATCTGCTGACCAAAAAGGCACGCCGCACCTATGCGCAGAGTACCTACCGCGATGGCGACTACTTGGTCTTTGGCAGCGAGAGCTCGGGCATTCCCGAGCCACTGCTTGCCGCGGCGCCCGCGTGCTGCGAGCGCATTCCGATGCTGCGCGATTGTGACTCACTCGATAACGCCGAGGCATGGGAAGCCCACGAGGAATCACTCGGGCATACCAAGAACGGTCACGAAGCCATCCTTCGGCAGGATATCTGCGGCAACTTCGTCAACCCGGACGACTACCGCATCAGCGCACTCAACCTTTCCAACAGCGCCGCCATCGTCCTCTACGAGGCCCTGCGCCAAACAGGCTTCGCCAACATGTGACAAAGGGACAGTCCCTTTGTCACATTGCCTATAGGTAGCGACCGGTAATGCTCTTGGAGCAAGCTGCGATATCCGCCGGCGTTCCGGCGCAGACGATTTGCCCGCCGGCGTCGCCGCCGCCCGGTCCCATGTCTATCACGTAATCGGCGTTACGGATAAGGTCGAGATCGTGTTCAATCACGATAACCGTGGCGCCCTTGGCAACGAGGCCGTCGAACACACTCAGCAACACCTGAACATCGAGCGGATGTAGTCCGATCGTAGGCTCGTCGAACACGAATACGGCATCATCCTGCACGCGGCCCATCTCGCTCGCAAGCTTAAGGCGCTGTGCCTCGCCGCCCGAAAGCGCCGGCGTAGGCTCACCAAGCGTGAGATAACCCAATCCCAGGTCGTGCAAGGTCTGCAAGCGCGTCTGAACTTTCTTGAGTCCCACCGTGGCGTCGATAGCCTCGTCCACATTCATGTCCATGAGCTGCGGCAACGTAAGCAGACTCCCATCCTTGCCCTCGCGATGGATATGCGAAGCCGCGTCTGCATAACGTGAGCCGCGACATGCCGGGCAGACGATTTCGACATCGGGCAAAAACTGCACGTCGAGCGATATCGATCCCGTGCCGTCGCACGTAGGACAGCGCAAGGCGCCAGTGTTATAGCTAAAGGCGCCCGCCTTGTAGCCGGCTACCTCGGCTTCGGGCGTACGGGCGAAGGCGCGGCGCAGCTCATCATGGATGTCGGCATAGGTTGCCACCGTCGAGCGCACGTTGGCACCGATGGGCGTGGCGTCAATCAGGTTGGCACGCGCAATGCCCTCGGCATCGATCCAGCGCACGTGGCGTGGCAAGCGCTCGCCAGCTGCCTGCGCCTTAAGCGCCGGGATGAGCGTCTCGAGCACCAACGTCGTCTTGCCCGAACCCGAAACACCCGTAACCGCGACCAAGCGACCGCGCGGAATATCGACTTCGAGCGGCTTGACGGTATGGATGGTATCGGTCGCCATGCGGATATGACCCTGGTCGAACATTTCGTCGTCAGTCACCTGCGGACGCAAGCGCTTGGGCTCGGCGCGCAAAAACGGCGCGATACGGCTGCCCTGCGATTGTTCGACCTCGTCCACCGTGCCCGCAGCGATTACACTGCCGCCGCCCGCTCCGGCAACGGGCCCCATCTCGACCAGATAATCAGCCTCCGCCAGCACACGTGTATCGTGGTCGACAACAACCACGGTGTTGCCGTCATCCACCAGATCGCGCATCACGCCTACCAGGCCGTCAACATTGGCAGGATGCAAGCCGATCGAGGGCTCGTCCAGCACATAGAGCACGCCCGTCGATCGGTTGCGCACCACGCGGGCGAGTTGCACGCGCTGGCGCTCACCCGTGGAGAGCGTGGCACCGGCGCGATCGAGCGAAAGGTAATCGAGACCCAGGTCGACCAGACGACGAGCCGTGCTCAAAAACGAATCGCAGATATCCGTCGCCATGGGCCGCATCTCGGCCGGCAAGGATGCGGGCACCCCGCGCACCCACTCAATCGCATCACCAAGCGTCATGGCCGCGGCCTGAGCCAGATTGATACCGCGCACCTGGGGCTGGCGCGCAGCCTCGGAGAGACGCGTGCCGGCGCAGTCACGGCATGGTCCCTCGCGCAAAAAGCGTGCAACGCGTTTGAGGCCCTTGTCGTCCTTAACCTTGGCGAGCGCATTCTCAACGGTATAGACGGCGTTGTAATAGGTAAAGTCGAGCGGCGTGGCGCCCTCGCCGTTTTTGGGAACGTAGAGAATGTGCTTCTTAACCGCCGGGCCGTGAAACACGATGTCGCGCTCTTGAGGCGTGAGCTGGTTAAACGGCACGTCGGTGCGCACGCCCATCTCGCCGGCCACCTGCTTCATCAGGTCCCACATGAGCGTGCCCCAGGGAAGCACCGCACCCTCGTTGATGGTCTTTGACTCGTCGGGCACCAGGCTCGCCTCGTCTACCTCGCGCATGACACCGGTGCCGCCGCAGGTAGGGCACGCACCGCCGCTATTGAAAGCCAAATCCTCGGCACTCGGCGCGTAGAACTCGCGGCCGCATGTCGGACACGTGAGCGACAGGCCCGCAGCCACGTTAAGGCTCGGCTCCACACGCGCCCCGCAATGCGGGCACACGTGATGGGCGCAACGGCTAAAGAGTAGACGCAGGCTATTGTTGAGCTCGGTCATGGTACCAAAGGTCGAGCGCACGCCCGGTACGCTGGGGCGCTGATGTAATGCGAGCGCCGCTGGCACGTGCAGCACCTCGTCCACCTGGGCGTGCTCGGCCTGCGTCAGACGACGGCGGGTATAGGTGCTGAGCGCCTCCAGATAGCGGCGCGAGCCCTCGGCATAAAGAACCCCGAGTGCCAGCGAACTCTTGCCCGAGCCCGACACGCCGGCAATACCCACGAGCCTTCCCAGCGGGATATCAATATCGATGTCCTTGAGATTATGGACGCGTGCGCCACGTACCTCGATAGCCTGCGGGCTCATCTTCTGTTCCGTCACCCTTATCACCCTACTCATGCCATAGAACGCGATCGCGAATGTACGCGCCCAGCATGGGCACGGTAAACCGGACGAGGCCGTATCCGGCAGCCTCGATGACGCGCTCGCGAATCAGGCTTGCGCGATATTTACTCGCCCAGCTTTGGGTTCGGTCGCAACGTTCAATGATGTCCGCCATGCGCGTCGGCTTGTCCTCGTCAACCGCCATAGCCTCGATAAAGAGGCGCTGTGGACTGCGCAGCCCGTAATACAGGGGCGCGTCAACCGCTTCGTAGAACTCGGAGACGGCATCCGCGTGCCCAGCCTCAACATCGCGCTCTTCAATGACCTGCGAGCCACGCCGAACAGCAGACCGCCACATGTAATAGCCCACCAGCTGAACCATATAGGGATGCCCCATGCTCTTGCGCGCCGCAAGGTCCGCCGTCTCCGCATCAACGTAAAGACCAGCGTCTTTGACCGTCTGGATATACGAATCGCGCACTTTGGGCAAAGAAATCGCCCCCAGCGTACGCTGCTGAGCACGCCGCAAAAACGTCACGCTCGGCTCTTCGAGCAAGTCATCAACCATACTGGGTAAGCCGGCGAACACCAGCGCAAGACCACGCTGGTCGCTATCGGACAAGCCCGTGGCATCCTGATCTCCGAGCACCTGCTGATAGAGAACGGCAAGTGCCGCCAGTTCCTCGATAGACGCAGATTGCGCCTCGTCAATCGCAAACAGTATGCCCTTGCCTGGACCGAGCTTCTTGAGGCGCTCGTTGACCAGCCCTCGTAACGTCTCGCCCTTTGCTCGCGCCGCCTCGACCGACATCCGGCCAAACGACGGACCGAACTCCATTGACGTCATAACCGGCCTATTCGAGCAAAGCGCGTCGGCCAAACGGTCGCATAAGCCAAGCGAAGCGGAATCGGAGACAACCGCCCATCCGCGCTCGCTGGCTAGACGTTGCAGCTCCCGCAGGAGAACCGTCTTGCCGCAGCCGCGATTTCCCGTAATGAGCATGAGCCTACCCGGCGCTCCGGCGCCGTTATCGAGCCCTTCCTCGAAATCTTCGATGACCGACTCACGACCGATGAGTATCGGAGGCCGCTTGCCTGCCGTTGGCTTAAAGGGATTCGGGTTCATGTCGGCCTCCTCGGATTGGCAAACCCTGGTAATAGTTATACCAACTTGTACCGAGTTATACCAATAGCATGTAACAAAGGAACTGCCCCTTTGTCACATGTGGCCGAAAAACTCCGCGTCTGCTGCTCGCCAGGGGCGGAAGGTGGCAGGGTCGATCTTTACGTGCGCCGCGGCGGGCACGTCGTACCATTTGACCGTGTAGCCGGCGCCGTGAGAGCAAAAGACCGAGTCGGGCGTGTTGGGCAGATCGGCCTCGGGCTCATAGGCGGCCGCCTCGATTACGCGCTCGGCATCATGGCAAGCCGCATAGCCGGCGAACTCTAGGTACAGATGCCCGCGACCACTCGTGTAGGCAGCCACCTCCAGCGCGTAATCCTGCACCTCAGATGCCGGCACGCGACCCACAAGCTTCGCCCGGTCTCCCGCCATCGTCGGCGGCTCGTACTCGGCACCCATGCGCGTGGCATCCGAGAGTGCCCGGCCCACGCACTCCCCCGGCACCTCGAGCTCAAAGCGATACCACGGCTCCAGCAGCACCGCAGCATCCGCCTCACGCGCCTGCATGAGTCCCTGTCGAATCGCACGGTACGTGGCCTGGCGAAAATCGCCACCCTCGGTGTGTTTGGCATGCGCGCGGCCGCCCGTGAGCGTAATGCGCACATCGGTGATGGGAGAGCCGGTCAGCACGCCCAGGTGATCGCGCTCCATGGCGTTGGTGAGCGCCAGACGCTGCCAGTTAAGATCGAGCTCGTCGGTCGAGGTCACGGTGCCAAACTGCACGCCCGAACCCGCTGGCAACGGCTCCAGGCGCAGATGCACCTCGGCATAGTGGCGCAGTGGCTCAAAGTGGCCCACGCCCTCGACCGGCTGCGAAATGGTCTCCTTATAGAGAATGCCGCCAGACTCAAACGCAACCGAAAGGCCAAAGCGATCGGCCAACACCCGCTGCACGACCTCGAGTTGCACGGCGCCCATCAACTGCAAATGAATCTGCTCAAGATGAGTGTTCCAGCTTACGCCGAGCATGGGATCTTCGTCCGCCAACTCAGTCAGTGCTTTGAACACCGCATGGACATCGTGTTCGCCCGGAAGCACCGTATAGGTGAGGACCGGCGCAATGACAGGCGCATCGCCCGCGGGCTCCGCGCCCAGGGCGTCCCCCGGGCGAACGTGCGCAAGACCCGTCACGGCACAAATACCGCCAGCAGCAACTTCTTGGGCAAGCTCATACTTTTCGCCGTTATAGATGCGTACCTGATCGACCTTCTGCTCCCATGCCTCGGCACCGGAACGTCCACCAATCATCTGTTTTGCGTGCAGCGTGCCGCCGGTCACTTTAACCCATGCCAAGCGCTCGCCGCGATCCCCGCGGCTGACACGATAGACGCGCGCGGCAAACTCCGGGAGCCATGTCTGTTCACGCATCAGCGCACATATGCCATCCAGCAGCTCGTCCACGCCTTGATCCCTGAGCGCCGAGCCGGCAAAACAGGGAAAGAGTTTGCGCTCGGCAACCATACGCGACAGCGTTGCGACAGAAAGCTCACCCGCCTCAAGAAACTCCTCGAGCGCTTCTTCGTCTAACGCGGCAGCGTCTTCCTGAACGCCACCACCCGTCAGCAGTTCGTTGGCATCCAGGCAGCCCTCGGAAAGACGTTGCCCAAGTTGTGCCAGCAAAACATCGCGGCCGGGATTCTCCAAATCGATTTTGTTGATATAGATGAACGTCGGGATGTCATAGCGTGCAAGCAGGCGCCACAGGGTTTCGGTGTGCCCCTGCACGCCGTCGTTGGCGCCCACAACTAAAATCGCGTAGTCCAGCGCGCGCAATGTGCGCTCCGCCTCGGCCGAAAAATCGACATGCCCCGGTGCATCCACGAGCATGACGTGGGTATCGCCATGGTCGAGTACGGCCTGCGACGAGAAAATCGTGATGCCGCGCTCGCGCTCGATCGCGTCAGTGTCCAGATGCGAATCACCATCGTCCACGCGGCCGCGCTTGCGAATGCGACCCGCGTTGAACAGCATGGCCTCGGCCAGCGTGGTCTTGCCGGCATCGACATGCGCCAAGATTCCAACGACCGCTTGCTTCGACATGGCTCTCCTCTTATTGCAAGCCCATCGCACGCGGCAACGGGCGTCCTCGTTCCACACTGGATGATACAATTTACGGGCCGGCGGGCGAAGCGGGCCCTATCCCCCGACCGAGCTCATCGCCCCGCGTTGCCGCGCGGCGATTTTCGTAGGTTCGCGCCTTGCGAAAGCCGGCTTGCAAAACAGCGCAGCGAACGAAAATGGCCCCGGGTGGGACCATTTTCGTTCGCGCGAATTATTGATATGAGGCGTCGCTCTTACGCCTCGCGCAGCCAATCAAACGCGACGCGCGGCGTACCGTCCGACACATATACGATACCGGCGCGCTTAAACCCGGCCTTGGCGATGGCTCCCTGCATGGGCAGGTTGTCCTGATGCGTGTCGATGCGCAGGTGATCGGCACGCTCCTTGGCAAAGGCAAACATCGCAGCCGCGATACCGTGCACGGTGCCATCGGACGCCACGCGATGCAGCACGGCGTACGGAGCGTCGCTGCGCCATTGACCATCCTCAATGACGTCATAGCACTCGTCCGGGCCCGGCAAAAAGGCAAACGTCGCCACCACGCGGCCGTCGACTTCGCACACATAGCTGCCATCGGCGGCGATATCGGCAGCCAGCTGCTCGGCAGAAGGCGTGCCCTCGGGCCACTGCGTGGCGTTGCCATGTGCGCGCATAAAGGCGCGGGCTGCGTCATAGATAGCCATGACGGCGGGAATGTCGGTATCGAGGGTTTTTCTGATCATCACGCGGCGACCTCACGTTTATTGGTATCACTTTGGTTGAGCAATGATACCAGCGTTTGGAGAGAGGCGCTAAGCAGATGGGAAGCAAAAAGCGAGCCGCCTGGTCAAAGGCCAAAAGCGAGTTTTTGGGCGCTGCTACCGGCGGCGATATGAGCGACCTGTTTGCGCGCGAGGACGAGCGCCGCGACGCCCTAGACGCCGAGCGCGATGAAGCCTGGCGTTACAAGTCGTGCGAACGCAAAAACCGTTACGACACACGCGCCGAGGCCGAGGCAGTTATGGCCGACTGCGAAAACCGCGGGCGGCGTGGTTTGGCCTGCTACAAATGCGAATACTGCGGTGGCTGGCACCTGACATCGCACCCTTGGAAATAGGGACCGCATCGGCACGGCACTAGCGAAGCCCCGGTAA
>CABUQV010000007.1 GCA_902493855.1 uncultured Collinsella sp.
CTAAGCGAGCAAGGTGACGTGAAAGAGGAGGGAAGCGTACTTCGGTACGCGACCGACGATTGAACGTCAGATTGCCGCTTAGGGGCGTTTGCAGCGTCGAGCAGTTACGGCGTTTGGTAAAACGCCGTAACTTAAACAGCCTGCGCCAACTTCTCGGCTCGCTCGGCGGCGGCGAGCGCCTCGATGACGGTGCCGAGCTGATCGCCCAGAAGGACGCCGTTGTAGGTGGAGTTGAAACCGATGCGGTGATCGGTCACGCGGTCCTGGGGCTGGTTGTAGGTACGGATCTTCTCGGAACGGTTGCCGTGGCCGATCTGGCTCTGGCGCTCGGCACCGAGCTCGGCCTGCTGCTTCTCGAGTTCCATCTCGTACAGACGGGCGCGCAGCATCTGCATGCAGACCTCGCGGTTCTGGATCTGGGAACGCTGCTCCTGCGACTGCACCACGGTGTTGGTGGGCAGGTGGGTGATGCGCACGGCGGAGTAGGTGGTGTTAACGCACTGACCGCCAGGACCGGAGGCGCAGTAGGTGTCGATGCGCAGGTCGGACTGGTTGATCTGGACGTCGATCTCCTCGGCCTCGGGAAGCACGGCGACGGTGGCCGTAGAGGTCTGGATGCGGCCCTGGGACTCGGTCTTGGGAACGCGCTGGACGCGGTGCACGCCGGACTCGAACTTCATGACGGAGTAGACGCGGTCGCCCTCAACCTTGAACTCGATGGACTTAAAGCCGCCGGCCTCGCTGGGGCTGGAGTCGAGCACGGTGGTCTTCCAGCCGCGCGACTCGCAGAAGCGCTGATACATCTTGTAGAGGTCGCCGGCAAAGATGGCAGCCTCGTCGCCACCGGCGGCGGAGCGAATCTCGACGATGGTATTCTTGTCGTCGTTGGGGTCGCTCGGGATGAGCATGTACTTGATGTCTTCCTCGAGCTGGGGAAGCTTCTCCTCGTTCTCGGAGATGTCCATCTGGAGCATTTCCTTCTCGTCCGCGTCGGTGGTGTCGCGGAGCATCTCCTTGGCGGCCTCGATGTCATCGAGCGCGCCGATGTACTCGCGCGAAGCGGCGATGAGGTCGGACTGGTGCGCGTACTCCTTGTTGAGGCGCGTGAACTCCTTGATATCGGAGGCGACGGCCGGGTCGGAAAGCTTCTTCTCGAGCTCCTCGTAGGCCTTAATGATCTTTTCGAGCTTGTCGCGCATGGCGGGACTCCTTTATGTGCGTGAAGGTGAAAATCGGCAGAGTTGATGGGGCGCGCGGCGCCACTGCGGGGGTAAGCCCAGCTAGAACATGTCGATCTTCAGATACATGCGCATCCCTTCGCGTATGGGGTACATAGTTGCGGTCTAACCCATATATGATAGCGTGCGCAGGCAAACCTGCATATAACCCGCACGGAATGATTGGTGCAAACAAACCTGACCCCATTGCACCAAGGGCTTCCTTTTTGGCTAGAGCGTATGGAGCAGGGCGATGAGGAAGCGCACGCCCTGGAGGTAGGCGCGGCGGGTGATGCGCTCGTTGGTGCCGTGGACGCCGCGGTCGCACTCGTCATCGTCGACCACAAAGGCCGAGAAGCGAATGCACTCGGAGCAAATGCGCTGGTAGTTGGCAGCGTCGGTCGCGCCGATCACGGTCGAGGGGACAATCGCCAACGGCTCGAATGATCCGTTTTCCTCCGTCCCCTTTGGATCACGGAAATAGCGGGCGGCGATGGCGCGAACGGCCTCGAGTCCCGGTCCACCAACGCGCGGGGACGGCGAAGGCTCGGAGCTGCCGGGGCCAAGTTCGACCTCCACACGTCCGGCAAGGCCCGCCGCGGCAACCGCCTCGCGGCAGCGCGCCACAACGTCGGCCACGCTCGTGCCCTCGAGCATGCGGAAGTTAATGTTGGCCCACATATCCTGCGGCATTACGTTGGCGCCGGTGCTGCCACCCTCGATCTGCGTGGGCGCGCAGGTGGTCGTCACCAGCGGATAGAGCTTCTTGCTGGCGAGGCACTCGCGCACGATGGTGTCCTTGTTGGAGGCAATCTCGTCGGCCGTGTAAAGCCCCAGCTCGACGAGCTGTGCGGCAAGCAGGTCCGTGACGCGCGTCGGCCATTCGATATCGCAGATTGCGGTGATGGCACGGCTCAGCACCTCGAGCGATGTGCCGCCGTAGGGGTTGGACGAATGCCCGCCCTCACTCTTCGTCTTGAGCACAATATCGGCGTAGCCCTTCTCGGCAAGGTCGGCATGCATAAGCCAGCCCTCGCCCGCGCCGTACTCGGCAGCTGGAACGATGCGGTAGTCACCCTCGTCGATCAGGTACTCAAGCTCAATGCCGCGCTCCTCGAGCGCGCGGCCGATGGCGCCTGCGCCGTACTGCGTAGTCTCCTCGTCCTGGCCAAAGGCCAGGAGCAGCGTGCGCTCGTGCTGCCAACCGTGCGCCAGCGCATACTCAACCGCCTCGAGAATGCCTGCGACCTGGTCTTTCATATCGATGGCGCCGCGACCCCAAATGTAGGTGTCGTCTACATGCCCGCTAAAGGGGGCGTACGTCCAGTCGTCCTCGGTACCCGGCACCACGGGGACCACGTCCATGTGACCCATGAGCACAACGGGCTTGAGTGCGGGGTCGGAGCCGGAAAGCGTCACCAGCAACGAATGATCGATGAGCTCGACCTTACCCGCTGTAAATACGTGCGGCCAGGCCCGCTGCATATAGGCGCGCAGGTCGTCGAACGGCTGCCAGTCCACTGCCTCGGCATCCATACTCGAGATGGTCGGGAACGACAGCACGCGGCCCAGGCGCTCGCACGCACCAGCCTCGTCCAGATCGGCAAAATCATCCTCATGCGCAAAGAAGCGCCAAACCTCGGCCATGACATCCTTTCGATTGTGACGACAAGGGCCGCCCCACCGGAGCGGCCCTGCCACATAAGCGCTTGCGGTTGGTTATTTGTCCTCGAGATAACGCGAGAGGAACTCGCGGGTACGTTGGTGCTTGGGGTTGCCGAAGAGCTCGGCCGGCGCGGCATCCTCGAGCACCACGCCCTTGTCCATGAAGACCACGCGGTCGGACACCGTGCGGGCAAAGGCCATCTCGTGCGTGACGACGACCATGGTCATGCCGTCGGCAGCGAGCTTGCGCATGACCTCGAGTACCTCGCCCACGATCTCGGGGTCGAGTGCGGAGGTCGGCTCGTCGAACAGCATGATCTGCGGGTTCATGCATAGGGCACGAGCGATGGCCACGCGCTGTTTTTGACCACCGGACAGGCGACCCACGGCGGCGTGCGCGAACTTCTCGAGCCCCACGCTCGCCAGATGCTCCAGCGCGACCTTCTCGGCCTCGGCCTTGCTCATCTTTTTGAGCGTGACGGGCGCGAGCGTGCAGTTGTCGAGCACATCCATGTTGTTGAACAGGTTAAAGCCCTGGAACACCATGCCGATGTCCTCGCGCAGCTTGTTGATGTTGCAGCGCTCGGCCGTGAGGTCCTGGCCGTGGAACCAAATGTGGCCCGCGTCCGGAGTCTCGAGCAGGTTGAGGCAGCGCAGAAAGGTCGATTTGCCCGAGCCTGAGGCGCCGATAATGGTGACGACCTCGCCGGGGTTAACGGACAGGTCGATGCCCTTGAGCACCTCGAGCGAGCCGAAGCTCTTGCGCAGGCCCTCGACGCGGATGAGCGGCTCATTGGTCTGTGCGGCGGCCGCGGTGCCGGTAGTGGCGGTATCTGCCATGATGATTCTCCTCGTCTTGAGCCTAGTTGGAGCTGGGCAGCGTGACCGGAGCCTCGGCGCCGAGCTTTTTGCCAAAGGCCTCGAGCAGGCGGCTCGCCACGAGCGTCAGGATCAGGTAGACCACGAGCGCCACGCAGTAGACCTCCATCTGGCGGTAGTACACGCCGGCGACGGTGGTGGTGGCGTACATGAGGTCAAACACGCCGATAACCGAGAGCACCGACGAATCCTTGATGTTGATGATGAGCTCGTTGGTGAGCGCCGGAATCGCGTTTTTAATGCCCTGGGGGAACACGACTTTGCGCATGGCTTGCCACTGCGACAGGCCCAGCGAGCGTGCTGCCTCGGCCTGGCCGGGATCGATGGACTCGATGCCGCCGCGCAGGACCTCCATCATGTAGGCGGTGGAGTTGAGCGAGATGGTGACGAGGCCGGCGGTGAAGGTGCTCCAGATCTGGTTGGCCTGGGCGGTCTCGAAGCCCATGCCGCGCAAAACGGTGAAGCCCGCGTAATAGATGAGCAGGCCCTGGACCATCATGGGCGTGCCGCGCACGATGGTGGAGTAGATGGTCGCAAAGCCGCGGCCGATACTCTTAAAGAAGCGCACCAGGTCGTTATCCACGCGGTCGAAGGTCTGAATACGCAGGAACACAAAGAGCAGTGCCAGGAAGAATGCGATGACGGTGCCGAAGGTGGCAAGCGCGATGGTGATCTCGATACCGCGAATGAAGAAGTCGCCGCTCTTGTAGGTCATGTAGACCAGGCTCGACAAAAAGTCGCTGGGGTTGGAATCCGAGACAATGCTCACCTGCACCAGGTCGATAAACGACATGACGCAGCGGTCGATAAAGAAAACTGCCGCGATGGCGACCACGACGTAGCTGCCTAAACGTGCTCCACGACGGAAACGCTCGGATGCGAACGGCGACTTTTCGCGATAGTCGCTCCAGTGCATAAGCTTGGTGACCAGCGCCGCCGCCGACACGACGAGCCACGCCCACAGGATTGCCCAAAGGCAATCTTGAAACACGCCCGTGGGAGCCAAGAAGCTCAGCGGTGTGGGGTTGCGCTGGCTAAACGCCAGGCCGAGCGCCGCGATAACGCTCGTGCCCAGGTACACATAACGGTGGTCGGCCTTGATAAAGGAGGCCAGACGATTGATGGTTTTCATGCTGCCTCCCTATGCCGGCTGACGATCGAGGCACGCGTCCCACATTTGGTCGCGTTCCTCTTGGCTAATGCCCTTGAGTGTCTTGTCGATGAGCTTAAGGAGCTTGTCCGAGCCCTTGCGGCAGCCGACGTTTGCCGCGACCTCCTGCTTAAAGCCCTCGCCCTCGGCAAAATGAATGGGGACAATGCCCGGGTTTTGGGCCATATAGCCCTTCTCGTTCTCGGTGTTGTAGGTCACGGCGTCACAGGTGCCCTGCAGCAGGTTCGAGAACACCGTGGGGACGGAGTCGACCGGGTTTTTGTGCACAACGCCCGGAATCTCGTCGATGACGGTATCGAGCATGGTGTCCTTTTGGCCAAGGACCGTAGCGCCACTAAAGTCGCTGAGCTTGGTGGCGTTTTGGTAGGGGGAACCCTCTTTTACAAACAGGCCAAAGTAGCCAATGAAGTACGGGTCGGAGAAGCCGACCGACTCCTCACGCTCGGGCGTGGCGCTCATACCGGCGATGATGAGGTCGATCTGGCCGTTGTTGAGCGAATCGATGAGACCCGAGAAGCTCTGTTTGACGGCAACGGGCTCGCCGCCGAGGGCCTTGCAGACGATCTTGGCGATTTGCACGTCGTAGCCATCGGCATAGGCGCCCTGCACGTTGTCGATGGGGATGGTGTACTCGCTGGCCTCGGAGACCTGCCAGTTGTACGGGGCGTAGGCTGCCTCCATACCGATGCGGATCTTGTCCTTGCCGATCACGGAATCGGACAGGTCGTCGCGACCGCCGCCCGTCGTGGGCTGAACTACTTCCAGCGTGGAGGGGCGCTGGCAACCGGCAAGTGTGCCGGCGACGACAGAAGCGCTCGCAGCGAGAGCGCTACCCAAAAAGATGCGACGGCTGCATATCGGCTGGGTATGCGCGCCGCATTGATGGGGAGAATGCATAATCTGCCTTCCCTGTTGAATCGTATGCTGACGACTTAACAGGATATACGCCAGCGACCAGCGGCGCAGCACAAGCTCGAAAAATTAATAGACACACGGTAGTCATTGGGGACGTCGATGTTTTGGCAATGCCGGCGAGCGACGTCCAGAGCGAACAAGTGGCATGAAAAAGGCAAGGCATGACCAGAAGGTCTATGCCTTGCCTTATGAATGACAAATTATCGCTCTGGACGGCGCGCGGCATCGACCGAGCGGCGGAACCTCTAGAGCAAGGTGACGCTAAAGCTGCGTTTATCGGTAGCGCCGGGGGCCAGGGTGATGGTGTTGGCCTTGTGCTCAAAGACATCGTCCTCGGTGTCCATGGTGGTGTGACCGGTCCAGGGCTCGAGCGCCACAAACGGAGCGTCGTTGGCG
Source organism: uncultured Collinsella sp. (assembly GCA_902493855.1). Classification (GTDB taxonomy): domain Bacteria; phylum Actinomycetota; class Coriobacteriia; order Coriobacteriales; family Coriobacteriaceae; genus Collinsella. The sequence goes on from CABUQV010000007.1 coordinate 6,244, forward strand.
GCAGACCACACGCCAATGTACTTAAAGCCCTCAAAGTCGATCTTGACGCCGTGGCCCGACTTGCGACCGCGCAGCGTAAGCGTGGAGCCCGGGGTATCGGTGAACATGATGGCATCGTTATCGAAGCTGCGATGCGTGATGGGCAGCACGTCCGAGTTATTGGGAGCCTTGTAGCTGCCCTCGAACGTCATAAGACCGTCGGGCGTGATGATGGGAGCCTCGTTAGTCCAAGCCTCGGTAAACGCCAGCTCGTAATCCTCGAATGCCTCGTCCTCGGCACCGGGAGCCGGTACGTTAAACGCGGGGTGGCCGCCCACCGAGAACGGCAGGTCCACGTCGCCGGTATTGGTGACGGCAAAGGTCTGGGTAAGCGTGGCGTCACCAGTCAGGGCATAGGTCATGTTGAGCTTAAAGTGGAACGGAAAGGCCTTGAGCGACTCGGGCGTATCGGTGATCTCGTACGTTACCGAGGAGCCGTCCTCCGAAACCTCGACTAGCTTGTGCTCGACGATGCGCGCGAGGCCGTGGCGCGGCATCTCGCAGGTGCCAGCCGCAGACGTTGCCGTGTTGTTGCGCAGTGAGCCCACGATGGGGAACAGAATGGGCGCGTGCTTACCCCAAAAGGCGGGGTCGCCCTGCCACAGATACTCGTTGCCGTTGAGAGCAAGGCTCGTGAGCTGGGCGCCCATGGAATCGATGGCCGCGGTGAGGCCGCCGCGCTTGATGGTAGTGACGGTAGACATGCTACTTCCTCCAAAAGTAAACAATAGTGTCGAGGGCTATTGTCCCACTCTTGGCGGTGGGACGGGACGGCAGGCGATTATTGAGTAGCCATAGCGGAATGAGCGGCGAGCGCCTACTGGGTATCTACGTAAAGGTCGAACCCGCCCTGCGGTGTGGTGTCGACCGTGTCGGGCGCCTGTGAGTTAAAGTTCACGGGAACCATGCGCTTTGAGGCGCGGAAGCGCGTGCCGTCGGTGGCGACGGGCGGTTCATCGACCGTGAGCTCGTAGTCGCCAGGCTTGAGCTCGATGCCGTCACCAGCGGAATTGACGTATTGATACTCGTCAATCGTCTGCCCTTTGAGCGTGCGCCCCACGATGTGGATGAGCATTTGGCTGTCGCCGCGCGCGGTGTCCCACGTCGCGCCGTCCTTGACCTCGACCGACACATGTACCGAGCGCGTGCGGCCGAGCGATTGCTCGACAGACATCTCGACCTTGGCGGCGTCTTTTCGCTGCTGCTCGACATGGCTCCAGACGTTTCCAATTACCGAGCAGGCGATAACGCCGGCCATAAAGGCGATAAGGATGGGGCCGAGCGGCGAGCGGCGTCCTGCATCTTCCTCGCGAGACAGATTGGGGCGACGTGTGGGTGCGGGCGCCTGAGCGCCCTGCGAGGGCACGTCGAGAATGCTGAAGGATGCCGTGCTGTCGGGATCGATAGTGTGGCGCGGCTGCGGGGTCTTTGCCGGCGAGATCGACATGTCGGCTGGCTCGCCGAGCGTGGCCGTAGCGTCGGCCTTGGCCTCGTCTGCCTCGGCCTGGGCCCAAGCTTGTTCGAAGGTCAGGGGCTCGACGGGGTCGAGGGCGGCGTCCGAGTCGGCGGCGGCGTTGCCGGTCTCGTCCTCGTCGCTCGACACGTCACGCGGCGCGGGCTCGTCCCACCCCTCGTCCGGAGCCTCACCCTCGCTATACCACCATTCAAAGTTATCGATATCCATACGGGGCGCCCCTTAGGCCTCGCAAATAAACACTCGCTAGTCTTATACCCCCAGACGACACCGAAGCTCACCCGCGCCGGACACGAAAACCGTCACAACATTCGACGCTTTTCCTCGTTTTCGAGATTTTCATCGAATGTTGTGATGGTTTGGGCGACTGGCCGGCAGCGCAATGTGACAAAGAGACTGTCCCTTTGTCACATTCTGTTAGAGTTGCAGGGATTGATTGAATCCCGCTTATTCATGCGCCATTGGAGTGACAACCTTGACCGCCGCAACCACGCCTAAAAGTAAGTCAACCGCCGCCGCGCTCTCCCCCGCGCGCACCAAGCTCTGCCTGGCGCTGCTCGTGCTGTTGGGATTCTCGCTCGGCTGCTCCGAGTTCGTGGTCATCGGCATCGAAAGCGATTTGGCAACGGAACTCGGCGTATCACTTGCCACTGCGGGCCAGCTCATCAGCGTTTTTGCACTTGTCTACGCCATCGCGACGCCGGTGCTTGCGCTCAGCACGGGGCGATTCCGCCGCTACCAGCTGCTCGTGTGCTATAGCATCGTCTTTGTGCTCGGCAATCTGGTCATGGCGCTAGCACCCAACTTCCAAGTGCTCTTTATCTCGCGCATTGTCCTGGGATCCGTCTCAGGCGCGCTGCTCGCCGTAGGCGTGACGTACATCCCTGAGCTTCTGTCCCCGCAGCAAACTTCGCTTGCCATCTCGGTAGTGTACGGTGCGTTTTCCGTGGCGATGGTCTTTGTGACCTCGATTGGCAAATTTGTGGCCGACACGCTCGATTGGCACGTGGCAATGTACGGCACGCTGGCCTTTGCCGTTTTGATCTGCGGAGCGCTCGTGACGTTTATGCCGCGCGCTGGGCAAACCGACGAGCCTGCCACCTTTCGCGAGCAGGCGGGTCTGCTGCGCGAGCCGAGCATCATCACTGGCATGCTCATCTTCTTGTTTGGCGTGGGGTCGGTCTATGTGTTCTACGGCTACGTGACGCCCTATCTGGAGCAGGTGCTAGGTATGGGCACGGTCGAAGCCAGCACCACGCTCATGGCCTATGGCGTGTTCTGCCTGGTTTCGAACATCCTGGGCGGATGGATCGATGCACGTTTTGGCATGAAGGCGCTGCTTGTGACGTTTGTGCTGCAGGCTGCGGCGTTACTCGGGCTGTTTGCTGTGGGTGGCACCATGCCGCTCGCGCTGGTCTTTGTCTTTAGCCTGGCGCTGCTCATGTACCTGTTCTCGGTGTCGTGCATCACGCACTTTATGGACGTGGCGCGCAGCCGCCACCCCAAGTCGATGGTGCTCGCAAGTTCGGTTGAGCCCATGGCGTTTAACGTCGGCATCTCGTTTGGCACCGCGGTGGGCGGCGCCGTGGTAAGCAGCGTTGGCATTGCGTACGTGGGCGCCGTGGGCGCCGCGTTCTCGCTTGTGGCCTGGGTGCTCACGCTGGTGACGATTAAGCTGGCACGTTGGGAGCGCAAGCGGGCGAGGGCGTAGGCTTAGATGCGATACTCGAGCTCGATGATGGCGATCGAAAGGAAACCGCGTATGCAACGTGTACTGTTTATCTGTCATGGCAATATCTGTCGCTCGACGATGGCCGAGTCGGTGTTTACCGAGCTCGTGCGCCGCGCTGGGCGCGAGGCGGAGTTTGTCATCGATTCCGCAGCGACCTCAACTGAGGAGATCGGCAACCCGCCGCATCATGGCACGGTCGCCAAGCTGCGCGAAGTCGGGATTCCCGTCGTCGCACATCGCGCACGTCAGGTGCGTCGCGCAGAGTATGGCGACTGGGACCACATTGTCTATATGGACGACGAGAACGCCCGCGGCCTGAACCGTATCTTTGGCAAGGACCCCGATGGCAAGATCTCGCGCCTGCTCGATTGGACCGAGCGCCCCGGCGACGTGGCTGACCCCTGGTACACCGGCAATTTCGATGCCACCTACCGCGATGTGCTCGCCGGCTGCACCGCCATGCTCGAGCAACTATAGGTTCGCGGGCGCACGAACCGCGCAAACCGCGCCATCGGCATAAATCGAGCGTGGATTTTCTCCCGCATACAGATTGAGCGTGGATAATCTCCCACTTTGAGCGTTCAAGTGCGCCCTAAACGGGAGAAAATCCACGCTCATTATCTCGGCAGGAAAAAATCCACGCTCGACTACTCGTCAACGATCTCGGCAAGCCAAACGTTCAGCGTATCTACCTCGGGGCAGCAGAACTTTGCCGTACCGGGTTCGTTGCCGGGCACGGTTCCGCCATAGCGCAGGATATCGATATAGGGAAAGCCTACATGGCAGGCCATAGCGCACATCTTGCCGCGGTCGCGGTCGAAGTCAAAGACGTCACCCGGCTTGTGACCATGATGGCAGCGGCACGTCCCCAGCTGGTCCACGCAGCTAACGCGAATACGCGGACGCTTGCCGCGCGGGGCACCCAGCGGCTTGTTCTCGCCCGCCGCCTCGGTGCCGCTCTCGTCGGCGTTACTCATGGTCAATCACATCCAGGCAGGCCTCGATGGGAAGGCCGGCGGACTTATCCTCCTGGTCGGCATTGCGCTCGATGAGCTCCGCTACCACACGCATGGCATCGCTCGTCGCGCGCTGCAGGCTCCAACCGGCCATAACGCGGCCGACAAGCACCGCCGAGAACGTGTCGCCCGTGCCCGGGAAGTAGACCGGAATCAGCTCGAAGGGAATCGTGAAGTACTCCCCCGCCACATGGTCGTAACCGATGACGACATTCGCACCGTCGACCACAGCGCTCGTAATGACCACCGACTTGGCGCCCAGGACACGCACGGCATCCACAAGAGCGCGGCCCTCATCGGGCGTGATTTGCTCGGCAATGGGCGTATCGGTGAGCAGGCATGCCTCGGTGTAGTTTGGCACCGCATAGTCAGCGCACTCGAGCAGGCTGCGCATGAGACCGATCGTGGACTCGGGCACGCCGGCGTAGAGCTTGCCGTTGTCGCCCATGATGGGGTCGACGAACACCTTGGTGCCCTTTTGCGCACGGTGGTGGCAAAAGTCCGAGATGATGCGCGTCTCTTCCTCGGTCACGATAAAGCCGGTCGAGATGGCGTCGAACTCAAACCCGAGCTCCTCCCAGATAGCGAGGCTCTGGCGCACGTACTCGGTGGTGTCATGGATGTAGAACTTGGGATAGTTGAGTGTATCGGACACCAGCGCCGTCGGCAGATTGTGGATGCGATAGCCCATATGCGACAGCACCGGCAGCATGGCGGAAAGCGCGACCTTGCCGTAGCCGCACATATCGTTGATCAGCAGCAGCTGAGTGTTCTTCATGAGAGTCCCCCTTGGGTCGGGCGCGGCACGATGGCGCCATAGTGCAACTAAGTGTAGCGCAGGGGACGTTGTGAACGGGCACTGGCGCCACGGAGGACGAATTGTTGCGGAAAGGTTTCGGAAATGAGAGGGCAGCCTGTCCCCCCTGCACCAATCCCTTGACAAGGAGTGTCCCCATCTACCGGCACAAGAGGAACGTCCCAAGTGCCAAAAAGGGCAACGTCGATGTTTTGGCAACGACAGCGAGCGGGTCGCATTTGAGACAAGGTGACGCGAAACGAAAGGGCGCTGACCTTCTGGTCGCGCCCTTGAAGTTGAACGTCAGATTGTCCAAATGCGGCCCGCGCAGCGTCGAGCGGTTACGGCGTTTGGCAAAACGCCGTAACTATAAGTTTGGTACCTTGACATTCATTTCTCACGCTCCTAAATTGGTTAGGCACAAAACAATTCCACTACCTAACTAAAGAGAGGAGCGAAGCTTAGATATGTGTGTTGAACCACTCGTCCTTCCGCATGAGCCCGGCGGTGACCCGTCGCAACCGGTAGACATACCCGAAGCGGTCAGCGCTGAAGACAAACTCGCCAAGCGCATCCTGAGCGGCCTGGGCTTTTGCGGCCATTACATGCATTTTCATGGCGGAGGCGTGTCCGGCAAGGCGCCCATTATCTGCCTGCTGGCCAAACAGCCCGGCGGCGAGATGTCGCAGCAGGAACTCGGCATGCACTTTGACCTCAAGCCGGGGTCGCTTTCCGAAATCCTGTCCAAGCTCGAGGTCAACGGCCTCATTGAACGCAGCCGTAACCCCAAGGATCGACGGCAACTCACCATTCGCCTGACCGAAACCGGCCGGGAAAACGCCCGCATCGACCAGGCGGCCCGCATCCGCTTTAGAAAACAGGCCTTTAGCGCGCTCACCCACGACGAACGCGAGGACCTCGCCGAAATGCTCGATAAAATCCGCGTAACCTGGGAGGAACTGGATGATTAAAACCCTCATGGGCAGCATCCGCGACTATATGAAAGTCACCGTTGCCACGCCGTTGCTCGTGCTTGGCGAGGTGCTCTGCGAGATGCTGATTCCATTTATCACCGCCAACCTGATCGACGCCATCAAAGACGGCGCCACCGTAGCCGAGATGCTTCCCACTGCAGGCTTTTTGGTGCTCATCGCGCTGACGTCACTTGCTTTTGGCGCCGCGGCCGGCGTCACCTGCAGCCATGCGAGCTGCGGGTTCGCCAAGAACCTGCGTCACGACCTGTTCTACAGGATCCAGACGTTCAGCTTTGCCAACATCGATGAGTTCTCGAGCTCCTCGCTCGTCACGCGCCTGACCACCGACATCAACAACGTGCAGCAGGCCTTTATGATGATCATCCGTATCGCCGTGCGCGCGCCGCTGGTATTGATCTTCGCCTTTACCATGGCGTTTATCATGGGCGGCAGCGTCGCCATGGTCTACCTGGTCATCATTCCGCTGCTGGGCTTTGGACTGTTCTTTATCATCTTTAAGGTGCGCCCCATCTTCTCGCGCGTGTTCCATAAGTACGACGCCCTTAACGAGTCCGTCGAGGAAAACGTCACCGGCATGCGCGTGGTCAAGAGCTATGTGCGCGAAGACTTTGAGAAGGAGAAGTTCGCGACCGCCGCACGCGACGTCCAGATGGACTTCACCCGCGCCGAGAAGCTGCTGGCCTTTAACAACCCCATGATGAACATCTGCGTCAACGGCGCGTTTGTCGTCATCATCTACCTGGGCTCCAAGCTCATCATCACGAGCCAGGGCACGCTGTTCGACGTGGGCCAGCTCTCCTCGATCTTTACCTATGGTTTCCAGGTCCTCATGAGCCTGATGCAGCTGTCGATGATCTTTGTCATGGTGACCATGGCCGACGAATCGGCGCACCGCATTACCGAGGTGTTGGCCGCCGAGCCCACGATCGCCGATCCCGCCGAGCCCGTGCTCGAGGTCGCCGACGGTTCCATCGACTTTGACCACGTGAGCTTTAAGTATTCCGCGCATGCGAAGCGCCAGGCGCTCGACGATATCGACCTGCACATTAAGAGCGGCGAGACCATCGGCATCATCGGCGGCACTGGCTCGGCCAAGTCCACGCTCGTAAACCTCATCGCCCGCCTGTACGACGCCACCGAAGGCACCGTGCGCGTGGGCGGCATGGACGTGCGCGACTACGACCTGGACGCACTGCGTCACCAAGTGGCCATGGTGCTACAGAAAAACGTGCTGTTTAGCGGCACCATCGCCGAGAACCTGCGCTGGGGCGACCCGAACGCCACCGACGAGGAAGTCCGCGAGGCGGCACATCTGGCCTGCGCCGATGAGTTTGTCGACGGCTTCCCCAAGGGCTACGACACCTGGATCGAGCAGGGCGGCTCCAATGTTTCCGGCGGTCAGAAGCAGCGCCTGTGCATTGCGCGTGCCCTGCTGCGTCGCCCCAAGATCTTGATCCTGGACGACTCCACCAGTGCCGTCGACACCAAGACCGACGCCAAGATCCGCGCAGGGCTGGCAAGCTATCTGCCTAACACGACCAAGCTCATCATCGCCCAGCGCATTAGCTCCGTGCAGGACGCAGACCACATCATCGTCATGGAAGGTGGCCGCATCGCGCAGATCGGCAACCATGACGAGCTGCTTAAGACGAGCGAAATCTACCGCGAGACCTTTACCTCGCAAAACAAGATGTCTGCCGAGGGCGAAGGGGCCGTCGAGGCCGACGCCGAGGCATCCGCAACGCAAGCTCAGACCCAGGAAGGAGGCGAGGCACATGAGTAAGGCAACGACCGCCGAGCGCGCTCTCAACCGCAAGGGCGGCACCATGTCGCGCCTCATCAAGACGCTCTTTGGCTTCTACCCCGTGCTTTTGCCCCTCGTCGTCGTCGGCGTGGTGCTCTGCGCCATCATCAACTCCATCGGCGCGACCTTCCTTCAGAGCGCCCTGCAGATTATTAGCGAATCGTGGCAGTCGGGCGATTGGGAAGCTGCACAGCCCAAAATCGCACAGCTCGTGACCACCCTCGCCTGCATCTACGGCGTCGGCATCCTGTCCTCGCTGTTCTGGAACCGCGCCATGGCCATCGTCACGCAGGGCTCGCTCGAGAAGCTGCGCGAGAAGATGTTCAACCGCATGCAGGACCTGCCGATTCGCTACTTCGACACGCACCAGCGCGGCGACATCATGAGCCACTACACCAACGACATCGACACGCTGCGCCAGATGATCAGCCAGTCGCTGCCCAACCTGCTCATGACGACCATCGTCATCGTCACGGTGTTCTTTATCATGCTGTACTACAGCGTTTGGATGTGCCTGGTCATCATTGCCGGCGTCGCCTTTATGACCTTTATGACCAAGCTCCTCGGATCCAACTCCGCGCGCTTCTTCATTGCACAGCAGACCGAGCTCGGCGTGGTCGAAGGTCATATCGAGGAGGTCATGAACGGTCAGAAGGTCGTCAAGGCGTTTTGCCACGAGTCCGCCGCCGAGGCCGATTTCGATGAGCGCAACGAGAAGCTCTTCGAGGTCTCGCAGAAGGCCAACATGTACGCCAACATCCTCATGCCCATCCTTATGAACCTGGGAAACCTGCTCTACGTGCTGGTCGCACTGGCAGGCGGCATTTTCCTGGCGCTGGGCGTGCCCAACCTGAGCATCTCGGGCATGGCACTGTCCATCGCCGTCGTGGTGCCGTTCCTCAACATGACCAAGCAGTTCTGCGGACAGATCGGCCAGATCTCGCAGCAGATCAACGCCGTGGTCATGGGCCTCGCCGGCGCCGACCGTATCTTTGAGCTTATCGACGAGGAGCCCGAAGCCGACGAAGGCTATGTGACGCTCGTCAACGCTCAGGTGAACCCCGACACCTGGCAGCTCGAGGAGGCCGACCACCACACCGGCATGTGGGCGTGGAAACATCCGCACCGCGCAACCGGCGAGATCGAGTACGTGCCGCTGCGCGGCGATCTGGTCATGGACAACGTGGACTTTGGCTACACGCCCGACCACGAGGTGTTGCACGGCGTGTCCGTGTTTGCCAAGCCGGGCCAGAAGGTCGCGTTTGTCGGCGCCACCGGTGCCGGTAAGACGACCATCACCAACCTCATCAACCGTTTCTATGACATCGCCGACGGCAAGATTCGCTACGACGGCATCAACGTCAACAAGATCCGCAAGGCAGACCTGCGCCGCTCGCTGGGCGTGGTGCTGCAGGACGTGAACCTGTTCACCGGCACCGTGATGGATAACATCCGCTACGGCAACCTGGACGCTACCGACGAGGAGTGCATCGCGGCGGCCAAGCTCGCCGGCGCGGACGACTTTATCACCCGCCTGCCCGACGGCTACGACACCATGCTCACCGGCAACGGCGCGCAGCTGTCGCAGGGCCAGCGCCAGCTGATCTCGATCGCCCGCGCCGCCGTCGCCGATCCGCCGGCGATGATTCTGGACGAGGCCACGTCGAGCATCGACACTCGCACCGAGGCCATCGTGCAAGCAGGCATGGACAAGCTCATGGAGGGCCGCACGACGTTTGTCATCGCGCACCGCCTGTCCACCGTGCGCAACTCCGACGCGATCATCTGTCTGGACCACGGCCGCATCATCGAGCGCGGCAACCACGACGAGCTGATTGCCAAGCGCGGGTATTACTACCAGCTCTATACCGGAGCGTTTGAGCTGGAGTAGTTCGGCTCGCCGAGATGGCCGATTTGCCGCTCATTCGTCGGGCATGACCCTAAGGTCAACGCCCTCCTCTTTCGGGGCAAATCGACTCATCTCAACGACCCAAACACAATGCACCGCAACGAATAAAGCCTCCGCAGCACACACGGGCTGCGGAGGCTTTTCTATGCCCTTCGTTACAAGCTTACCGTTCCTCGCGTTGCAGCCCGGCTGCCTCAGCTGTCTTTACGCGGTTCTTGTCGATGTACATGTTTTTGTCGGCCTGGGAAAAGAGCTCGCGCATCGTAGGCGGTTCATCAAAATCACTGGAAAGCGCGTAGCCCACCGCATAGCTGATAGGCATGTCGGGGTGAGCCTCGGAATACTCGTTCACGTTCGCACGAACCCGAGCGAGACAGGACTCCACGGCAGCTCGATCGGCATCCCGCAGCACCGCGATAAACTCATCGCCACCGTCGCGGCCTACAAAGCAGGTCTCGGACGCCACGCACCCCAGCTGCTGGGCAAAAGAACGGATGTATTCGTCGCCCTTCTCGTGGCCGAAGTTGTTATTGACCGTATGCAGATTGTTAAGGTCGAAGACGCACAGCGCAACGGGCGGTTCAGCGGAAACGGGATGCTCCTGCCCCAAGATCTCCTCGCACTTATTCTTATTGGGCAGTCCTGTGGCTTCGTCGAGATAGACTTTGTTCTGCAGCTCGCGGTTGAGCGCGGCAGTGCGCACCGCGCGAACAAGTTCGACCGCAAAGGTCGCCACCAAGCCCACGATGTCGATGATCACCAGGCCCTCGAGATAGTTGAGCGCCGACGCCTTCTCCTGAGAGTAGTCCTCTGCGAGTCGCGTAGCATCGTCGCAAATGCCAAAGAACTCCTCGCTCATCGCGATGATACCGGTGTTCTCGTAGCCGACTTCGCGCACGCGGACGATCTCGGCGCAAAGCTCATCAAAATAACTTGCAAGCTCGGTCATCTTTGCCTGATACTCGTCGTCGTCGAGACGGACGAGGTTGAGATTGTCACTTCCGTAACGCAAACCGTTGATGTATGAATCCACGGCTTTGAGCAGGTCATCTTGAGGCTGGCCCGCGTCCTCGAGCTTAACGATTCGCTGCGTGGTACCGCGCACCAGACCGGTGTAGTTGACCACGCGCGCCGTGCCCTGGATATCGGAGACGAGCAGCATAACATTAATGAAGAAGAAGATGAGAACTGCCGTGAGCACCATCATGAGCAGGCGCATCGCCCGACTGGCTTTCTTGGCGACAGAAGTATTCACAAGTTCACTCCCCCAAATGACAAAAGCACAGGTGATACGCAGTGTGCTGAAATTCACGTGAGGTCAACTCTACCAGATGATTTTTCTAGGACGGGAATTAAAGAATCATCGACACGATAGCTATTTGAGAAGTTGTGCCATGGCGTTGACGAATTTTTGGACTTGGAGGGTGGGCTCGAGCGGGTAGTGCAGAAAGACCGGCACCTCGCGACCGCACAGGAACGGCACGCCCACAAAGGCTGGGTGCACCCCCGACCACGCTCCGCAGGTGAGCACCGCGTCGCCCTTTTCCTCCGCCTCGTTAGCCTCGTTAAAGAGCGCAAAGTCAAAGCTATCCACGTCGATCACGTCCACACCGCCGTCGGCCAACAGGTCGATGCGCAGGCTGTCCATGGCGTCGTTGCCGTGGCGCAGTGCGCGCAGACGCATACCCTCCAAGTCGGCGATCGAAATACGATTCTTGCGCGCCAGCGGGCTCGTGCGCGGCACATCAATATAAAACGGTACGTTAACGATAAGGAGCTTTTGGCAGGCGTCGCCCCAGCGCGGGGTCGAAAAACTCGACTGCACTACATCCACTTCGCGACCAAGACTGCGCATGACGGTCTCGCGCTCGTCGTAGAGGTCACTCACCGGCACGATCTCAAATCGCAGCGACGGTTCCAGATCGTGGATGCCCGACCACATCGACAGCGTTTGGCGCCCCGGGCACATCATCGACACGCCCAGGCGCACGGCACCGCCATCGCCCGCCGCGCGTCGGGCACGGCGCAGCGCGTCCTCGGACTGCCGCATGATCGAGCGCGCGTCGTCCACCAGCAGTGCGCCGGCCGGCGTCACTTTGACGCCCGAGTGCGAGCGTTCGAACAGCGTGATGCCGAACTCGGCCTCGAAGCCCGACACCTGCTTGACGAGCGCCGGAGTCGACACGCGCAATTGTGCCGCCGCACGCGAGAAGCTTCCCAGCTCCGCAGCGGCCGATATGGCCTCAAGTCGTCGATCGTACACGTCAATCTCCCGTTTTCGCGCCCGTGGCCACATGGTGCCACAGGAGGTTGTTTTCGCAGGTCATGCGCTCAATTGAGAATAAACTGCATCGCACAGTGTAAACCTATGGTTAACGCCATTCTAACAAATATGCAATTCACCTGCGCAAATGCAAAGCATACGATAACCAGCGAAAACCACGTGGGTCGGTTAATGGGAGCGACCCACCGGGAGGCATAAGAAGGGAAGTTCCTATGAGCAATTGGCTTAAGCTCGAGGGCGATGTTTGCGCTGTGACTGGAGCGCTCGGCGGCATGGGCGTCGAGATTTGCCGCGAGTTCGCCCGCAATGGCGCTAACGTCGTCCTGCTCGACCTGGACGAGGAGAAGGTCAAGGCCGCTGCCGCCGACCTCGCTGCCGAGTTTGGCATCCACGCCGAGGGTTACAAGATGAACGCCACCGACGAGGCCGAGGTTCAGGCCGCCGTCGATGCCACCATCGCCGACTTCGGCCACGTCGACGTCCTCGTCAACACCGCCGGCATCCTGCGCTTCGCAGCCATGGAAGACCTGCCGCTGAGTGACTGGAACGAGGTCATCAACGTCAATCTCACCGGCTACTTCATCACCTCGCAGCGCTTTGGTCGCGAGATGATCAAGGCCGGCCAGGGCCGCCTAGTTCACATCTCGACCGTCGCCAGCCACTCCCCCGAGACGTTCTCGGGCGTGTACAGCTCCACCAAGGCGGGCGTCAACATGATGTCCAAGATGCTGGCTGCCGAGTGGGGCCCCTACGGCGTGCGCTCCAACTGCGTCGAGCCCTGCTTCGTTAAGACCCCGATGTCGGCCAATTTCTACGCCGACCCCGAGGTCGAAAAGAGCCGCAGCCGCCTCATCGCCACGCGCCGCATCGGCGAGGTCAGCGATATCGCCAACGCCGTCATGTTCCTGGCGTCCAAGCGCTCGGACTTTACCACCGGCGACGCCATCAAGGTCGATGGCGGCTTCTCCAACATGATGGGCGACCTCACCGCCAAGCCCGGCGGCCGTCGCGCCTATGCCGACAACTACCTCAAGAACAAGGGTGTCGAGCTTTGGTCCGATGAGTCCGGCGTCGCCAAGCCGACTGACCAGTAAACCAACCTAACAGGGAGGCCCGCGGATACGCCCGCTCCTCCCCCGTATCGATTAGAAAGAGTCCAATGGCTTCCACCAACTCCAACAAGGGTCGCGCCGTCGTGCTTTCCGCCGCGTGCGTCACCATGTTCTTCATCAGCTCAATCGCGCTGTATTCCGTCGTGAGCAAGAACCTGCTCGCCGTCTACCCCGAGTGGTCCAGTGCTCTTACCTGGGCCTTCCCGGTCTTTCAGACCATCATGGCCGTGACGGGCATCTTCGCCGGCCGCATCTCCGATAAGATCGGCCCGCGCAACGTCGTGATCGCTGCCGCCGTGTGCTACGGCCTGGGCTGGTTCATGTCCGGCACCGTCACCGAGCCGTGGCAGTTCTACCTGTGGTTCTCGCTCGTCGCCGCCATCGGCAACGGCCTGGGCTACAACCCGGCACTCACCACCGGTCAAAAGTGGTTCATCGACAAAAAGGGCCTTGCCTCCGGCATCACCCTGGCCGCTTCGACCGCCGGCCCCGCCGTGCTCTCCCCGGTGCTCGCCTCGTTGCTCATCCCGAGCCTGGGCATCTTTGGCGCCCTTAAGGCGCTCGGCGTCATCTTCTTTGTGACGATTGCTGCCTCCGCCCTGTTCCTGAAGGCCCCCGAGGCCGGTTGGCTGCCCGAGGGCTTCGAGGCCCCAAAGGGCGGCGCGCACGCTGGCACCTTCGGTGACCTCACCCCAGGCGAGATGGTCAAGACCCCACGCTTCTGGGTCCTCATCGTCACCTTCGCCTTTGCCGCCACCGCGGGCACCCTGCTCGTGGGCAAGGTTGCCTCCATCGCCGCCGTCCAGCTCTTCGCCGACCCCACGAGCGCCGCGGCCGTCGCCCTCGGCGGTGTGGTGGTCTCCGTCAACACCTGCGCCAACCTGGTTGGCCGCCTGTCCTTTGGCCAGATCATCGACAAGCTCGGCGCCTACAAGTCGCTGCTCATCAGCCTTGTCGTCACCATCGTCGCACTCGTCATCATGTCGATGAGCTTTACGCAGAGCACGTTCTTTGTGGCGCTCGCCCTGCTCGGCTTTAGCTTTGGCGCTCTGCTCGTCATCTACCCGCCGCTCACCGGTGGCGCCTTTGGCACCAGCAACATCGGCGTCAACTACGGCATCATGTTTTTGGGTTATGCCGCTTCCACCTGGATCAGCCAGCCCATCACCGCCGTGCTGTATCACGCCGAGGCCGGCAGCGCCGCCTACCAGCAGTCCTTCTACGGCGCCATTGTGATCGCCGCCATCGCCGTCGTGCTCACCGTCTACATGATGGTCTCCGACAGCAAGAAGAAGTCCGCCTAGTTTTACCGATGCGACAAAGGAACAGCCCCTTTGTCGCATTCCACCGGTCACCAGTATTAAGGAGTCGAAATGTCTGAGCTCAACCCCGTCCGCATTGCCGTTATCGGCGCCGGCGCCATGGGCCGCAACCACATCCGCTTTGTCACCGAGGAGCCCGAGGCCGAGCTCGTCGCCATCGCCGACGCCTTTGAGGGCGCCCGCGCCACGGCCGAGGCCACCGGCGTGCCGTTTTACACCGATCCCGCCCAGATGATGGACGAGGTCAAGCCCGAGGCCGTCATTATCGCCACCCCCAACGACCTGCACCTGGGCGTTGCCCGCGAGGCTGTGAAGCGCAACATCGTGCCGCTGGTCGAAAAGCCGATCTCCAACGATCTCGAGGATGCCCAGGCCTTCGCCGCCGAGGCCGAGACCGCCGGCGTGCCCGTGCTCGTGGGTCAGCACCGTCGCCACAACCCCTTCGTCAACAAGGCCAAGGAGATCATCGAGTCCGGCGAGCTGGGCAAGCTCACCGTGTCGAGCTTCCACTACATGATTTATAAGAACGACGAGTACTTTGACGTCGAGTGGCGCCGCAAGAAGGGTGCCGGCCCGATCCTGGTCAACCTGGTGCACGACGTCGACCTGCTCCGCTACCTGCTGGGCGAGCCCATTGCCGTCCAAGGCATGCAGTCCAGCGCCGCCCGCGGTTTTGAGACCGAGGACTCCGCCGTGGTCAACGTCCGTTTTGCCGACGGCGCGCTTGCGAGCATGACCATCTCCGACGCCACCGCCAGCCCCTGGAACTGGGAGGCGACCGCTCGCGAGGACCCGCAGTACCGTCCCTTCGACGCCGACGCCTACTTTATCGGCGGAACCTTGGGCGCTCTGTCGCTACCCCGCCTACACCAGTTCTCCTACGACGGCGCCTCCAACTGGCACAAGCCGCTGCAGATGGAGATTCCGGCCGTGGACCCGGCGCTGCCGCACAAGATGCAGCTCAAGCACTTTGTGAAGGTTGTCCGCCGTGAGGTCGAGCCCGTCGTGACCCCCGCCGACAACGTCAAGACGCTCACGCTTCTCAACGCCATCAAGGAGGCCGCCGAGACCGGCCAGCTCGTCGAGCTGTAACGCTGTATTAGGGCAGGCCTCGGCAGAAACCCCATGCCGAGCCCTTCGGTCCGCCACCAACAAGCCCCTCTTCTTTGCCCTGCGAGCAGCCTCCTGCCCGCGGGGCTTTTTGCTACCTTGCCGACGATTATTCTGGAGCGAGGCTATTTTGCGTCTCAGCTTGGTTCGTTCGCCACGAAATGGGCCTATCTACTACGCTTAACCGATCACCCTCAAGCACGCCGAATTTCTCGAGATAAAAACCGCAGGTAAACGGCTTGCCGACTTTCGGTAAAACCAGGTATGGTCAACCCCTACGGGTAAAACGTAGTAGATAGGCCGTTTTCGTGGCGCGGTCCCAAAACAGCCTTTTGGGACGGGTGGTATCCTTGGTAGCCCTGTGCTGCAAACGCACCTTAAACGCAAGGAGTCCCATGGATCTTATCGCCCAGCTCGCCCGCGAGCTCAACCTTAAGGCCGCCAACATCGAGGCGGCCGTCAAGCTCATCGACGAGGGCAACACCATCCCCTTTATCTCGCGCTACCGCAAGGAAGCCACGGGCGGCATGGACGACGTCGCCCTGCGCGCACTCGACGAGCGACTGTCCTACCTGCGCAATCTTGAGCAGCGTAAAGAGGACGTCATTCTGCTCATCGACGCCCAGGGCAAACTCACGCCCGAACTCGAGCAGCAGATTCGCGAGGCCACGCAGCTCCAGCGTGTCGAGGACCTCTACAAGCCCTACCGCAAAAAGCGCATGACCCGCGCACAGAAGGCCCGCGAGGCAGGCCTGGAGCCGCTTGCCAACATGATCATCATGCAGGCCTCGGCCAAGGGCAGCGCGCTCGACACCGCCGCGGCATACGTCAACGAGGAGGCCGGCTTCGACACGCCCGAGAAGGCGCTCGCCGGCGCCGCCGACATCGTGGCCGAGACGGTGGCCGAAGACCCCGAGAACGTCGCCGACCTGCGCGCCTTTACGCAAAACACCGCCGACATCATCGTCAAGGCCACCGCCCCCGCCGAGAAGACCCCCTACGAGCCGTACTACAGCTATGATGAGCCGCTGCGCCGCATCCCCAACCACCGTGTGCTGGCTATCGACCGCGGTGAGCGCGAGGGCAAGCTCCGCGTGCGCGTGAACGTCGACGGCGCCGCTGCCACGGCACGCCTCGGCAGCCGTTGGCCCCGACGCCAAGGCGTCTTCGCGTCCGTCTTTGACGCCGCCATCGCCGACGGTTACAAGCGCCTGATGGCCCCCTCGCTGGAACGCGAGGCCCGCGCCAAGCTCACCGTTCGCGCCCAGACCGAGGCCATCAACGTCTTTGCCAAGAACCTTGAGGGCCTGCTCTCGGCACGCCCCGTGCGCGGCGCCCGCGTGCTCGCGCTCGATCCGGGCTACCGCACCGGCTGCAAGGTCGCCGTTATGGACGAGACCGGCAAGCTGCTCGACCACGGCGTGGTCTACCCCACCAAGCCGCGCCACGACGTCGCCGGCACCAAGCGCGAGCTCGCCCGTCTCGTCAAGAAGGACGGCGTCAACACCATCGTCATCGGCAACGGCACCGCCAGCCGCGAGACCGAGGAAGTCGTCTCGGAGTTCATTGCCGAGCAGGCGCCCAGCCTTCGCTACACCATCGTTAACGAAGCCGGCGCGTCGGTGTACTCCGCCTCCGAGCTCGCCAGCCAGGAATATCCCGACCTGGACGTCACCGTGCGTGGCGCCATGAGCCTGGGCCGTCGCCTGCAAGACCCGCTGGCAGAGCTCGTCAAGATTCCGCCCCAGTCTATCGGCGTGGGCCAGTACCAGCACGACCTTGACCAGGCCGAGCTCTCGCGCACTCTGGGCCACGTGGTGGAGGACGTCGTTAACCGCGTGGGCGTCGACGTAAACACCGCGAGCGCAAGCCTGCTGGGATATGTATCGGGCATCACGCCGAGCGTGGCCAAAAACATCGTGGCCTACCGCGAGGAAAACGGCGCCTTTACCGATCGCCGCCAGCTTAAGAAGGTCCCCAAGCTGGGACCCAAGGCATACCTGAACGCCGCGGGTTTCCTGCGCATTAGCGGCGGCAAGAACCCACTCGACGCGACAAGCGTCCACCCCGAGAGCTACGAGGTGGCCACGTCCGTCCTGAAGCGCGCCGGCGTTGGGGCCAGCGAGCTCAGCCGCGGCGGCGTGCCCGACATCGAGCGCCGCCTGGGCAGCATCTCGGCGCTGGCAAGCGACCTGAACTGCGGCACCCTCACGCTCATCGACATCGTCAACGAGCTCAAGAAGCCCGGCCGCGACCCGCGCGACGACGCGCCCGAGGTGGTCTTTAGCCGCTCGGCGCTTTCCATCGACGACCTGGAACCCGGCATGGAACTCAAGGGCACGGTGCGCAACGTTGTGGACTTTGGCGCCTTCGTCGACGTGGGCGTGCACCAGGACGGCCTCGTGCACATCTCCAAACTGGCCAACCACTTCGTCAAGCACCCGAGCGACGTGGTGCGCGTCGGTGACACGGTCAAGGTGTGGATTGAAAAGGTCGATCGCGACCGCAAGAAGATCTCCCTCACCATGGTGCAGGGCAAGTAAACCGCCAAAGCAAAGGTACCCCCTGCAGCGACGTGCAAAATCGCGAGTATTCTGCAAATTCCACCGTTCCGGATGCCCCTCAGAGACGAAAAAGCAAAAAACGGCCCCCGTTTTAGCGTCGTCAGAGCCAAAACGGGGGCCGTTCCGTGCTTCACCCAACTGGTAAAAGCCTTTACCTTGCTGAATACTCTCAATTTTGCACGGCGCAGGCAGGGGTACCTTTGCCCACGGCAGGATATGGAAGCCAAGCGCCAACTTGCTGGCAAGCTCGTGTCGGCAGCCCCGGCCTTTCCTTTGCCTAGCGCGACCCTCGAGAAGCGCGTGAGCGATAGGGAAAGGAAAGGCCGGGGCGAGCAGCCCGCGGCGTAGCCAGTGTTCGCGTTACGGCAGGATATGGAAGCCCAAAGCGGCGATATCCTTGGCAAAGCCGCGCACGGTATCGAGCGAGACCTCGTACGGGTCGCGACCGATGTTCTTGCGCTTGGCCAGGATGCTGTTGGGTACCGTGATAATCTGGCAACCGCAGGCCTCGGCCTGATAAATGTTGATAAGCTCGCGCGTGGACGCCCACAGGACCTCACAGTTGGACTTGGCAGCGGCCTTCTTGACCGACTCCGTCATAAACGGAATGGGGTCGACGCCGGTGTCGGCGATGCGGCCGGCAAAGAGCGAGATGATGGACGGCGTCTCGGTGTCAACGGCCTCGACCATCTCGTCAACCTGCTTAGGCGTAAAGATGGTGGTGACGTTGACCTTGATGCCGTCGGCCGAAAGCTTGCGCACCAGCTCGGCGGTGGACTCGCCCTTGGTGGTCACGCACGGAATCTTGACGTAGACGTTCTCGGCCCAGGTAGCGATCTCGCGCGCCTCGACCTCCATGGTCTCGACGTCGTCGGCAAAGACCTCAAACGAGACGGACACATCGGTGATATGGGCCAGGACCTCCTTGGCAAACGCGCGGTAATCCGTCACGCCGCCCTTCTTCATAAGGGACGGGTTGGTCGTGAAACCCTGAACGTTGCCGTTCTCGTACATGTCGAGCATGCCCTCGAGGTTTGCACCGTCAGCGAACACCTTGATTGCCATCTGCCTGATTCCTTTCGTTAGCATACGGCCGATAAACTGCTAAACACTTTACCTACGTTTATCAAGGCGTGAACTGCGGTTTTTTATCTTCTCGGCGAACGGTATAAACACCTCAGTGTTTGGATTGATAAATCGATTGAGCATGCAAAAGCAAAGAGTCGCAGTTTGAGCAAGCGTCAGAACGCGGGATTCATTAGATGAGGCCAAAATGCTGCATCGCTGTGACGGTGCCGTCGTGTGCGACATCATCAGTCACGTAGTCGGCGAGCGCCTTGACCTCGGGCATGGCGTTGCCCATGGCCACGGCCGTCTCGACAGCGGCGAGCATACCCAGATCGTTGCCGGAATCGCCAAAGCCAAAGGTGCGCGCGTTGCCGGTGCGACCCAGGTATTCCAGCGCTCGCGCCACGCCCACGCCCTTGTCAATGCCCTTGGGACTCAGCTCGCGATTCTGACCACCGGTGTTGCACAGCTCAAACTCGCGATCGATAAAGCCGTCATCGTTGGCTACGCGAGCCAGGTAGCTCGCGACGATGCACACCTTGCCCACGCGCAGACGGCCGTCGACGCGCATTTCCTCGGTGCTGTGCACCACAGAAGTGCCGATCAGAGACGACTGCTCAACACCCGCGGGTTCCAGGGCAAAAGTAGCCACGTTGGTCTCGAAAAAGGCCTCAATCCCTGCCGCGGCCATACGGCGCGCAAGCTCCTCGATAACGTCCTCGTCAAAGCAGTCCTCATGCACCACGCGGCCCTCGACCTCGAGCGTCGCTCCCGCCATGGCAACGACACCCGCCGGGTTCAGCGCGCGCAGGCCATCGGCAATCAGCCACAAGGGACGACCCGTGCAGATAAATGCCTGGTGTCCCGCGTCGCGCAGACGATGAAACGCCTCGACGACCGCCTGCGAGGGGTGAACCGCCGAAAAGTCCTTGTCGGTCATGTTGTCGGGATCGAACGACGTCAGCGTGCCGTCCACGTCAAAAAAGAGCACGGCGGAATCGGGGCACGCATCAATCATATGGGTTCCTTTCGGGGGCGAGAGTAAACGAAGCATCCATCATATAATGGAGCGACGCAACCAGAGAGGTCACCCATGGAATTTTACGCAAGCTGCCCCGAGGGCTTTGAGTCCGCACTCGCCGATGAGCTTAAACGCCTCGGGCTTTCGCATGTTCGCCGGCTGAAGGGCCGCGCTACATTTGAGGGCGAGCTCGAAGAAGGCTACCGCGCCTGTCTGTGGTCGCGCCTGGCGAGCCGTGTGTTCGTGGTACTCGGGCGCTTTGAGGCGCAGGATGCCGATGAACTGTACGACAGCGTTTACGACATCGCCTGGGAGACCATCATCCGCCCCGGCGCCACCATCGCCATCACCGCCCGCGGCGTGACCGAGCAGCTGCGCAACACGCGCTTCTCGGCCCTGCGCGCCAAGGACGCGCTGTGCGACCGTCTGGCCGAGACCACGGGCCGTCGCGCCGATGTCGACGCTGCCGATCCCGACGTTCACCTGTTGCTTTCGCTGCGCCAGCGCCGCGCGAGCATCAGCCTGGACCTTTCGGGCGACCCGCTGTTCAAGCGCCTGCCGCCCGCGGCGACCCGTGCCGGCGAGGGTGCGCACGTGTTGCGCCCCGACTACGCCGCCCTGGTGCTGGCGCAGGTCGGCTGGACCGCACTGTGCGAGCGCGAGCTGACGGCCGATGATTACGAGAACGAAGCCCTGCCCACGCTGATCGATGCCTCGTGCGCCGGCGGCGGCCTGTTGCTGGAAGCCGTGAACATTCTGACCGACCGCGCCCCGGGCGCCACACGCGAGCGCTGGGGCTTTGAGGGCTGGCAGCTGCACGACGCCGCCCTGTGGGAGCAGCTGCTTGCCGAGGCGCGCGAGCGCGAAGCGGCAGCGCGCGAGCGCCAGGCGCGCATCGTGGCTGTAGACATCGACCCCGCCGCCCGCAAGACCGCCGAGCGCATGGTCAAGTGCGCCGGCTATAAGCGTTTTGTCGACTTTTGCGCTGCCAAGCCAGCCACCATGCTGGACCATGCGGGCGCCGTCGCCGGTGCCGCCGTGGTCGCGGATACGACCGAGACCCCGCTTTCGCTCATGCACGACGCCATGACGTTGGTAGGCGAGCTGCGCCGCGCGCCCGAGCTTGCCGCAGCGCCGGTCGCCGCGCTCACCCGCGACGGATTGCTGGCCCGCGCGCTCCATGCCGAGCCCGCGCGCTCCATCGCCGTCATGCCCAATAACGAGGAGGCGGCTATTGAGGTTTGGCCTTCGCTCGACCACGCCGCCGCAGCGTTTGAGGCTGCGACCAGTGCAGATGCCGAGGAGCAGACCGCAGATGCCCAAGGCGAAGCCGCTGCTTCCGCCATGCCCGAGCCTGCCGCCATGCTCGACCTGGGCGACGGCAAGCCGCTGCCCGTGCTCATTCCCGAGTCTGAGCAGTTCGCCAACCGCCTGCGCAAGAATGCCCGCCTGCGCCGCAAGTGGGCCAAGCGCGAGGGCGTGAGCTGCTACCGCGTCTACGATGCCGACCTGCCCGACTACTCCGCCGCCATCGACCTGTACGAGGGCTGCCCGCAGACGCCGGGCCGCTGGCTCGTCATCGCCGAATACGCCGCACCCAAGACCATCGACCCCGCGCTTGCCCAGGCCCGCATGCTCGACATCTTGGCCATCGCGCCGCGTATTCTTGATGTTCCGGCCGAGCACGTGCACGCCAAGGCCCGCATGCGTTCGCGCGGCGGCTCGCAGTACGGCAAACAGGGCGCCGGCAAGGGTGGCTCGGGCGAGCGCGCCAACATCGCGCGCCGTCGTCTGCCGCTCATCGAAGAGGGCGGCCTTACCTTTGCCGTCAACTTTGACGACTATTTGGATGTGGGTATCTTCTTGGATCACCGCGTCACCCGCAACCTGGTGCGCGAGCACGCCAAACAGGCACGCCGCTTCCTCAATCTGTTCGCCTATACCGGCACCGCCACCTGCTATGCGGCAGACGGCGGCGTCGAGGAGACCGTGACGGTCGACCTCTCGAACACCTACCTAGACTGGGCCGAGCGCAACATGCGCCAGAACGGCTTTGTGGGGCCGCAGCATCACTTTGTGCGCGACGACGTGCTCGCCTGGATTCGCGACCAGCGCCAGACGCGCAACCGCTGGGACCTAATCTTTGTCGACCCGCCCACGTTTTCGAACTCGTCCAAGATGGGCCGCCGCACCTGGGATGTCCAGCGCGACCATGTTGAGCTTTTGGCCGGCGTTTCACGCCTGCTTGCACAGGGCGGCCATGCCATCTTTAGCTGCAACCTGCGCGGTTTCCGCCCCGAAACGCGCAAGCTCGCGCGCGCGGGCGTCGTGCTGGAGGACATTACGGCGCAGACCATCCCCGAGGATTTCGCACGCAACCAGAAGGTGCACCACTGCTATATCGTGCGCCGCCTGCCCATCGAGGACGCCATGGCCGAAGTCGGCTTTAGCGCCGAGGAGATTGCCGAGCGCGTCGAGGAGCTGCGCAATCCCGAAGCCCGCAAGCCTCGCGCGGCAGCGCCCGCGCACGTGCAGGCAGGCGACCGGGGGCCGCGCGGCAACGGCAAACCCTCCCCCGCCGGTAAACCAAAAAAGAAGAAGTTCTACGCCAGCAAACCCAGAGGCAAATAAACAAAGTTGCGGTGGAATACGGACTGCTTTGCCTGGAATTAGGCAAATTT
Organism: uncultured Collinsella sp.; assembly: GCA_902493855.1. Taxonomy (GTDB): domain Bacteria; phylum Actinomycetota; class Coriobacteriia; order Coriobacteriales; family Coriobacteriaceae; genus Collinsella. Next base: position 29,171 of record CABUQV010000007.1, read on the forward strand.
AGACCGTATTTCACCGCAACTCATATTGGGATGGCGGACGCCGTCCTACCCTTGGGTGACCAATCGGTAACCGATGCCTACGTGGGTTTGAATATAGCGCGGATGCGCGGGGTCGGACTCAATCTTCTTACGCAACGTGCCCATAAAGACACGCAGGCTCGCCAGGTCGCTCTTAGTTGCCGTGCCCCAAATCTCGTGCAAAATAAACTGGTGTGTCAGCACCTTGTCGGCGTTATGCGCCAGCAGGCACAGGAGCTTATACTCGATCGGCGTCAGATGCAGTTCCTCGCCATCCATCGTGGCGATGCCGGCATCAAAATCGATATGCAGCTCACCGGTATCGAACGAGCCCTCGGAGGCAACACCGCCCGTTTGCGCATACGAAAGGCGCCTGAGCGTCGTGCGAATGCGCGCGAGCAGCTCCTCGACCGAAAACGGCTTGGTCAGGTAGTCGTCGGCGCCGGCATCGAGCGCGCGAATCTTGTCCGCGTCCTCGCTGCGCGCCGAGACCACGATGATCGGCATGCCCGACCATGCGCGCACCGACTCCACTACCTTGACGCCGTCCATATCGGGCAGGCCCAAATCGAGCAGCACAATGCTCGGCGCTTGCGATGAGGCGGCGGCGATAGCGGCATGGGCGGTCTCCACGGCCATATGACGCAAGCCGTGCGCCTCGAGCGCGGCAACGATAAGATTGCGAACGGCGGGGTCGTCTTCAACGACCAAGATGAGCGGTTTTACGGCAGAGTTCGGCACGACGCTACTCCTTATCAAACGAAACATCGGCGACGGGAAGCTCAATCGTAAAGACCGAGCCGTGCGGGTCCGCCGCGGCAACCTCTATGCTACCGCCATGCGCCAGCGCAATGGACCGGCAGAGCGAAAGCCCCAGGCCCACACTACGGTGGCTGTCGGCCAGGCCATGGTTGGCGGTATAGAACGACTCAAAGATGCGCTCGCGATCCTCGGGTGCGATGCCCGGACCATCATCGGCCACCGAGCACGCCACGCGTCCATCGTCGACGCTAATCGAAATCACGATATGCGAGCCTGCGGGTGTATAGGTGATAGCGTTATTCACCAGATTGACCACCAGCTGCACCATCAGGCGCGCATCGACGTTGACGAGCGCCGGCTCATCGCACGCCACCACCTTAAGGTCGTGCTCGCGCACGGCAGGGTTCACGTGGCGCAGCGCCTCCTCGACGATATCGTCCATGAGCTCGAGTGTGGTCGACAGGCGCATACCGCCACCCTCGAGCTTGGTGATGGCGAGCAGGTTCTCGACGGTGGCGTTGAGCCATTGCGCATCCGAGCGAATGGACAGGAGCAGGCCGCGGCGCGTCTGGGCATCGAGCACGGCGGTGCCGGTCGAGCCCTGGTCGAGCAGGACATCAGCATTGCCCGAAATACTGGTGAGCGGCGTACGCAGATCGTGCGAGATGGAGCGCAGCAGGTTGGCGCGCAGCTGTTCGTTTTTGGCAAGCACCGCCGCCTCCTCGCGGGCCTCCATGGCGCGGGCGCGATCGAGTGCCAGCTCGCCTTCGCTCACGATGGCATCGGCAAGTGTTCGCTCCTCGTGCGTCAGCACGTCGGGCTCGGCAACGATAGACAGCACGCCCACCACCGAGGCGGGGTCGCCCGAGCGCGCGAAGCCGTCGCCTGTGCGAACCGTCAGGTAGATGCCATAAAACGCCGAGCCGCCAAACGTGGCGTCGAGCGGCGTTCCCACATAGGCGGACGCCGAGAGCCGCGGCGGCATCTGCGGCGCCAGTTCGTGCACCGGTGCGGCATCGCCCACGGCCGTGTATGTCGCACGCGGCAGCAGGTCATCGCCCTCGGCATCGGCGCTGTACCACACGACCGGACAGCCCGAAAGACGCGCCAGCTGCGTTGCCATGGCGTGAACGATCTGCTGCTCGTCGGCGCACCGCTGCAGCATGCGGTTGGTCTCGAGCACCATATGCGTGCGGCGGTCGCTGGCGGCAGCCTGTGCCAAGGCGCGCCGCAGGGCCAACGCAATCGAGCTCGACACAAGCGAGACCACGAACATGATGAAGAACATGCCGGGATAGCCGCGGTCGATAAGCGACAGCGAGTAGCGCGGGTCGACAAACAAGAAGTTGTAGAGCGCCACGGCGGCAGCCGAGCTCAGCAAGCAATACAGGCGACTCCAGGTAAAGAATGCGCACAGCTGAACGGCGAACACATAGACGATCATGATGCTCGGCGCGAGACCCGGATGGTCGAGCAGCGCGCCCACAATCGTCGCCGCGACCAGCAGCCCCACCGATACGCAGGCGTCATACAGAGGAGTGCGGCGCGTCAGCGTTGTGCGCCGCCACCAAAAGCTATCGGCAATATCGCCGTCCGTACGGACGTCCATCAGTGCCCCGCCCCTCTCTCAAAAACAAAAACCACCACAAAGGGACAGGCACCTTTGTGGTGGTTTCCCTTGTGGTGGTTCCAAGTGTATAGCCTTTGCAACCGGCGGTCACTAGACAAACAGCACGTGCGCGAGCAGCGCGCAAACGCACGCCGCGACAAGCACCGTCACCACGATCGAGATCACGCGGTCGGCCATATCCATGTTGGCACGATTCGTAAAGAACCGATCTTCGGCGGCATCGACGCGCGCCTCACGCACCAGCTCGGTCGCAAAATCGCAACCGTCAAGCACCTTTGCATCCATGGTTTCCTCCCAGGACTCAATCACTGTCATTGCAAGCCTGCCCGTTCGCAGCCAAACCTCAAGCGTCGACTACGGGCGCTCGTTGGGAGCCAGGCGCTGCATCTTGTTCACGGCCTTGAACTTGGTGAACAGCGGCACGTACTCAAAGCTCACGTTGGAGTTCTCCAGGCCGTACCAGCGTGCAGGCGTGCCGGCGGCGCGACGAATGATGTACTTGAGCGTGATGGCCGTACGCTCGCTCGGCTCCACATCGCTTTCGGGCGCCAGAAGCTTACGGATCAGGACGAACTTGAACGTACCGATGTTACCCGGATCCTTGTAGACCGAGTAGTCATGCGTCTGCGGCGGCAGCTCGCCGGTGGCAGCCAGGTCCTGAACGACCTGACGCAGATAGGCATTAACGCGCTGGTTGATCTTGTAGCCCAGGTACAGATGCACGCGGAACACGTAGTCGGTGCCGAACGTCTCGACCGAATAGGCAAAAGTGTGCGGTTCGTCCATGGTCTCGACATTCACAAACCACCAGGCGCGAGCGCGCTTGGGATGCTTGTCCAGAATCGAGTAGACGATGTCGCGGTCGATGTAGTCGGTATGGGTGTCCTTGGTCAGGTACACGATGTTGTCGCTCAGGCGCTCGTAGCGATCGTCATCGCGCAGGCGCTTGAGCTGCGGCAGGTAGCTGCGCAGCGGCAGCAGCGTAAACTGGCGCTGCTCGACAGCCGTGCCATTGTACCAGCACACCATAATGCCCATGATGAGTGCAGCCATGAGGATGGTGAAATAGCCGCCGTGGAAGAACTTGGTGAGCGAGCTCACGAAGAAGAAGCCTTCGAGCAAAAGGAAGAAGGCCGCGAAGATCCACGGCGCGACCTTGAGCTTGCGCTCCTCGTGCAGGTAGAAGAAGAGCAGCAGCGTGGTGCACATCATGGTCAGCGTAATGGCAAGGCCGTAGGCGGCTTCCATATGCGCCGAGTTCTGGAACAGCAGCACCACGATGACGCAGCCCACGAGCATGACGTTGTTGACCATGGGGATGTAGAGCTGGCCTTTGGTCTCGGCAGGGTAGAAGACCTGCATGTGCGGCATGAGGTCCAGACGGCTGGCCTCGGACACCAGCGAAAACGCGCCGGTAATGAGCGCCTGCGAGGCAATGATGGCCGCGACGGTGGAAAGGCCGACGGCAAACGGGCGCAGGCCCGGGGCGAGCATCTGGTAGAACGGGTTGAGGTCGGCAATGCCCATGAGCTCGGGGTTGGCAGCGTTGTTCATAAGCCAAGCGCCCTGGCCCATATAGGAAAGCAGCAGGCAGCACTTAACGAACGGCCAGGTAGCGTAGATGTTGCCGCGGCCGACGTGGCCCATGTCGGAGTAGAGCGCCTCGGCACCGGTGGTGGCGAGGAAGCAGCTGCCCAGAATCATGATGCCCGCGTGGTTGTTGGGGCTCAGCAAAAAGGCGATGCCGCGCACCGGGTTGAGGCACAGCAGCACGGCGGGGTGCTGGAAGACAAAGAACAGACCCGTGCCGCCCAGGAACAGGAACCACAGCGTCATGATGGGGCCAAAGGCGTGACCGATCTTGGCCGTACCGATGCGCTGTACCAAGAAGAGCACGATGATGATGGCGAGCGTAATGGCGACGACGCGGCCTTGGTCATCGCCCAGCACGGCATGGACCGCCGGGATGGTGCGCAGGCCCTCGATGGCCGTGGTAACGGTAACGGCCGGCGTGAGGATGCCGTCGGCGAGCAGCGCGGCGCCACCTAGCATGGCGGGGATGATAAGCCACTTGCCACAGCGCTTGACCAGACTGTACAGGGCAAAGATACCGCCCTCGCCATGGTTATCGGCGCGCAGCGAGATGAGCACATACTTGATGGTGGTCAGCAACGTGACCGTCCACACGACAAGGGAGAGCGCGCCGAGCACGAACTCCTCCGTGACGCTTCCGATGCCGCCGTTGCCGGCAACGAGCGCCTTGGTTACATACATAGGGCTGGTGCCGATATCGCCGTACACCACGCCCAGCGTGACGAGCATCGCCGAGATGCTCACAGGAATCGCAGCGTGCGAAGCTGCCTCCTTGGCCTTTTGTTCCATAAGCCGGTTTCCTCCCAACTTTAATGTTCGAAGGAATTATAGGTAATCGGCCCATGTTTGAATGGCACTGTTTTCCCAGCTAGATAAACATTTATACGGCCTTTAAGCCACCTCGGCGATATGGAATGTGACAAAGGGACTGTCTCTTTGTCGCATCCGTCATTTTCCGAGCCAATTTTTGAACCACCACTCCATGGAGCGGCTCATCTCGGCCATAAAGGGACTCGTGTGCTTGCGGGTATAGATGTCCACGACGCGCTCCCCCACCACGCGGGCATGCGGACGGAACATCGCGTCCATCTCGGCCACCTGCGCGTCCATGGTCGCGGCATCGGCGCGGCAGTAGCGCTCCTCGTGCACCAGGTTCACCACGGGATGCGCAATGGCCGGACGCTCCTTACGGGGCGTGCCGATGATGAGCATCGACAGCGGCATGGTATAGGGCGGCAAGTCCAGCAGCCCGGCAACTTCCTCGGCATTCTCGATAACATCGCCGATGTAGCAGCTCCCCAGCCCCAGGGCCTCGGCGGCGACCACGGCGTTTTGCGCGGCGATCACGGCGTCCTGGGCCGCGATGGCAAAGTCGCCCAAACCCGGCGCGCGGCGGGGCGCCTTACCCGTGCGCTCGACAAACTCGGGCTCAAAGCAGCCCACGTGCTCAAACAGATCGATCCACTTGGCATAATCGACCACAAATATTAGTGCCCAGGGCGCCTTGGCGATCATGGGCTGGTGGTCGCACAGGTCGGCCAGACGATCCAGCGTAGCCTGCTCGCGAATGCTCACGATGGAATACATCATCATGGCGCCTGCCGACGGCGCACGGCTCGCCGCATGCAGAATCGCCGCCCGCCGCTCGTCGGTCACCGCCACGGGACGATCGTCGTCATCACGCGCGAAGGCACGCGTGGAGGAACGGTGCTCCAACGTGTCCAGCACCGCATTGCCCGTGGTCTCGACCGGATAGCCACACGTATCCACAGCCTTGGTGCAAACCTGCTCGTTCATCGCCTCATCCTCGCTAATTCTTTAAGAAGCCTTTACGTTTCCGTGTAATTCCCGTCCATTATCGCGCAGGTCGCCACTACATTGAGCCACACCGCCGCACATGCGCGTTAATATGGCTGGTTGTTGTGCGCAGCCCGCAAATGCAGCGCATATTTAGGTAACAATCGGGTAAACCCCCGCTTTCGTAGGTTTTAAGTTTGTGAGGAGTCTCAGCATGTTCGCTGCCGCCATCTCGCTCGTCGGTCTTGCGGCGACCGTCTACCTTGTTTTGCGCGAGGCCAAGACCATTCGCGCTCAGTCGGGCACCGTTGCCAAAAGCGCTCTTGGGTGGAGCGTCGCCTTCGGCCTGTTCCAGCTCTTTTTGACCATTTGGGGCGCCATTGGCCTCGTCGCCCAAAACGAGCCGCTCGCCTTTGTGATGCTCATCCTGACCAATGCCATCCTCACCGGCTGCGCTTGGGCCAGTATCGCCCGCGACCGCATCGCCCCGCGCGTCTTTGCGTTCGCCTCGGCCGATGCGCCCACCCCCACCGGCAAGCTCGCTCGTTTGCGCGGCGCCTTTGTGGGCAAACCGCTCGTCGCCGCCGTCCTGTGCCTGCTGCTCGCCGGCGTCTTTGCGCTGCTGGGCATGGAGGTCTCGTCCAACCACGACTTTACCTGGGTCTACCCCCTGTGCATCCTGCTCGAGTGGGCCATCATCACCACGCTCATGGTCGGCCTGTTCTTCCTGTTCCAGCGCCACGGCGCAGCTCCCGCGGTCCTGGCCTTTGCCCTCTTTGTCCTGGGCATTGCCGAGTTCTTCGTCATCACGTTTAAATCCATGCCCATCCAGCCGGGCGACCTTTCGGCCATCTCCACCGCCGCCGCGGTCGCCGGCACCGGCTACACCTTCTCCATCTCGCTGTTCTGCGTGCTGTCCATGGGCTTTACCGCCATCGCTATGCTGCTGTGCGAGTACGCCGGCCTGGTGGCACCGCACCGTCAGAAGGGCGCCGCCAACGCCAAGCGCATGCTGCTCACCAATCTGCTCGTCGCCGTGCTGTGCCTGGGCGGCGTGACCGCGCACGTCACGCTCATCGACTACTACAACACCCTCGGCATCACCGTCTATACCTGGCGCCCGCTCGAGAGCTACTGGCGCGAGGGCTACCTGCCCGCCTTTATTAGTGCAGCGCAGTCCATCAAGCCGCCCAAACCCGCCGACTACTCCGTCGACGATGCCAAGGCCACGCTCAAAAAGTACGCCAAGGCCTACGACAAGTCCGACGCAGCCAAGAGTGACGAGCGCACCGCCGCAAAGGAGCAGTTCGACAGCGAGAAGCCCACGGTCATCGCCATCATGAACGAGACCTTCTCGGATCTGTCGATCTATCAGAACATGCGCGCCGGCTACGAGGGCCCGCAGTACTTTAAGAGCCTGTCCAACTGCCTCAGCCGCGGCAAGCTCTACGTGAGCGCCTACGGCGGCGGCACCGCCAATACCGAGTTTGAGTTTATGACCGGCAACTCCATGGCCAACCTGGGCTCGGGCGTGTACCCCTACACCATCTACAACATGGAAACGACCGGGAACCTGGCAGAGCAGTTCAAATCGCTCGGCTATTCCACCACGGCTATGCACCCCAATCACGCAACCAACTGGAACCGCGAGAACGTCTACAAGGACTTTGGCTTTGACCAGTTCCTGTCCATCAACGATTTCCAGGGAGCCGACACCCTGCGCGGCATGGTGACCGACCAGGCTACCTACGACAAGATTCTTGAGCTGCTCGACCAGAACGCCGATCCGCAGTTTATCTTCGACGTGACCATGCAGAACCACTCGGGCTACGATACGGGTCTGCTGCCGGTCGATAAGCAGATGCACCTGAATATCGACACGACCGATCTGGACGCCAAGACCGTCGAGGACGGCACGCTCTCCGATGTCGACGAGTATGTCTCGTGCATCGAGCAGTCCGACCAGGCGCTTCGCTACTTCCTAAACGCCCTGAGCAAGCTCGACCGTAAGGTAGTCGTGGTGTTCTGGGGCGACCACCAGCCGTTCTTCCCGTCCAAGTTCAACGACAAGTGGTTTACCGGCGAAGACGACGCCACGCACCAGGAACGTCTGTGGCAGACCGACTACATCATCTGGGCCAACTACGACGTTGCCGGCTGCGACCAGACGAGCGAGGTCGACGACCTGTCCACCAACTACCTGTCCACGCAGCTTATGCAGCTGATCGGCGCACCGCTGACCGACTACCAGAAAGCGCACATGACGCTGCGCGAGTCGCTGCCCGCCATCAACTCGGTGGGCTACGAGGACGCCAGCCTGCGCTGGGCGCTTTCCTCCAACGTCACCGGTGACGATGCCGCCGCCGCAGCCGCCACCAAGGCGCGCGAAGATTACGCCAAGATGCAGTACTACGAGATGTTCCGCGACGGCAAGAACGTGTACACCGAGCACTTCCAGACCGAGGCCAACGAGACCGACCCCAACCTGGCACCGGGCACGACCAAGATCAAGTAGCGGGTCGCTCATAACTGGTTCGTCTGCCCGGCGGCGCGGAACGTAAGGTTCCCTGCTCGGACAGTCCTGCTCGCACGGAGAGCACATTAAGTGCTCTCCGGCTCGTGCGGAACTCGCGATGAACCTTACATTCCGCGTCGCCGGGCAGACGCCTCGGTGTTGAAGCGCGGCTTGTCATGGAGACACCTGCTGAACATATATAAGTTGAAGGCCACGTCATGTGGCCTTTTTTGCATCCGGAAACCGTGTCCCAGAATTCTTGTCTGGAATGGGATGCAGTTTCCGCTTGGGACCCGATTGGGAAAATGCATCCCGTTTCTTGACCGAATAATGGGACGCAATTTCCCGTTGGAGCGCCTTTGGGAAAGTGTGTCCCACTTCGACCGCCCAGAGTGGGATGCACTTTCCGCAAAGCACCTCAACAGGAAACTACGTCCCATTCCAAAGGCAAATTCCGGGACGCACTTTCCGAAACCCCGCCCATCCGGAAACCGTGTCCCACTCTGAATACATCCAGCGAACGCATGCGAGCGTGTCGTCCAGGACGGCCTCGTCATCAGGGCGATGGAAAATATCGCCCCAGACGCTTGCCATCGTTGCGCCCACGAGCGTCAAGAAAAAAGCCTCGAGGATTTCGAGGCTTTCACATTTGTATTGTTTTGCACGAAGCACCACAAACGACGAAGCTACTCGCCCAGCACGGCCTTCTTGGCGGCTGCGGCCATGTTGCCCAGGTCCTCCTTGGTGGGATGGTCCTTCGCGGCAACCCAGTTGTCGAGCAGCATCTTAAATCGGGCGTTGTCGGGATCTTGCTCGAGCATGGCCTCGTAGCGCTGCTTGACCGCGGGGCCCATCTTGCCCTGGCACATTGCCCAGCCCGCAAGCTCGGCATCCCCAGCCAAATTGGAAGTTACGCGGTCGATAATCTGCTGATAGTAGCTCTGGTCGGCGCCAAAACCGCAGGTGCCAAACAGGAAGACGCGCTTACCGTGCAAGGCGGAGAGCAACGCCGCGACCGAAGGCGTGCACGCGCCCTTGTCGCACCAAAAACCGACGAGCACCGTGTCGGCCGCGCAGGCGCCCTGCGCCTCGAGCGCAACCTGATCTGCATCCGCATCATCGCTCAACGCCGCGGCATGGACAAACTCAACACCCGCAGCCTGCAGAGCGCGCTTGATCGCGCCCGAAACCATCCTGGTATTACCGCTCTTGCTGTTAACCACCAAAGAGCACGTCATAGTCACGTTGCCTCGTTTCCCCCAAAACTAAAGCCACTAATGCAATTTATTAGATGAATATCTTAGTACTAACGTGACAGATGTAAACCACCGTCTGTCGATTGATTAATTTGCCCCACGGGCTTGCTCACTGGGCGAATTGGCTGCGGTAGAGTTCGGCGTAGAAGCCGCCTGCCGCTAGCAGCTCGTCGTGCGTGCCGCGCTCGATAATCTGGCCGTCGCGCATCACCAGAATGCAGTCGGCGTTGCGGATGGTGCTCAGGCGGTGCGCCACGACAAAGCTTGTGCGACCGGCCATGAGCTCGTCGAATGCCGCCTGCACCTGCAGCTCGGTGCGGGTATCGATGCTTGAGGTCGCCTCGTCCAGCAGCAAAATCGCCGGGTCGGTGAGCATGACGCGCGCGATGCACAGCAGCTGCTTTTGGCCCTGGCTAAACGTACCGCCGTCCTCGCCGATCACCGTGTCGTAGCCGCCTGGCAGCTGCACGATAAACTTATGCGCATGCGCGCGCTTGGCCGCCTCGATAACCCGCTCGCGCGTGGCATCCGGGCAACCGTAAGCGATGTTGTCCGCCACCGTGCCCTCGAACAGCCAAGTGTCCTGCAGCACCATGCCAAAGGCACGGCGAAGGCTTGCGCGCGTGTAGTCACGCGAAGACCTGCCATCGACCATGATGCGTCCGGCATCGATATCGTAAAAACGCAGCAGCAAGTTGATGAGCGTTGTCTTGCCGCAGCCCGTGGGGCCAACTAGGGCAAAGCGCATGCCGGGCTTGGCCTCAATACAGATATCCTGCAGCAGCTTGCGGTCGGGCACGTAGCTAAAGTCCACATGCTCAAAGGCGACCTCGCCCTGCGGGGCGGCAAGCTCTACAGCGTCCGACTCGTCGGGCTCCTGCTCGCGGGCATCGAGCAGCGCAAACATGCGGCGCGCCGAGGCATACGCCGTCTGGATCTGCGTAATGACGTTGGTGACCTCGTTGAACGGCTTGGTGTACTGGTTGGCATAGGACAGGAAAATCTGCACGCCGCCCACCGTGAGCGCCGCCGGCACGCCCGTGATCACGCCCACGCATCCGATCACAGCGACCACGGCATAGATGATGTTGTTGATAAAGCGCGTACCGGGGTTGGAGAGCGAACCCATAAACTGCGCGCGCTCGCCCGCGGTGTAGAGCTCGGCATTGAGGGCGTCGAAGCGCTGCTGGGCGTTCGGGCCATAGGCAAAGGCGTCGACAAGCTTTTGCTCACCTACGTACTCCTCGATATGACCACCGAGCTGCCCTTGAATACGCTGCTGTGCCGTAAAGCTTTTGTTGGAAAGCTTGGCGATGGCGCCGGCTGCAAAAATGGAAAGCGGCGTGACGAGCACCACCACAAGCGTCATGGTCAGGTTAATGGAGAGCATAAACGCAAGCGTGCCCACGATGGTAATAACACCGGTGAAGAGCTGCGTGAAGCCCTGCAGCAGACCGTCGCCCACCTGGTCGACGTCGTTGACCACGCGGCTCATAAGGTCGCCGTGGGCATGACTGTCGATAAAGCTGAGCGGCATGCGGCTGAGCTTGTCGCTCGCCTCCACGCGCATGTCGCGCACCGTCTCGTAGGACAGACGGTTAACGCAGTAGCCCTGCAGCCACTGGAAGGCCGCGGCTCCCACCACGACGAGCGCGAGCTTGGTGACGAGCGGCAACAGCGCGTCGAAGTCCACCTGCCCGGCGGCGACGATCAGGTCGATGCCCTCGCCGATGAGAATGGGCGTGTAAAGCTGCAGAATCACGGAGATGGCGGCACTCACAAACGACGCTACAAACGAAATGCGATGCGGACGAACGTAGCCCATCAGGCGGCGAGTCACCGCACCCACGGGATAGCACTCGGGATCGCCGGACCGGCGCGGACCGTCACCCAGGTCGTTGAGGTTATCGTTGCCGGACACGTTGGCCGTCATCGTGGCGACCGAACCGGAGGAAGTGTACGGATTCATTTAGCATCCCTCCTTTGCGCAGGCAGATGCAGGGGCGGTCGGGGCACCTGGGGTGGGCGCGGGCGCCGCACTCCCCTGCTGACCCTCGAGCTCCTCGCGGCGCAGCTGCGACTGGCAAATCTCGCGATAGAGCTGGCAGGTCGCGTACAGCCCATCATGCGTGCCCAGACCCGCAACCGAGCCGTGGTCGAGTACGCAGATCATGTCGGCGTCGCGCACGGTCGAGACGCGCTGGCTCACGATGACGGTCGTGAGCGGCAGCCCGCCCTCAACGGCACCGCGCACGCTGCGCTCGCGAATGGCATGGCGAAGCGCCGCGTCGGTCTTAAAGTCGAGCGCCGACGCGGAGTCATCCATGATTAATATCTGAGGCGAGCCCACTAGGGCACGCGCGATGGTCAGACGCTGGCGCTGGCCACCGCTGAAGTTCTTACCGCCCGCCTCGACCGGGGCATCGAGCCCCTGCGACTTGCTGCGCACGAAATCGCTCGCTTGCGCCATATCGAGCGCTGCCCAGAGCTCCTCGTCGGTCGCGGCTTCATCGCGCCAGGTCAGGTTGCTGCGAATGGTGCCGCTCACCAGCGACGCGCGCTGCGGGACGGTCGCGACCACGTGGCGCAGCTGGTCGAGCTGCCAGGCACGCACGTCGGCGCCCATCACGCTCACGCTGCCGGTGCTCGCATCGTACAGGCGCGGGATGAGCGAGACGAGCGTGGACTTACCGCTACCCGTGCCGCCGATAATGCCGAGCGTCTTGCCCAGCGGGAGCTCCAGGGTCACATCGTTGACGGCGTTGGCAGCGCCGGTGCCAAACGAGAAGCTCGCATGGCTCAAGCTCAGCGCGGGGACCGGAACAGCGCCACCCGCCAGTTCGCTCGGCTCGGGCAGCGCAACCGGCTGGTTGCCCTCGTCGGTAATGCTCGGCATGCAGTTGAGCACCTCGTTGAGACGCGACGCGCTGGCGCTCGCCTTGGTAAAGACAACGACCAGGTTGGCCACGTAGACGATGGAGGTGAGGGTCTGCGTCATGTAGTTGACGAACGCCATGACCTGGCCCTGCGTGAGCTCGCCCACGTTGACCTGGATGCCGCCCACCCACAGGATGGCGCACACGCCCAGGTTCATCACCAAAAACGTGACGGGGTTGAGGATCGACGAGAGCTTGCCCACCGCGATTGCGACACACGCCTGGTCATCGGCCGCCTGGGCAAAACGCTCGCGCTCGTGACCCTCGCGCACAAACGCTCGGACCACGCGGGCGCCCGAAAGCCCCTCGCGGCAAATGAGCGCAATGCGGTCGAGCTTTGCCTGCAACTGCTTGTAGTACGGAATGCAACGCGCCATGACAAACCAAAACACCAAGCCGATGGCGGGCGTGCAGATCAAGAAGATCACGCCGAGCTTAAGGTCGATGGCAAGGGCCGCGACCATGGAGCCCACCGCCAAGAAAGGCCAGCGGATGAGCATGCGCACGCCCAGCGCCACGGCGAGCTGCACCTGGTTGACGTCGTTGGTGATGCGGGTGATAAGCGACGGCGTGCCAAAGCGGTCGAGTTCGGCATAGCTCAGCTTGTTGATGTGCTGGTAGAGTGCGCCGCGAATGTCGGTACCCATGCCCTGCGAGGTGAGCGCCGCCATCTTTTGACAGACGAGCGTAAACGAGATGCCGATCACGGCCATGGCGCCAAGCACCATGCCGTAGCGGACGACGGCACTCACGTCGTGCGAGCCAATGCCTTTATCGATCATCTGGGCAATCACCAGCGGCGTAAGCAGGTCGAAGATCACTTCGATCAGCTTGCACGCAGGACCAATCACCATATACCGGCGAAACTTACCACCAAAACGCCTGAGCAGCTCAATCATGTATAGGCGCTCCCTATCATCATCTCTCTTCAATCTGATTCATGATAGTACGGCGAGCCCTGAAGATGCGTAAGCAACTCGTTACAGATGTAAGGGCGACGGTCACTAGCGCCCAAGGCATGTAGCAGCCGATGTTTTGGCAACGCCAGCGAGCGGCGCTAAGCACGGGATTGAATTGTTCAGATAAACGCGCCTTTACGGGTGATTTTTGGACGACGGGGCCCGGCCGGTGACGAGGTATTTGGTAGTCGAGCGATCCCGCAGGCGCAGCCGAGGACCAGCGAGACACCAAGCGCCCTGCCGGCACTCGCGGGTAGCCGCGGCACCAAAAAGCGCCCGTGCGCTCGATGGATTCGGATGCCCGACAGAGGCTCCTTATGGCTGCTTCCTTCCGGACCTGACCAGATTCGGAACATGTCGTCATCCGAACCCATCGAACGCGCTAGGCGCTCGGTATATCTTACCCGCTCCCGCCCGATGGGGCAAGGTGGCTAATTTCGGACGGGGCATTTGACTACTTGGGCAATCAGATCGACAAGTAGTCAAATAAGCCCCGTCCCAAAAAGACTGGTCTGACGCTGTGCAACGAAAGGGGCCCATCTACTACGTTTAAGCCGTAGGAGCCAACCATAGCCGGCTTTTTCGAAAATCGGCAAGCCTTCTACCTGCGGTTTTGTTTTCGCATATTCCAGGATGGTCGAGGGTGCTCGGCTAAACGTAGTAGATGACCGCATTTCATGGCGGACGGTCCGACCTAAGGCCCAAGGCGGCCAGCCTCGGATACCATTCTCGATGTTGCGGTGGAATAGTTCCTGTTTTGCGGCTGAGGGCCAAAAACAGGAACTATTTCACCGCAACTTATTGAGCTTTCCTGGAGAGACTTAGATGCGGCCGAGGTCGTAAGCTCGAGCGGCAGTCTCGCCAGCGCAGACGAGGTTTGCCTCTGCCTCGCGCGGATCGAGCGCCAGCTCAAGGCCCATGGGTCTGCGGCAAACCGGCAGAACCAAGTCGACACCCTGCCCATACACCGCATCCAGGTTGTCGGCACGGCCGCCCACGACGGCGACCACCGGCTTGCCATATCGCTTCGCACGACGGGCCACGCCCACCGGTGCCTTTCCAGCGGCGGACTGCTCATCCATGTTGCCCTCGCCCGTTATGACCAGGTCGGCATCGCGCACGCGCTCGTCAAACCCAATCAGATCGAGCACCGTCTCCACGCCCGAGCGCAACTCGGCACCAAGCGCCAGCAACGCCGCGCCCAGGCCGCCGGCGGCGCCGGCACCGGGCACACCGAGCACCGATCCAAATGTCCGCGCGCCCTCGGGCACACGCAATAGCCCCTGGGCCCGCATCCCGGCAATCGCCGTATCGAGCAGGCGGCCGTAGCCGACCATCCAGCCGTCGTACTTGCCCAGGGCCTCGGCATCCCCCGTCGGCAGGCCCTTCTGTCCACCGAACACCGCCAGTGCACCACGACGCCCCACGAGCGGGTTCTCGACATCGGACAGCACGACGATGCGTGCGCCGCCCAGTACCCGAAGCGCTGGCGCCAAATCGATACTCGCCACGCGTTCAAGGCCCGCAAGACCGGGGGCGATATCGCAGCCCTGATCATCGACCACACGCGCGCCCAGCGCCTGCAGCATGCCGGCGCCGCCGTCGTTGGTGGCACTGCCGCCCAAGCCAATATAGATCGTCTTTGCCCCAGCACGAACCGCGCGAAGCATGAGCTCGCCAACGCCATAGGTCGAAGCGGTCAGGGCCGTCGACTCCGTACAGGGCGAATACCCAATACCCGCCGCCTCGGCCATCTCAATTACAGCCGACTCGTGCTCGCCGTCCACCAGCATCCGGGCAGACACGCGGTCGCCCAAGGGGCCTGTAACCTCGCAGGTCATAAGCTCGCCGCCGCGCGCGGCGATGGCATCGAGCGTTCCCTCGCCACCATCTGCCAGCGGCAATGCGCGCACCTCGGCATCGGGCCACACACGGCGCACGCCTTCGGCAACCGCCGCCTCCGCCTGCGCGCTCGAAACGCTACCCTTAAAGGAGTCGATCGCCAACAGCACACGGCGGGACCGGCGGCGGGCGGGGCCAAAGTCAACCGTTTCAACGGCGACATCTCCAGCACCCGCGAGCGCCTCGGCATGAGCGGCATGCGCCTCAAGATCGGCCCCACAACCGCAGCCAGCACCATCGGCGCCACGCAGCCCACTAAAATAGCTGCTCAACACCTCACGGCACTCGTCTGCCAGCACGCCGGCATTTACGTTAAACCGATGGTTCAGGCGAGAATCGGCATTCAGGTCATATAGCGAACCCAGCGCGCCCGCCTTGGCATCAGCCGCGCCATACACGCAGCGCCCCACGCGCGCGTTGACCATAAGACCCGCGCACATGCAGCAGGGCTCGAGCGTTACATAGACCGTGCAATCGGAAAGGCGCCAGCGACCGAGCGACCGAGCGACAGCGCACAGGGCCGAAAACTCGGCATGCGCCGAAGGGTCCTGGTCGAGCTCGCGACGATTATGCGCTCGCGCGACAATCTCGCCCGCGCGCACTACCACGGCACCAATCGGTACCTCGCCCACCGCAGCAGCGGCGCGCGCCTCGGCCAGCGCCTCGCGCATGAACTTCTCGTCGATTTCGGTGATCGTCATCGTTCGCCTTCCCTGTTGCAAATTCAAAACGATGCTATCATTACGACTCACGGAGAGATGGCAGAGCGGTTGAATGCGGCGGTCTTGAAAACCGTTGAGCGCGAGAGCGTTCCGGGGGTTCGAATCCCCCTCTCTCCGCCACTTCTAGTGATGCACCGGCGTCATGGTTCGCTCAAACAGTGCATCGACCACGTCGGCTATCTCAGGTCGACGTTCAAGATCGTGGCCCGATTCCCACCATATCGTGAAAAGACGAATAATACCGCCGGCGACAAACTCAGACGTCGTCTCGAGTGACACGGGGGCCAGGGCATCCTCGGCAAGCACGTTCATCACACGCTCGCGGATGGAGCGGGCAATGCGGTCGCAAATAACGTTGGTCAACATGCCCGACATGCTGCTTGCCAAAATGTTGTCCATGAGCCGCTCGTGCGTCAGAATCAAATCCATGGCATCGTCCAAAATCGCGTGCCGAAGCGCGCGCACGTCCTCGGCAGACACCGCGCCGGCCTCATCGGGCTGTTTTTGCGGCAAGCCCGACATGAGCTCATCGATATAAAAGGCAAAGTAATCGTTCTTGTCGCGAAAGTGCTTGTAGAACGTCGTGCGGCGAATCATGGCCCGGTCGCACAGCATGGCGACCGTCAGGTCCTCAAACCGATGCTCCTCGAGAAGCTCGGTGAAGGCATCGAACAGGGAGCGGTAGGTTTTCTTAATGCGAAGGTCCACTGGTATCGCCATCCTCAGGGCAAAGACAACACTCGTCAATCTGTCGCATATCTTACACCTGTACCTCGCGCGCTTTGCCCCGGTGCCGACCCCGCCGAAAACACAACGCTTACCGGAAAGTTCGGCACGGTAAAACGTTGCGGGTATACTAGTAGCGTTATACCAACGGCAGCTGGCGCATGCCGCCGCGGCCATTCGAAACGGAGACATCATGATTACCGTCATCATCGGCATCGTTGTTGTCATTGTGATTGTCTGCGCCATCGCCGGCATCTACAACAACATGGTCACCAAGCGTAACCGCATCGATAACGCCTGGCAGAACATCGATACGCAGCTGCAGCGCCGTAACGACCTGATCCCCAACCTGGTCGAAACCGTCAAGGGCTACGCCAAGCACGAGCAGGAGACGCTCTCCGCCGTGATCAGCGCGCGTAACACCGCCGTCAAGGCCACCACGCCCGAGGCCAAGATGGAAGCCGACAACGTGCTGACCGGTGCGCTGCGCCAGCTCTTCGCCGTAGCCGAGGCCTATCCCGATCTTAAGGCAAACACCAACTTTACGCAGCTGCAGGCATCGCTCGAGGATACCGAGAACAAGATTAGCTATGCACGCCAGAGCTACAACGACTGCGTGCTCAGCTACAACAACGCCATTCAGACGTTCCCGGCTGTCATCTTTGCCGGCATCTTCCAGTTTAAGGAGCGCCAGGGCTTCGAGGCCGCCGAAGCAGCCCGCCAGGCCCCGACTGTCAAGTTCTAGTAGTTTGGCAGCGCATCCTTAATCGGCCAAATGCATAAACCGCCCCGTCGAATGCATACTTCGACGGGGCGGTTTCTTTTTTCGCGAAGGTCCCCCTCTAAGCGCCGTGCATTTTTAGGAGTATTCAACATAACCAAGAGCTTCGGGCGCCACGATACATGCCGAAGACCGCGAATATCCCTGCAAATCAAACGCTGTCAGCCCATAACCCCGCCCATCATCCGTAGAAAACATCGAGAAATCCCGATTTTTTGCCCGAGGTCGGTATGCAGGGGCCTTCGATTGCAGAATACTCGCAAAAATGCACGTCGCCGCCACCCCCACATGGCGCGAACCAAAACAAAAGCGCGGCCTTCCTTTCCGGCGCACTCCGCGGGACGAAAGAACCTCCGCCGCACGAAGTGCGCAGCGGAGGTTCTTTCATGTCCGAGGACGCGCCGGAAAGGAAGGTCGCCCTCGGGCCGGACAGCTAAGACAGCTTACGCGACGGTGTAAACCCAGTTGTGCTTGTCCTCGACAGCACCAGACTGGATGCCGGTCAGGGTCTCGCGGAGCTTCTTCATCACAGGGCCGATCTCGGTGTAGCCAGCCGGGAAGGTCACGGTCTCGTCGGCACCGTAAACCTTGTTGTCGATCTCGCCAACCGGGGAGATGACGGCAGCGGTGCCGCACAGGCCGCACTCGACAAAGGTGCCGGCCTTGACCTCGGCCCACTCGACGGGACGCTGGTCAACGGTCATGCCCAGGTCCTGAGCAACCTGAACGAGCGAACGGCGGGTGATGGAAGGCAGAATGGAGTCGGTGTGGGACTGCGGAACGACGAGGGTGCCGTCCTCCTTCACGAATAGGACGTTAGCGCCACCGGTCTCCTCGACATAGGTGCGGGACTCGGAATCGAGATACAGGTTCTCGGCATAGCCCTCGCGGTGAGCCTCCATCGTGGGCTTGAGGGACATGGCGTAGTTCAGGCCGGCCTTGATGTTGCCGGTGCCATGCGGTGCTGCACGGTCATACTCGGAAACGCGCAGCTTGACGGGCTTGAGGCCACCCTTAAAGTACGGACCGACCGGGGTCACGAGAATGCGGAACGTGTACTCAGGAGCGGGAGCCACGCCGATCACGTCACCGGAGCCGATCATAAACGGACGCACGTACAGGGTCGCGCCGGAACCGAAGGGCGGAACCCAGGCGGCGTTGGCAGAAACGACCTGCTTGACGGCCTCAACGAACTTGTCCTTGGGGAACGGGGGCATCTCGAGGCGCTGCGCAGAGTTGTACATGCGCTCGGCGTTCATGTCGGGACGGAAGCAGACGATGCTGCCGTCCTCGGCGGTGTAGGCCTTCAGGCCCTCAAAGACCTCCTGGCAGTAATGGAAGATGCCGCCGCACTCGGAGACGTGCAGGGTGTGGTCGGTGGTCAGGCCACCCTCGTCCCACTCGCCGTCCTTCCAATGGGCCTCGTAGCTGTAATCGGTCTTCATGTAGCCAAAGCCGAGGCTACCCCAATCGATATCCTTCTTCTCGACAGTCATATGTCGCTCCTTATATACACAGTTGCAAACTCGCGAACCCGCACGCAAGGACCGAGGCCGACCGCGTCGCAACGTCACACGCCCGGAGCGTAGAGCCGGACGGGACACGCAAACGGCATCAAAGCCGATGGCACGTCGATTCGCATGCACGAGATTGTACTCCGCACGCGCGTCGGATAAAACGTTTTTCTTTAACTAACTAAAGTATTTTCATTTGACCGAAGCAAAAAGGCCCGCCACCGTAAGCGGTGACGGGCCTCAACTGTACGGTCTGCGCGCTGGCTCGAGCTAGGCGTTCTATTTGCCCAGCTTGGCCTTAACCAGACCGACCACGGTCGGGATGATCGACACGGCAACGATGCCGATAATCAGCAGCTCAAAGTGCTCCTGCACAAAGGGAATGCCGCCAAAGAAGTAGCCCAGCAGCGTAAAGACCGTCGACCAGGTAATGCCGCCCAGCACGTTAAAGACGACAAAGTTGCGCCAGTGCATGCCGCCCATGCCAGCGATAAAGGGCACAAAGGTGCGGATAAACGGGAAGAAGCGACCCAGGAAGATGGCCAGGTGACCCCACTTGTCCAAGAAGTCCTCGGACTTTTTGATGCGCTCGGGCGTCATGGCCTTGACCTTGCCCGAAGCGATGATCTTGCGGCCAAAGAAGTGACCGATCATAAAGTTGCACTGATCGCCCAAAATGGCAGCGGCCCATGCGGTGGCCAGAAGCGCCACGATGTTAAAGCCGCCGTTGTGGGCAAAGAAACCCGAGGCGAACAGCAGCGAATCACCGGGAAGGAACGGGAAGAACACCACGCCCGTCTCGATAAAGATGATCAGGAACACGCAGCCGTAGGCCATAAGCGGGCCGGCGGCGATCCAGCTGGCGATCGCGGTGCGCGGGTCCTTAAGCAGCTCGGCAATAAAATTGATGAAACCCATGAAGTAAAACCTCTCAGTTGTGGGCGCGGATACGTCCAAGTTGACCAGTATACGGTTGCGGCGCCCCCTCGTGCGCAACCCCACAAAAGCATGACCCCATTACCAGCAAGTTTGCATAACTGACACCTGTCGTGCAATACCGTCAAGATTATCCTTCCTAATCCCTAGCGAATCGCTATACTTTATTGAATCGCATTGCCATGGCGCTAAGGGAGGGCGGCCGGTGAGCTTTATCAATACCATTCGCGAGGACATCAAGACCGTCCAAGCGCAGGATCCCGCCGCGCAAAACGGTCTAGTCATCTTCCTTTCCTATCCTGGCCTGCACGCCAAGTGGAACCACGTGCCCGAGCACTGGCTCTGGGAGCACGGTCATCGCTCGCTCGCCCGCGTGCTCTCGCAAATCACCCGCCACATCACCGGCGTCGAGATTCATCCCGCCGCACAGATCGGCAAGCATTTCTTTATCGACCACGCCATGGGCGTCGTCATCGGCGAGACCACCGTCGTGGGCGACAACTGCGTGCTCTACCAGGGCGTCACGCTCGGCGGTACCGGCAACGAGACCGGCAAACGCCACCCAACGCTCGGCAACAACGTCACCGTGGGCACGGGTGCCAAGGTGCTCGGCAACATCCGCATCGGCAACAACGTCAAGATCGGCGGCAACTCGGTCGTCGTCAAGGACGTACCCGACAACTGCACCGTCGTTGGCGTGCCGGGACGCATCATCAAGCGCAACGGCTGCCGCGTGTTCGAGGAGAGCTTCGACGCCAAGCAGCATCGCGAGTACATGCCCGACGACGCCGCCGAACAGTCCGCGCTCAACCGTCAAGGCATCACCGAGAACGCCCGCCGCGTCAAAGAGCTCGAGAAAGAGGTGGCCGAACTCAAGGCCCTCGTTGCCAAACTTGTGGACGAACGTTAGAAGCGGACGGCCACCGACAACTTTGACGTCAGCGCAAAGGCGCGCCAGGGAATCCATCCCCGGCGCGCCTTATTTCCGATATGACAAAGGGACTGTCCCTTTGTCACATTATGCAAACTGGCTCAGATAGAGGTCGGCGTAGGCTCCCTCGGCAGCCAGCAACTCCTTATGCGTGCCTTGCTCGATGATGTTGCCGTGGTCCATGACCAGGATCAGGTCGGCATCCACAATCGTCGACAGGCGGTGTGCAATCACAAAGCTCGTGCGCCCGCGCATAAGTGCGTCCATGGCGCGGCCGATGGCAAGCTCGGTGCGCGTGTCCACGCTTGAGGTCGCCTCGTCCAGGATGAGAATCGCCGGGTTGTTGAGCAGCACGCGCGCAATGGTCAGCAGCTGGCGCTGGCCCTGGCTAATGCTCTCGGCATCGTTGGCCACCCGCGTGTCATAACCCTGCGGCATGGTGCGCACAAAGAAGTCGACTTGCGCGGCGCGCGCAGCCGCCACGATCTCGTCGCGCGTCGCCTCGGGGCAGCCGTAGGCGATGTTTTCGGCAATCGTGCCGTCGAACAGCCAGGCGTCCTGCAGCACCATGCCAAACTGCTGGCGCAGCTCGCCGCGGTCCATGCGGCTCGTGTCCACGCCGTCGAGCGTAATACGGCCGCCGTCGATCTCGTAAAAGCGCATGAGCAGGTTGATGAGCGTGGTCTTGCCCGCACCCGTGGTTCCCACCACGGCGATCTTCTGACCTGGTTCGGCGATAAACGACACGTCGCGCATAAGCGGCTTGTCGGGCGAATAGCCAAAGCGCACACGCTCAAAAGCGACGCGGCCCTCAACGCGACCCGGCAGCTTGGCAGCCTCGTCCGGCAGCGGATCGGCCTCCATCTCGGACTCATCGAGCAGGTCGAACACGCGCTCCGCACTCGCCAGTGCACTCTGCAGCGAGTTGAAAGTGAACGACAGCTGCGTCATGGGTTCGGACGCCTCGTAGATAAACTGGAAGAACGCCTGGAACACGCCGACGGTCATGTGACCGGCGACCAGCATGCTACAGCCCACCAGCGCGATCACGATCTGCGCCAAACGGCCGATAAAGCGCACCGCAGGGCCGACGGCATTGATCATAAAGTCAGCCTTGGTACTCACGCGCGCTAGCTCCCTCGAGGCCTCATGCACTTCGGCAGAACTCTGGCGCTCGCGGTTAAACGCGCGAATCACCAGACGGCCCGAATAGCCCTCCTCGACCGCACTCGTAATCTTGGACACCCACTCCTGGCGCTCGCCGGTCACATCATGCGTGCGGCGCGAGACGACTTTGGTCACCAGCAGCGACAACGCCGTAAAGAACAAAAAGACCAGCGTGAGCGGCACGCTAAACACAAACATCACGCCCACGGCGCCCACCACGGTGCCGATCGACACCAGCAGCTGCAGCAGTCCGCGCTGCATGCTTTCGGACATCTTGTCCAGGTCGTTGGTCGCGCGGCTGACAACCTCGCCGGGGCGATGCGCGTCAAAATAGGCGAGCGGCAGACGGTTGAGCTTTTGAGCGATGCGGTTACGCAGACGCAGGTTGAGGCGTTCGGCCACGCTCGACATCAAAAAGCTCTGGAGCGCGTAGAACGAGGCGGCGGCCGTCCAGATCATAAAGTAGATGAAGATAGTCCTGCCGCAGTTCTCCCAGGTGATGCTGAAGGTGGTGTCGTTGGCAAACGCCAGCTTCACGTGTCCCCACAGTTCATCGATGACGCGGGCGCTGTACGCCGGCGCCGCGGTGTTAAAGATGACATAGAACACGATGCTCGCGAACACGAGGTAAAAGCGCCAGTGATCGCCGGAGGCCTCGCTCCACAGACGGCGCACCGTCGCCCAGGTGTCGCTGGGTTTCTCGTCCTCATCGTCCACATCGCGCATGCGCTCTGCCTCAGCGCGGGCGCGCTCGTCCTCGGCGCGTTCGTTTTCCTCGTAGAGCGCTTGGCGACGAGCCTCGCGCTCGGCTGCAGCCCTGGCGACATCGTCCAGACCGGGCGCGACCGCCGTCTCCTCAGCCGTCCCCACTGCCACGACGTCATCAACGACGACCTGCTTCTTGAGCTCCTCGGTCATGCTACTCACCTCCCTTCATCTGCGATTCCGCGATGGCGCGGTACACCTCGCAGGTCTCCATCAACTCGTCGTGCGTGCCCAAGCCCACGACCCCGCCATCCTTGAGCACCACGATCTGGTCGGCATGCAGAATGGTCGAGATACGCTGAGCGATGATGAGCACCGCGGCATCGCGCGTCTCGTCCTGCAGCGCATGACGCAGGGCCGCGTCGGTCTTGAAGTCCAGGGCCGAAAAGCTATCGTCGAAGATATACAGATCGGCGTGCTTCATGAGCGCACGGGCGATGGCCAGGCGCTGACGCTGACCGCCCGAGAAGTTCGTACCGCCCTGCGCCACCGGTGTATCGAGTCCCTGCGGCTGGTCGAGCACAAAGGTGCTCTGGGCAACCTGCAACGCGTGAAGCATGTCGGCCTCGGTCGCACCCTCGTTGCCATGGCGCAGGTTGCTCGCCACCGTGCCCGAGAACAGCCACGCCTTCTGCGGCACGTAAGCGATATGCCCGCGAATCTCGTCTTGCGAAAGGTCGCGCAGGTCGACACCGTTAAGGCGTATGGCGCCCCTCGAGGCATCGTGGAAACGCAACAAGAGCTTGGCCACCGTCGATTTGCCCGATCCCGTCGAACCCACAATCGCGGTCGTCTGGCCACGGCGACAGGCAAAGCTCAGGTCACGCAGGGTGTCCTCGTCGGCATCGTCAAATCGAAACGACATATGATCGAACACGGCGACCGCGTCTGCTCCGTCCTTTGAGTCGGACGCGCCCGCGTCGAGCGTTCGCTCGCCATCGACGATGCTCGGCTCAATCTGGAGCACCTGTTGTGCACGGTTGAGGCACGCCGCGGCACGCGGCAACGTCAGGATCACCATCTGCGCCATCATCACAAAGAACAGGATCAGAATCGCGTATTCCAACACGGCCGAGATGCTGCCGATTTGCATGGCGTGGACGCCCACACGATTGCCGCCCACCCACAGCACCGCCACCTCGGCGATGTTCATCAAAAAGAAGCTGGAGCTATCGAGGCCCACAAACAGGTGGTTGACCTTGATGGCGTTGGCCGCGTAATCGCTAAACACCTCGTCTAGGCGCTGCTCCTCATGGCGCTCCTTGTTAAACGCGCGGATGACGCGCACGCCCACGATGTTCTCGCGCAGCACGACGTTCATGCGGTCAATAAAACTCTGCAGGCGCATAAAAATCGGCGCTGCATTGGCGACCGTAAAGACCGCCGCCACCAGCACAATCGCCACGACTGCGCCCAGCAGCGTACCCATGGCGGGATCGATATGCCAGGCAAAGATGATGCCCGCCACGGCCAAAAACGGCACCGGCAGCACCAGCTGAATCGTCTGCAGAATCGCCTGCTGGATTACGTTGATGTCGTTGAGCGATCGCGTAATCATCGAGCCGGTGCCAAAGCGCTCAAAGTCGCTGGCAGACAGCTCGAGCGACTTGTCGTAGACGGCGTTGCGGATGTCACAGGCCACGTTGGCCGCCAGGCGAGCCGAAAGATAGCAGCCCAGTACCGCGCCGCCACTGGCCATGCCAGTCGCGACAAGCATGTACAGGCCGTTGCGCAGGATGTAGTCGATATCACCCGTCGTGATGCCAGTATTGACCATATTCGCCAACATCGTAGGCACCAGCAGCGTGCCGACGTTATCTATCAGCAGCACAAACAGCGTCACCGCAATCAGCCTGCGATACGGCCTCATAAACCTCATTAAGAGTCGCACGTCTCCCCCTCTTCTTGTTTTTCCACTTGGCTCTCGGCGGCTATCTGCTGTTTAAACGCCTCGCACTCCTCGTTAAGCGCGTGGGAAAACTTGCCGACCAGGCGCATAATCTCACGCTGTTCCCAGGGCTCGAGCGCGCCAAAGGCACGCTGCTCGGCTTTAACCGCCGGCAACGCATAGTGCTCGGCGAACCGCCGGCCCTCATCGGTCAAACAAACGACCTTATTCTTACGACTGCCTTCGGCAAATTCCAGCGTTGCAAGCCCTCGCGCCGTCAGGGTTTTAATTGCCGAGTTAATGGTCTGCTTGCTATAGAACCATTCGCTCGTGAGCCGGCTCACAGCAACGTCTTCGGCCGCCGTGCTGATATCGACGAGCATCCAATAGGCGCAATCCGAAAGGCCACAGGCACGCGCGAACTCTGAATAAATACGGTCGAGCCCGTTGAGCATCCGGTCTAAATCGCCCGACGTAACCGCGCAATCCATCTCTCCCACCATTCAATAGTCCGAATTTTGACTAATTGAGATTTCAGATTAGTCCGAGTTTTGACTATCGTCAAGGGCTTCGTTCGCAGCGCGCAGGCTATATAACAGATCGACAAAAAAGACCGCCGGCGCGGGGGCAGCGCCGGCGGTCATGAGAGGAAATCGATTATTTGCTGCTAGGCTGCGACGGCCTCGTAGACCGTAGCGCCCGCAAAGCTGTCGTGAAGGCTCTTGCCGCAAATCCACGGCAGCTCAACGACCTCGCAGACCGTGCTGACCAGCTCGGAGCAGTCCGTAAAGTGACCCTTATCGTTGAGGGTCTCGCAATCCTGAACACGCCAATAGCCATCGGTGTGCGTGATGTAGTACTCGTGATCGTTGATCGACACGAAAGCGCGCGTCTTGGAACGCAGCAGCTTCAGAAATCCTTCGAAATCAGTCTCGACGACATCTCCAGCCTGGAACATGATAGTTACCTCCTGGCCCGGCGCCACCACGGCGCGTTGATAAACGTTGGTACTCCTTTAGTAAAACCTTTATCGGTTGTTATGCGCACATCATTTAGGCAAGTGGTAAAAAAGCGCAGGGTAGACGGGATAAAACGTTTAACCATCCCAGCGGGTTTTCACATTCTGTCTGCCTTTTTATGCAGACCCACTTCTCTCATTGGTAGCCGGAGTTATTCGAAGCGCTTTGGGCGATTACGGTCTTGAGCCGACGGGTATGAACGTGGCATCTCAATCAACGTCAGGAGGACTCATGGAGACCATCGAAGCGCTCATCCACCGCCGCAGCTGCCGCAACTATAGCGACCGCCCTGTCGAGGCCGAGAAGCTCGCACGCATTATCGAAGCCGGCCAGTATGCACCGAGTGGCATGGGACGCCAGCCGGTGACGTTTGTCGCCGTTACCGATCCGGCGACCGTCAAGCGCCTCTCGCAGCTCAATGCGCAAGTCATGGGCAGCAACAGCGACCCCTTCTATGGCGCCAAGACCGTTGTGGTGGTGCTGGTTGACCGCAGCGTGCCCACACATCTGGAAGACGGCTCGCTCGCCATGGGCAACTTGCTCAACGCCGCCTATGCACTGGGTGTCGATTCGTGCTGGATTCACCGCGCGCACGAGGTCTTTGACTCGCCCGAGGGCCTGGAGCTGCTGGCCAGTTGGGGCCTGCCCGCCGACGGCAGTCTGCGTGGTGTCGGTCACTGCATTCTGGGCTACGCCGAGGACACGCTACCCGAGGCAAAGCCGCGCCGCGACAACGTCGTCTACGTAAGGTAACCCAGGAGCGTCAGCGGGGGTAGCTAATTTTGGACGGGCTATTTTAGCTACCCCACTCGCAACTTATATTGACGTCGCCGTTGTCGTCGCTTCGTTCGTGTGAGTCGTTTCGGCTTCGCTGCCTTGTTCGTCCTCGTCCTTTTGCGCATCGGCGATGGTTGAGGCCGCCGCAACGATGCCGCGCTGGGGCGCGACGCCCGTCTGGGTCTGAGCGCCCTCGACAACTTCTGTACCTGCATGCGCGAGCTCGGGCGATTTAAACACTGCGTCCAAGCTGGCGCCACCGCCGGCATAGCCAAGCGCAGCGAGTGCAATGACGATCACTGCAACGACGGCCACGATCGGCACATAACGATGCCAACCAGCCGGGTTGAGCCCGCTGCGGCGAGCCGCCCCGCGACTGATGTAACCGAGCGTTCCGTCGTGCTTGAGCTTTGAGCCCACTACGCGTTTGCGGCCCCACAGTGAGGACTCTGCCTGCATTGCCAAGCGGGCGCTTGCCGAAGGATAGCCGTATTTAGTGCGCTTGAACGAGCCATCAAACCCCGAGGCGTGTTTACCCCACGTCACCGATGTCGTGCGTCGGTTGACCGGCGCGGCACTCCGCCTTCTGCGGCTCGGTTTTGAAGTCTCGGTCATATGCCCTCGCACGCCGTAACCGAATCGAAACAATAACGCTTTGGACTGTAGCACACGCGTCGCGCGCGGTCACGGGCGCCTCGCTCAACGGTCATCGTCCTTCAGCAAGCGCCACAGCGTTGTACGGCTTATGCCCAGCACCTCCGCCGCACGGGTTCGGTTGCCGTGGAGATGATCTACAACCAGATGCGCGATATCTCGCTCGGTATCGGCCAGCGGTCGCAGGATATACAGGTCACTTTCGAGCGTCGGGGCGCCAAAGGTTGCGGTCTTAATCACGTCCTCTTGGGCGAGCACTTCCTCCGCCACAGCGCGGTCCACCGTGCCCGCCCCCACCAATATATACAGTCGTTCCGAGACCTCGCGGAGCTGCAGATAATTGCGCGGCCAGCGGTAAGCATCGAGCGTCTTCGTCGCCGCGGCAGACAGTGTGGGCGCTGCCGTCCCAAATGCGTCAGCGAGATATTCCAAATAGCGCGCAACCTTCTTCGACGCGGCTCCCTGCTCGGCGATTGCCGGCGCCACGCTCACCGCACAGGCGAAGCGCTCGGTCACAAAGGCGGCTTGATCACTTTCGCTGCCGCCCGGCATGTCATTCGCCGTCAGCACCACATGGCAGCGCGTCGCCAACGCGGTGTCGGCCATCGTGGAGACCAGCTCGCGGAGGCGCTGGGGGCCAACCGCGTTCCAGCCCTCAATGCAAAGGGTCAGCCCCGTTTGGAACAGCGGCGATTCGGCGCTTTTGAGCACATGGCGCCAACCGCGCTCGGTAAGCTCATCGAGCGCAACGGAAACAAAGGGCTGATCGGCAAAAGGACCGTCCAGATAGAGGCGCTTGGCGATCTCAACCTGACCCGCTCCCAGCTCGCCCTCGAGCATAAGGGGCACGCCGCGCGCGTAGCTCTCGGCAACCGGTGCAGCCACCGCAGCGGCACCCTCAACGATGCCGTACGCGCTCGATTCGTAGCGGGCCTCAACTTCGTCGGCGTTGAGCCACTCGATGCCCGCATGCGCCGCGGCACCGCGCACCTCGCGGACCACGACGACCCAAAGCCCCCCGCCCTCTTTGTCGGTGGGGCGAACGGTCAGGCTCAGGCGCGTACCCGCACGCCCCATAACCAGACGCGCGCCGTCTCCTATACGGTCGAGGCGCTCGGCAACAAAAGTCGCCACATCCCGCTCAAGCGCCGCGTCATTCATGGTCGAGATCGCGACGTCCCCACGCGCATCGATTGCCAATGCCGAGGCCCCGGCAGCAGCCAGGGCCTCGGTCAAGATGTTCAGCTTGGCATCGCTATCCATGATTTGCCCCTGTCCGCGGCGACATGCAGCCGCCGACGGTCGCACGACCGAGTGTTTCAAAATTGAACGATATTGCTCACCAAACACTATAGGGCAGAAAGCGCCGTCCTGCGAGTATAGGTGTTGCCCCGCATCGCCATCCTGGCGGGGCGATAAGAGCTCTTCGGGACTTATAAACCTGCGGACAAGCCATACCCGCAAGAGCTCCTATCGCTCCACCGCAGGCTTGCGCTCACCAGCAACCAGCACGCAGCACGCAAACAAGCTATTTCTCTACCAGATTCCCAGCACGTGCTGCATTCCCAAACTCATGCACGCAATGCCAATCCAGCAGCAAAAGCCCAATGCGATGGGCTTGCCGCCCTTTTTGACCAGCTCGACGATATCGGTATTAAAGCCAATAGCCGCCATGGCCATCACAATAAAGAACTTCGACAGCTCCTTGATGGGCGCCGTAATGGACGCGGGAAGCTGAAGCACCGTGGTGATTACGCTCGCCAGCACAAAGAACAGCACAAACATGGGAAACGCGCGTTTAAGCGAGAACGTGCTTCTGGCGTCGCCGCCGGCCTTGCGTGCCAGATGCATCTGCCAGCATGCGAGAACCAACGTAATGGGAATAATGGCCAGCGTCCTAGTGAGCTTGACCACCGTGGCGCTCTCGAGCACATTGGCGCCGGGATGCATACTGTCCCAGGCGCTCGCCGCAGCCGTTACGGACGAGGTGTCGTTGATGGCGGTGCCGGCAAACAGGCCAAAGCCCTCGTTGGTCAGCCCGAGCATGCCGCCGAGCGTCGGAAACACGAGCGCCGCGATAACGTTAAACAGGAAGATGACCGAAATAGCCTGGGCAATCTCGCGATCGTCGGCATCGATGACGGGTGCGGTCGCGGCGATGGCCGAACCGCCGCAAATCGACGAACCCACACCCACAAGCGTCGCGATCTTACCCGGCACGTTCATAACGCGGCAGAGCACAAAGGCGATGACAAGCGAGGTCGAGATTGTCGCCACGATAATCGGCAGCGACTGGGCGCCCTTGGACAGAATCTGGGAGAGGTTCATGCCAAAGCCAAGCAGGATAACCGCGTACTGCAAGACTTTTTTGGACGTATAGGTAACGCCGGCGGCGAGCTGTTCGCGACGATTCTTGGGAAAGACGAGCGCCAGGACCATGCCAAAGAGGATGGCAAACACCGGACCGCCGACCACTTCAATTTGTTTGCCGAGCAACGTCGCGGGAATGGCGATGATCAGGCAGAACAAGACGCCTTTCCAGCGCTCGCGTACGAAATTTGCCAGTTGCATATGGGATTCCTTCTTTCTATTTCACGTTTGCGACGGCTTATGATACGGCAACATTGAGCGCAGCCTTGCGCAAACACAGACTAAGATGCCGCAATAGTTCTCAGGCAACAGCCGAATTACCCACCGCGGAGAGCTGATTCGCGGCATAATTAACAACTGACATATGAGTTTGATAGAACAGTTGCGAGGCGCTATGGAAGAATCGATGCACGTCGGCGAGCAGGAAACGAGCCTACAGGACCAGTCCTACCACACCATTCGACGCAAAATCGTCTACCTGGACTACAAGCCGGGCGAAAAGCTGGGCGTCAAGCAACTTTGCGACGACCTGGATATGGGTCGCACGCCCGTGCGCGAGGCTTTGGTTCGCTTGGCGCAGGAAGGCCTGGTGCGCACCGTGCCCCAGAGCGGCACCTACGTCTCACCCATCAACCTCACCCTTGCCGAAAGTGCCTGTTACATCCGCGAGCATCTGGAAAAGCAGGTGATTGTGGAGTGCTGTGCGCGCGCCACGTCGGCTGGCATCGAGCAGCTCGACCGCGCCATCGCGCTGCAGGAAAAGGCCATGGCCGAAGAGGATCGCATCGGCTTCTTTTTGAGCGACAACCTCATGCATCACATGATTTTTAGCATCGCATGTCGCAGCACCGTGTGGTCGTGGCTCGAAGAGACCAATGCCGACTTGGAGCGCTTCCGCTGGCTGCGCGCTGCCACGCAGGTTCTCGACAATCAGGACATCGTGAACGAGCACAAGCAGATTCGCCGCGCTATCGCCGGTCGCGATCCCATCGAAGCGAGCTTTTTGGTCAGCAAGCACCTGCATATGATGTTCCGCAACCAGACCGAGGTTCTGGACCAGTTCCCCGAGTACTTCGAGACCAGCAAGCTCCGCTAACCTGCCAAAAAGGGACAGGTTCATTTTGGCAGGTTTTATCTGGTCAAATACAACAAGGCCCGGCTCCGCCACAACGGAGCCGGGCCTTAGTCGCTAGAACGGCGGAACCAACTACTCTACCGTGACGCTCTTGGCCAGGTTACGGGGCTGGTCGACGTCGCAGCCGCGCAGGATGGCGACCTCGCGGGCGAGCAGCTGCAGAGGAACGCTCGCCGTGATGGGGCTGAACACGTCGCGGACTGCCGGCACGCGGATGATGCAGTCGGCGATCTTGTTGATCTCCTCGTCGCCCTCGGTGGCAACCACGATGACCTTGGCACCGCGCGCCTTGCACTCCATGAGGTTCGACACGGTCTTGTCGTAGGTGGCGCTCTTGGTGGCCACAGCGATGACGGGGAAGCCCGGGTCGATCAGGGCGATGGGGCCGTGCTTCATCTCGCCGGCGGCGTAGGCCTCGGCGTGCAGGTAGCTGACCTCTTTGAGCTTGAGCGCGCCCTCGTAGGAAATAGCGGCACCCATGCCGCGACCCACGAACAGCGCCGACTGCGCGTCCTTGCACAGCAGGGCGGCCTCATGCACGGACTCGGTCTGGGTATCCAAAATCCACTGGATCTGCTCGGCCGTATCGGAAAGCTCGCGGAACAGCATGCGCGCCTGCTTGGTGGTCAGGCGGTACTTGACCTGCGCCAGCAGCAGGGCCAAAAGCGTAAGGCTCACGACCTGGCCGATGAAGCTCTTGGTCGAGGCGACCGCGATCTCCTTGTTGGCCTTGGTGTAGATGACGCCGTCGCTCTCACGCGCCACGGGGCTGCCCACCACGTTGGTGATGCCGAAGACCTTGGCACCCTTGATGCGCGCATCGCGAATGGCGGCAAGGGTATCGGCCGTCTCGCCCGACTGGGACACGGCAACGACGAGCGTCGTCGGCGTGATGATGGGATTGCGGTAACGGAACTCGCTGGCCGCCTCAACCTCGGTGGGAATGCGAGCCCAGCCCTCGATGAGATTCTTGGCAATGAGGCCAGCGTGATAGCTGGTGCCGCAAGCGATCACGTAGACGCGGTCGATGTCGTTGAGCTCCTCGAGCGAAAGGCCCAGCTCGTCGATGTCGAGCTCGCCGGCCGGCGTCATACGACCAACCAGCGTGTCGCGCACGACGCGCGGCTGCTCGTGGATTTCCTTGAGCATAAAGTCGGGATAACCGCCCTTTTCTGCCATGTCCAGGTCCCAGTCGATGTGGGTGACCTTGGGCTCGATAACGTTGCCGGCCTCGTCGGTGCACTCGACGCCTGCGGGCGTGAGCTTGGCAAACTGACCGTCTTCGAGCACCACGACATCGCGGGTGGCATCGATGAGCGCGATGACATCGGAGGCGACATAGGCGCCGGTTTCGCCCACGCCGACTACGATCGGGGAATCTTTGCGGGCCACGGCGATCACGCCGGGCTCGTCAGCGCACACGGCGGCCAGACCATAGGCACCGACCACGTGGGTACAAGCCTCGCGCACGGAGGCCATCAGGTCGTGCGTCTCGGCATAAGCCTCTTCGACCAGATGCGCGAAGACCTCGGTATCGGTCTCGCTCTTAAAGTGGTGGCCGCGGCCCTCCAGCTCTTCGCGCAGCTCGGCGAAGTTCTCGATGATGCCGTTGTGGACGATGGCGATACGACCGTCGCAGCTGGTGTGGGGATGGGCGTTAACGACGGAGGGCTTGCCGTGGGTGGCCCAACGGGTGTGGCCGATACCGCAGGTAGCGTCGCTGTCGATGTTGGAAAGCTCGCTCTCCAGGCCCGCGACCTTGCCCACGCGGCGGATGACGTCGAGGTGTGCCGCGGCGCCCTCGCCCACCTCGAGCGCGACGCCCGAAGAGTCATAGCCGCGATACTCCATACGCTTGAGGCCTGTGACCAGGATGTTCTTTGCAATATCAGAGCCGGTGTAGCCGACAATTCCGCACATAGGATAAATCCCTTCGTCCGCTTGACTGCAAGACGTCCACGCACAAGGGGCGCTGAGACGTACAACGTTCGAGTATTGTACTCACGCAAACGCAAGCTGATATACCAGAAGTGGTATCTCAACTTAGATACCACTCGATGCACACACGTCCAGCCGGTCCAAACCACCACAAAGGTACCTGCCCCTTTCGTGGTGGTCGCGTTGGCAACAGCGTTTCCCCAGATAAAACCTGCCAAAATAAACCTGTCCCTTTTTGGTTGGTTTGGGATGCTACAATCTGGCTTGTACTTGAAACGCATCAAAGGGGCCGCTATGGCAAAGGTAAAAATCAGCGACGTCGCGCGCGAGGCCGGGGTTTCGCTGGGCACGGTTTCCAACGCGCTCAACCACCCCGAAAAGCTGCGCCCCGAGACCCTCAAGCTCATCAACGAGACCATCAATCGCCTTGGCTACCTGCCCAACCAAAGCGCCCGTCAGCTCGCGGGCGGCACCACCAAGTCCTTTGGCCTGGTGCTCCCCCGTCTCGATCACGGCTTTTCGCTCCAAATCGCCAGCGGCGCCCACAACGAGGCCCGCAAGCACGGCTACGACCTGCTCATCGCCAACGCCGATAACGACGATATTCTCCAGGACCATTACCTGCGCTACTTTATGGGCACCCAGATGTCCGGCGTCATGGTTCAGCCCATGGCGTCCCCCGACTGGCACCCCGCCATGACCAAGATGCCCGTGCCGATCGTCCATCTGGACATCCATTGCTCCGAGCCCGGCTACTACGTAGCGGCCGACAACGAGGCCCAGGGTCGCATCATTGCCGAACTTGCCATCGCCCGCGGTGCACGCCATATCACCGTTGTGGGTCGAGCAGCATTTATGCAGCTCACCCTACGCGTGCTTGGCATTCACAAGGCCCTCGCCCTGCACCCCGATATCAAGATCGAAGTCATCGACGCTGGCGAATGGAATACCGCTGCCGACGGCTACGGCATCGGTGCCCAAATCGCCGCGCGCCCCGCCGACGAACGCCCCGATTTTGTCGTTGGCCTGACCGACGTGTTGGCCTCGGGCGTTATCTCGGCGCTGGTCGACAAGGGCATCTCTGTCCCCGGGCAAGTACGCGTAGCAGGCTGCGATGGCAACCCGCTCGCTTGGAGTGGATCGGTCCCGCTCACTACGGTAGCGCCCCCGGGCTACGAGATTGGCCGCAAGGGCGTTCAATTGCTCATGGAGCAAATCGAGAACAAGGTCCCGACAAAGACCAAGCATATCCACGTCAGCTCTGCCGCGCGCACCGTCACCGCGGTCACGGCCATCGAGGACATCAACCGCCAAGAACTCGTGCGGCCGTTCCTGCTGGAACGCGCCAGCACCCAGGCAAGCAGCCAGACCGACGCCACGGCCATCAACCTCGGTGCGTATCTATAGCACGCACGCAAGTATGCTAATCGCCGCTCAAGCAAAAGGGGCCCGACCATTGCCGGGCCCCTTTTGCTTGAGCGCAAACGTGGGCAATTGCTCGTTTCAACACCGCAATTGTCTAGCGTACGGCCTTGACTGCCGCCGCCAGATCGAACAACGTATCGAGCACGGCCTCGCAGCCATCCACCACGTCCTGCGGCAGCGGCACGATATCGGGGACGGCGAAGACATGGCATCCGGCCGTGATGCCCGAGACACAGCCGTTGCGCGAATCCTCGACCACGGCACATTCCTCGGGAGCAAAGCCCGCGCGCTCGCAGGCGAGCAGATACATCTCGGGGTCGGGCTTGCCGTGCACGACGTCCTCGCCACACGTTACCGTTTCAAACTTGTCAAAAAGACCGACCATCTTAAGGTTGCGCTCGGCCGTAACGAGGCGCGACGACGTCGCAAGGCCCACGTGATAGCCCGCAGCCAGCAGCTCGTCTAGGCACTCGGCGGCGCCGGCCTTAAGTTCCAGTTCGGTCTTGACCATCTCGTCGCGAATCTCCTTGTGGCGACGATAGATCGCCTCGGTGGTTTCGTGGCTGCCATAATGCTTATCGAGGATGTCCATAACATCGGGCAGCGTGCGGCCGATAAACTGATGGATCAGCGCATCATCAATCGCGAGCCCCAGCTCAGCGGCGCCTGCCTTCCAGGCCTTAATCCCCAAACGCTCGGTGTCGACCAGCGTTCCGTCCATGTCAAAAATAACAGCCTTGATCATATCGGTCCCCCATCGACTCTCGCTGTCGCGTTGCCGCAACTCTACCGCATTTGGTAACTTGTATATAACGTATATACCATATTGCACTTTCGTTACACAGATAGAAGTCTTATGGCAAGTAACGCATTAGGATTATAGTTTTCGATCGAGTACTCAACGATAAGGATCGTTTCATGATTTTAAACACCACGGCACCCGCAGAGGAGCTTCAAGACAAGCTATCGGCGCTCGAACAGCTGCTTTTGGCATACGGGCGCGTGGCTATCGGGTTTTCCGGCGGCGTTGACAGCAGCTTTTTGGCCGCCGTATGCGCCCGCATCATGCCTACCAATACCCTCCTCGTCCATCTCACCACGCCGCTCATCGGCACGCCCGAGCAGGCTTCGTTTGAGCAGTCCGTTGATGGGCAGGCCAATGAGGGGCCGCATTTTAAGCTCCCCGTGCTCAATCTTTCGGTGGATCAGCTGCAGCTCACCCAAGTAGCCTGCAACGATGCTAATCGCTGCTACCACTGCAAGCACGCCGGCTTTACCGCCATCGTCAACCACGCCAAGTCGCTCGGCTTTCCCGCCGTCATCGATGGCAGCAATGCAAGCGATCGCGGTGACTACCGCCCCGGCATGCGTGCCGCCGAAGAACTCGGCGTACGCTCCCCTCTCATGGAGGTCGGCTTTACCAAGGACGAAGAGCGCGAGCTGCTGCGCTCATGGGGCTACCCCGTCTGGAACCTGCCCGCCGGCGCCTGCCTCGCCACGCGCGTCCCCACGGGCGAGGAGCTTACGCGCGAAAAGGTTGATTTAATCCGCGCCTGCGAGGATTACCTGCACGATCTTGACCTGGCGCAGGTGCGTGCGCGCTTGGTCGGCGGCTGCATGCATATCGAGGCCGCACCCGCAGATGTCGCCAAGATTGCTGCCCTCGGTGGCAACGCCGTTGATGCCGAGGGCAAAACCCCCCTGCCCGCCGTTATCGAGTCCGTGCTGCGCGAGCTGGGCTGCGACCATATCTCCCCCGAGGTCACCCCCTACATTCACGGTGCCATGAATCAGTAACCTGCCAATAAGGGACAGGTTTATTTTGGCAGGTTTTATCTGGGGAAATATCGCGAGACAATCGCCCCTCCAGCACCCATCTGGCCTCGAGAGACACTAGAGAGGCGACCCGGCTGCATCTACTTCTTCCGATATCGGCGGTTGCGGCTCGTCGATGAACCCATTACTTCGATGAGCCCTTTATCCGCCATTTTTGGCAGATGGTAGCGGACGGACGAATTGTGGCATTCCGTCTCTCTAAAACAAGGCGCTTATCTCTCTAACTTTAGAGAGATAAGCGCCTTGTTTTAGAGAGACATTAAGAGAGATGTATCGAATTCGCTGCTAGATTGCCTAATGCTATCTCTCTAACCAACCTTCTCTTTAGAGAGACATTTAGAGAGACGAGTGCGACCTCTCTAATCATGGGCTCCGCTCTTTAAGGTGCACACTTCCTAACCGCACCCTAAGTTGCGGTGAAATAGCTCCCGATTAACCTGCCAAAAAGGGACAGGTTTATTTTGGCAGGTTTTATCTGGGGAAACGCAAACGGGGCCGCGACACCTTTATGGCGTCGCGGCCCTTTTCCTTGGAGAAGGATCGATTGATTGAACGGGATGACCGTTCTAGTCTTCGAGTCCGCTATTGATGAGCTCCGCAATCTCAACGGGATCGGTGCTCGCGCGCACCTTGTCACGGAAGCCGGCATCCATCAGCATCACGGCAGCCTTGGAGAGCAGACGCAGGTGCGTGGTTCCAGCCTCGCCGGCAGGCACGTACAGCGCGAGCGCAACGTCGACAGGCACCCCATCGAAGCTCGGCCATTCAACGGGCTCGACCAACTTAAGCACGGCAACGCCCGGCGTGTGAATCGCGTCGCTTTTGGCATGCGGAACGGCAAAACCAGCGACAAGGCCGGTCTCGGCCTCGTTCTCGCGAGCAATAAAGGCAGCCTCTACGGCAGATGCGTCATCGGCAAAGCCGAGCTCGACGGCCTGCTCGGACAAATAATGCAGGGCGTTCTCGCGCGAGGCGGCAGTATGCCCGATCGTCACTTGGTTGGCAGATACAAATCCCATGGAAACCTTCCTTACAACGCGGACCTGACCGCAGCTTCGATGCCGTCGGCGTCCAAACCGTACTTATGCAGCAAATCGACCGCAGGGCCGGACTCGCCGTACACATCGCGCACGCCGACGCGACGCATCGGCACTGGATGCTGCTCCGCGAGCACCGAGGCAACGGCCTCGCCAAGACCGCCGATAATCGAATGCTCCTCGGCAGTGACCACGCGACCGGTCTTCTTGGCACTGGCTACAACCAGGCGTTCATCAAGCGGCTTGATCGTGTGCATGTTGATGACCTCGGCGTCGATGCCATCGGCAGCGAGCGCCTCGGCTGCCTCGAGCGCCTCGGCGACCATAAGGCCACAAGCGATGATGGTCACATCGGACCCCTCGCGCACGACCACGCCGCGACCAATCTTGAACTCATAGTCCTCGCGGTCGTTGATGACCGGCGTTGCCAGACGGCCGAAGCGCATGTAGACCGGCCCCTCAAACTCATAGGCGGCGCGCACGCAAGCGCGAGCCTCGATGTCATCGGCGGGAACGATTACCGTCATACCCGGAATCGTGCGCATGAGCGCGATATCCTCGCAGCACTGATGCGTGGCGCCGTCTTCACCGACCGAGATACCCGCATGCGTGGCGCCAATTTTGACGTTGAGGTGCGGATAGCCGATGGAATTACGCACTTGTTCGTACGCGCGGCCGGCGGCGAACATGGCAAAGGTGCTCGCAAAGGCAATGTGGCCCGTGGTCGCAATGCCGGCGGCAAGCCCCATCAAGTTGCTCTCGGCAATGCCGGCGTCGTAGAAACGCTCAGGATGGGCAGCCTTAAACTTACCCGTCTGCGTGGCGGCGGCCAGGTCGGCATCGAGCACTACAAAGTCATCGTGCTCATTGCCCAGCTCGACAAGTGCCTCGCCATAGCTAACGCGCGTGGCGACTTTCTTGACGTCTGCCATTAGAGCTCCTCCCCTGCTGCTGCGAGCTCGGCCATGGCCTGCTCAAACTGTTCATCGTTGGGTGCCTTGCCGTGCCAGCCCACCTGGTTTTCCATAAAGGAGACGCCCTTGCCCTTCACCGTCTCGGCGATAATGGCCACGGGCGAGTCGCTCACTTTGCGAGCCTCGGCAAAGGCGGCGGCAATCTGCGCCATGTCGTTACCGTCGGCGAGCTCGATCACATGCCACTTAAAGGCACGGAACTTGTCGGCAAGCGGCATAGCCGAGTTAACTTCGTCGATACAGCCGTCAATTTGCAGGCCATTGTGATCGACGATAGCGACGAGGTTGTCGAGCGCGTGGTTGCCGGCGAACATGGCCGCCTCCCACACCTGGCCTTCCTCGCACTCACCGTCGCCCAGCAACGTGTAGACACGGTAGCCGTCGCCCCAGTGCTTAGCGGCAAGCGCCATTCCAACCGCGGCGGAGATGCCCTGACCGAGCGATCCGGTGGACATGTCGATGCCCGGGGCGTCGTTCATGTTGGGATGGCCCTGCAGTCGGCTGCCAATATGACGGAGCGCCTCGAGCTCTTCGACGGGAAAATAGCCGCGATTTGCCAACACCGAATACAGGCCCGGCGCCGCGTGACCCTTGGAAAGCACAAAGCGATCGCGATCGGCCTTGTGAGGGTCGGCAGGATCGATATTCATTTCCTCAAAGTACAGATACGTCATGATGTCGGCAGCACCGAGCGATCCACCCGGGTGTCCCGACTTGGCCGCGTGAACCGCAGTCACGACACCCTTCCTGGCCTCATTGGCGACCTTCGCCAGCTCTTGGTTGGTCATACGAATTCCTCTCTTGAGAACAACCCCGGCACCGGATGACGCGATGCCGGGGCAATCCACTCGTTAAGCCTGAGCGACGACCTTCTGCCAGTCAGCCTCGAACGAGGCAAGGCCCTGGTCGGTCAGCGGGTGATGCAGGCACTTCTTGAGAGCGGCCATGGGCACGGTCGCGATGTCGGCGCCAAGAAGAGCCGCCTGGGTCACGTGGTTGGGCGTGCGGACCGAAGCGGTGATGATCTCAACGGTGTCGTCGACGTTCTTGCCGGTCCAGTCATAGTTCTTGATGCAAGTCACAACATTGTCGAGCTGCGAGATGCCGTCCTCGGCGATGTCGTCAAAGCGGCCGACAAACGGGCTGATGTAGCGGGCACCGGCGTTGGCGGCCATAAGGGCCTGCGTCGGCGAGAAGACGAGCGTCATGTTGACGCGCACGCCTGCATCGGCCAGCGCGCGGCAGGCGGCGAGACCGGCCTCGCAAACGGGAAGCTTAACCACGATGTTGGGAGCCAGGGCGGCAAGACGCTTGCCCTCCTCGATCATGCCCTCGGTAGTGGTCGCGGTGGACTCGGCGGACACGGGCAGGCCTTCGCAGAGCTCGGCGATCTTGAGCATGTGGGGCTCAAAGTCGGCCAGCTTGCCGCCGGTCTTGGCATACAGGGACGGGTTGGTGGTGACGCCGGCAAGGCAGCCCCAGCTCTTAGCCTCGGCGATCTCGTCAAGGTTGGCGGTATCGATAAAGAACTTCATGGTGCAAACTCCTTCGGAGGAATCCAAAACTCAAAAAATAGGATAAAGGGGGCGTCCCTTTGTCCTATGTGCCGGGCCTATGGCTGGGACATGCCCCAGACCCGGCGTCGCGTAGGAAAAACTACCTAGTCCTCGAGGGCCTTCTCGATGCGGCTCGTGACGCCCTTGAGGTTAAGACCGACGACGTACTGCTTGATCGGGCGCTTGATGTGCTCGATCACAAAGCGCTTGCCGTCGATGTCCTGGGCGGCGAGGTTGCGGTAGAGCTTCTCGACCTGCTCCTTGACCTCGGGATCGTTGAAGGCGTAGTGGCCGGAGACATCCAGAATCTTCAGGCTGAGCTCGTCGTCAGCCAGGATGTCGTCAACCTGCAGGTTAACGTCATCGCCGGTCATCCACTTGCGCCAGCGCTCGGTCTTGATGGCCTTGACTAACAGCGTGTGATACAGGTCGGAGGGATCGTCACACAGGCCGTTGTCGACCAGGATCTGCTCGGTAGCGCAGAGCTTGAGGTAGGCGCGGGTCTCCTCGGTGCCGTACTGAGGGGCGACATTGGAGGCCGTCACGTGAGCCGGGATGTGCTCGAGCAGCGTCGCGTCATCCAGATAGTCGGCGTTGTGCTCCTTCAGGCCCACGCCGTAGCGCTTTGCCATGTCGGCGAGCTCGCGGGCGTTCTTAAAGTTGTAATGGCCAACCTGCTCGGTCCAACGGGTGAGCGTACCGGTCTGACCGACGATAAAGGTGGGCATGGGGCAGCCGCGCTTCTCGAGCTCGGGCTGCAGCTGAGAAATGAACTCCTCGTACTTATCGGTAGAGGTCAAGCCGCCATTGGTCTCCTCGGTACCGACCTCATAGGCGACCTCGGGCAGGTTATGCTCGCGACGGTACTGCTCAAGGTAGTCGATAAGATCGATCGTGCGGCGAAGCACCACGTCGAGCGGAATAACCTTGCCGATCTGATAGGGGTCCTTGGTGGGGTCGACCATCAGCAGGTCGAAGCCTGCCTCCATGTCGGCGACGAAGGACTTGCGAGCGAGCTCCATGGCCTCGTCCTCGGGCAGGTGGGCGTTACGCTCCTCGTCGCGCTGCCACGGACCGCCGTGATCGCGGCACAGGTAGTACGGGCCGGTGTAACCCACCTCGTCGGCAACCTTCTTGATGTCGGCGGCAAAGCGCGTCTGGTCCCAACCGTTGACGTAGCCGGCGCCCATCTCGTCCATATCGACCTGGTTGCGGCTGGCGATAAACATGGGCGGGAAATCCTCGTCCTTGGCAAGCTCGAACACGGCCTGAATCAGGTTGGGGCTCATGGGGCCAATGCCGACCATGGTTGCGTGATCGCCGCTATCTTGCAGCTTGAGCATGCCCTGAACGGCCTGGCGGATGGTGAGGTTGGACATTTTGTTCTCCTTCTCCAGAGGATTTTTGACAAAAGTTCCCTGGGACCCAAATGCGGGCCCTATCAGTACGGATGGATTTTGTTGTGTAGGGGCGGTTGTGCGGAGTCAAATCCATCCCTCCGCACAACCGGAGTCCTTAAAGGTTTACTTGGCCTGCTTATCGAGCGTGGGCTTCATGGCAATCAGGATTGCGGCGGCGACCACGGAGCCAATCACGATGTCCAGGCAGAACAGCGCGACGTTGTTCGTGGCAAGGGCGACGATAAAGCCACCGTGCGGGACGTAGCAGTCGATACCCTGGAAGGCGGCAAGTGCCGCACCCACGGCAGAGCCGATGCAAATGCCGGGAAGGGTGTGACCGAGGTCCTTGACCGCGAAGGGGATAGCGCCCTCGGTAATACCGATGCAGCCCATGAACAGCGCGGAGATGCCCATCTGGCGGTCAGCGTCATCGAACTTGTTCTTGGCAATGAGCGCAGCGAGGCCACAGGCGATCGGAGGAACGGCGACGGCGACGCGGAACATACCGTTAGGACCGTAGATACCGGAGGCCATGATGGCCATGGTGAAGGTCGAGGCGGTCTTGTTGATGGGGCCACCCATATCGAAGGCGGTCATAACGCCAATGACCAGACCCAGGACGACGGCGGAGCCGCCCTGCAGGCTACCGAGCACGCCGGTGAGCCAGTCCATCACAAAGCCAAGCGGCGTGGCCAGGATGTAGATATAGGCCATGCCCAGGACAAGCGAGGTCAGAATCGGGATGATCAGGATGGGCATGATGGTCTGAATGGTGTTGTTGACCCTCCAGGTCTTCATCCAGCGGACAAAGTAGCCGCAGATAACTGCCATGATCATGGCGCCCAAGAAGCCGGTCGAAACGCTGTTGCCGTTAGGGGTAACGACCGCGTTGTTGACCAGGTAGCCCAGGACAAAACCAGGGGCGAGCGCGGGCTTGCCGGCCATCGAGTAGGAGATGTATGCCGCAAGCACCGGGATCATCATGGAGATGCCGGCCATGCCGATGGTGTTAAGGCTCACCATCAGCGGGTTGGTGACCTCCATGCCGTTAGCACCGGCGGTACCGGATGCCAACGAGAAGGCAAGAAACACGCCACCGATAACGACGATGGGGATAAAATAGGAAACGCCGGTATTGAATGCATTGAGCAGCGTCTTACCAGGATCGGCAAAGATAGACTGCTTGGACGCCGGTGTCGGGGCCTGCGGGGCAGCGGAGACGGCCTTCTTCTCTGCCTTGGCCTCGGCCTTGGGCGCGTCAACGGCACCACCCGTCGCCTTGATGATCTCAACAGCCTGGTCGATGATCTTTACCGGATCGGCGATTACATCCGAGGTGCCGACCTTCAGGAACTTGCCCTCGGCCATCTTCTGCTCAAAACGATCCTCGTTCTCGACACCCACGTCGACGGACTCGAGCACCAGGTCGGCGGAATCCACGTCTTCCTGCGTCAGCTCGTTCTCGATACCCAGGCCACCCTGAGCCTCGACTTTGCACTCGATGCCACGGGCGGCGCATTCATCCTGAATCGCCTTCTGAGCCATATACGTGTGGGCAATACCCACGGTACAGGCGGCAACGCCTACGATCTTCATTGCTTCCCTCTTTTCATAGAGTTGCGTGCGCAAGACACCGTTTGCGGAGGCCTCCGGAGCATCCCCTGCCGTTTGGACTTGCTGTCTTTTCGACAAGACCAATATAGAGTGGTGGCATTGATAAAACCAGCTCATTTCGGTAAACGTGCAGGTCAGAGCGTTAGTTATGCGATTTAGTTATGCGTTTAACCAAAAATGAATCCTGCGTTTTTGACCTCTTTTTTAAAAGTCAAGAAGTATTTTGATTTCTCGGTAGACGGCAGGCTTGCATAGCCGCCACGAATTTCGGACCCCACGGATACGGTATTGTTGCATACTCATAAAGGGGTGAAAGGACAGGCAGAATCGTGTGCCCGCAACCCAAACGTGAACCACCGCGCCACACAACGCAATTTGTCGGAAGGAGTCGCTGTGACCAAACAGCGCATTACGATCGCAGACGTCGCCCGCGAGGCGGGAACTTCAACAGCCAGCGTCTCGTATTACCTCAACGACAAACGGGATAAGCTCAGCGAGAAAACGCAGGCAAAGATTGCGCGCGTCATCAAGGAACTCGGATACGTTCCCAACGCGCAGGCGCAAACACTCACCGGCAAACAGACCCACGTTATCGCCATCATCATCTTGGATAACACCAACAAATGGGCGGGCCTCGTCCTCAACGGCATGGAGCAGGTCATGCTCCCCGCGGGCTACCAGACGGTCGTTTGCACGAGCAACTTTAACCCCGAGACCGAGCTCATGTATGTCGACAAAATGCTCTCGCTGGGCGTCGATGGCTTTATCATCCAGCCCACGGCAAACTTCAAAGCCGTGCACGACCGCATTAGACGCGCCGGCAAGCCGGTCGTCTTTTTCGATGCGGCCATCTATAGCCCAGGTACCAGCTGGGTCAAAACCAACCTTTACGACGGTGTGTACAACGCCACGCAGGTGCTTCTCGATGCCGGCTACGAGGACTTTTTCTCCATTGCCGCCAACATGACCGAAATGCGCACCCGCATGGAGCGTTTTCAGGGGTATGCCGAGGCACTGGCAGCGAACGGACAGCTCTACAAAGCGATTCCCATCGACCACAACAAGCCGTCGGTCAGCGAGCTTACCGAGTACTTTAAATACAAGCTCAACCCCGCCAAGCAAACCCTTATCTTCGTGCAAAATCAGTGGGCACTTCCCCGTGTCTACAAGGCCCTCCAGCCCATGGCCCATCTACTTCCGCAGCAAATCGGTCTTTTGGGACTCAACTGCGAAGACTGGACCAACCTCACCACGCCGACCGTTTCCACGATCATCGAGCCCGTCGACCAGGAAGGCAGAGAGGCGGCCGAGATGCTCCTCGCGCTACTCGATGGCAGCAGCACGCCCGGTGAGCAGCGCATCCTCGAATGCAAACTCAATTGGCTCGGTTCCACCTCGATCTAGCCATACGTCAAATATGAGGCAAATGAATCAGTAGCGTTTGTCCCAAATCTTAAGTATTTCTTCGACAGAACGGCCCCTGCCGGCTCCTGCTAGACTGGTAGATTCCCAACCGTCCATCCAGGAGTCTCCATGTCGCGCAAGTCCGCCTACAAGCAAGTACTTTCCATCGGCACCGCCGTGGTGCTGGGGTTTGCGCTGTTTACGGGATCGCTCGACGAAGCTCCCAAGCTGCTGTCGCCGCAAAGCGATGAACAGGCGGCAGCTCTGGCCGAGAAGCAAAACGAGAGTCCCAGCCGTACCGACGACGAAGCGGACTTGGTCACCCGGCTCGAATCGGGAACATCGAGCTCTGAGGACTCTCAAAATAGCCAAGACTCTGGCGATGCCTCCGATTCCGCCGCAACCGACGCCGGTGACGACACTTCCACAGACAGCGCCGCCACCCCCATCGACGAGGTCGAAAACCCCGACCTCAACCGCGCCCGCGGTGTATATCTCAGCAGCATTCCCGACTACGCCGGCAACCCCTACGTTGCCCTTCGCGCCGACAGCACGCACCCGCTCGGCACGCCGTCATTCACGCTCGACGAGTATGAGCGTGCCACCGAAGAGGGCTGCTTTAAGAAATTCTCCAAGCTCGACAGCCTTGGCCGCGCCCGCAAGGCGCTCGCCTGCGTAGGCCCCGAGTCGCTCGGACAGGGAAAGCGCGGCGATATCTCGCGTATCCATCCTGCCGGCTGGCACCAGCAGCGCTACGACTTTATTCCGGGCCAGAGCCTCTACAATCGCTGCCACCTCATCGCCTGGTCGCTCTGCGGCGAGAACGCCAATCGCAAGAAT
Organism: uncultured Collinsella sp.; assembly: GCA_902493855.1. GTDB lineage: Bacteria > Actinomycetota > Coriobacteriia > Coriobacteriales > Coriobacteriaceae > Collinsella. The sequence continues at coordinate 73,948 of CABUQV010000007.1, forward strand.
ATCCTCACCGGCACGAGCTATCTCAACGAAACGGGCATGCTGCCTTTCGAGGAGCAGATTCTCGGCTACATCCACGACACGGGCAACCACGTGCTCTATCGCGTCACGCCCATGTACAACGAAGAGGAGCTTGTCTGCCGTGGCGTGCGCCTTGAGGCGCAATCGGTCGAAGACCACGGCAAGACCCTCTGCTTCCACGTGTACTGCTACAACCTGCAGCCGCACGTGCAGATCGACTACGCCACCGGCCGCAACCAGGCATCCGGAGACTAGTGGCGACCACGCCGCCCGTAACCCAAAAAATATCCGTTTTCCTCCGTCCCCAAGGAATCAAATAAGGCCGCCCCGGTTACCCAGGGCGGCCTTTTCGTCAGCACCTACGTTGCGGGCAAAACCGCACGTTACTTGGCGCGGCCCTCATCATAGCGCTCGACTAGCTTGGCCTGAACGTCATAAGGAACCTGCTCATAGCCCGCGGGCTTCATGGTAAAGTCACCCGTGCCGCGCGTGATAGAGCGCAGGCGCGTCGAGTAATCCGTCAGCTCGGCGAGCGGCGCCTGGGCAATAACCACGGTATCGCCGCGATCATCGGTATCCATGCCCGTCACGCGACCGCGCGAAGCCGAGATATCGCCCATCACGGCGCCGGCGTAGCTCTCGGGGATAGTCACCGTGATTTCCTCGATGGGCTCCAGCACCACCGGATCGGCATCGGCGCATGCCTTGCGCAGGCCGATGCGAGCCGCCGCGCGAAACGCCATCTCGTTGGAGTCGACGCTGTGATACGAGCCGTCGTACACGGCCACGCGAATGCCCGTAAGCGGATAGCCGGCAATAATACCGTCCTGCATGGTCTCCTGGACGCCCTTGTCCACGGCGGGGATGAGCGAGCGCGGGATGCGGCCACCCACGACCTCGTCAACAAACTCATAACCATCGCTCGTGCCGTCGGGCCCAATGAGCGGCTCCACGCGCAGCCAGCAGTCGCCGTACTGGCCGGCGCCGCCGGTCTGCTTCTTGTGGCGGCCCTGGGCGCTCGCCGTGCGGCGGATGGTCTCGCGATACGGAATGCGGATCGGCACGCTCTTGGCGACGACCTTGGTGCGGTCTTCCAGACGGTTGAGCAGCACCGAAACCTGCGCCTCACCAACGGCGGAGATAATGGTCTGGCCAGTCTCCTCGTCGCGGTCGATGCTCATGGTCGGATCGGCCTTGCAGGCCTTCTCGATAAACGTGTAAAGCTTCTCTTCATCGCCGCGATTCTCGGCCTCAATGGCGATGCGGTACTGCGAGTTAGGGAACTTAAACGCCGCAGCCTCGACCTTGCCGGTAATCGAGAGCGTATCGCCCGTTTCGGCAGCCAGCTTAGGCGCCACGATGATGTCGCCGGCATAAGCATGCCCGACCTCGGTCATGTCACGGCCGCACATTACATACAGGTGAGCCAGACGCTCGCCCTTACGCGTGCGCGCATTGATCAGCTCTAGGCCCGGCTCAAGCGTGCCCGTCAGCACCTTGATAAAGCTGATGCGGCCCTGCTGCGGGTCGGCCAGCGTCTTAAACACAAATGCCACCGGACGGTCATCGTCACTCGAGATCTTGAGCGAGTTGCCGTCGATGAGCGGCATCTCGCCGTAGTCCGTCGGCGCCGGGAAGTACGTGGCGATGTCATCCATCAGCGAGTTGACGCCCTGCTCTTTAATGCAATCGCCCGCAAAGACCGGCACAAAGATGCGCTCGGCGATCGCCTTCGACAGCAGGCCCTCAAGCTCCTCCTGCGTCAGCGTCTCCTCGCCTTCCAAGTACTTCATCATCAGCTCGTCGTCAGCCTCGGCCACCAACTCGCACAGATGGTCATGGGCCTCCTCGGCCTGGGCACGATACTCCTCGGGGATCTCCGACTCAACGGCTTCGGTGCCGTTGCAATGGCGCGCCTTCATGCGCACCAGGTCGATAATGCCGTCAAAGTCCTCGCCCTCGCCCCAGCCCAGGGTCACGGCGCCCAAGCGTGTACCAAAGCGCTCCTGCAGCAGTTCCATGGTGGACGCAAAGCTGGCCTCGGGACGCGACAGACGGTTTACGAACACCGCGCGTGCCAGGCGCAGGTCCTCCGCCGCATACCAAAGCTTGACGGTCGTAGGCTGCGGGCCGGCCTCGGCGTCGACCACAAACAGCGCCGTCTCGCAGACGCTCATCGCGGCAAAGGCGTCTCCGATAAAATCGGGATAGCACGGGGCATCGAGCACGTTGATGCGCGCGCCCTTCCAGTCGATCGGTGCAATGGTCGTCGAGATGGAAAATGCACGCTTGACCTCTTCGGGGTCATAGTCGAGCGTGGGCTTGGTGCCGTCGTGGCCGCCCAGGCGGGCGGTCTTGCCGGAAAGGTGGAGCATGGCCTCGGCGAGTGAAGTCTTGCCCACCCCGCCTTGGCCTACGAGCACCACGTTCCTTACGTTGCCGGTCTTGGGAGCACCCATGATGACCTCCTTGCAGGGTCGCGCGCAATGCGCGACGCCAACGGGGAGAGTTCGCGGTCGATGCCGTCCCGGGAGCAGCATGGTCGGCAGCCGAGCCGACTCACCCTCCAAATGTCCTATGCCACCACCCTACCCTCACGGGCGGCTGTCCATGCACACCTTTCGGCGCACGCGCGGATACGGGCGGCGAGAGGAAGGAGAACGCATGCGAGGCGATTATTGGACCCCGCCGATGCAAATAAAATGTCGCCGCAGGCCATAAGATCTGCGGCGACATCACCTCAATTAATAGTTGAGTAAATAGCTGAGTCTACCCCTCGATACGGCTCAAGAACTCGCGTGTACGATGCTCGCGCGGATGGTCGATGACCTGCTCGGCCGGACCCTCCTCGACAATGCGGCCACCGTCCATAAAGACCACGCGGTCGGCAACATCGCGCGCAAACTGCATCGCGTGCGTCACGATCACCATCGTCATATTCTGCGCGGCCAGATCCTTGATGACGCGCAGAACCTCGGCCGTCAGCTCGGGATCGAGCGCCGAGGTCGGCTCATCAAAGAACAAGATTTCCGGGTCGAGCGCCAGGGCGCGGGCAATACTCACGCGCTGCTGCTGGCCGCCCGAAAGCTCACAGGGCACCTTGTTCTCGTTGCCCGTCAGCCCCATCTGTGCAATAAGCTCGTGCGCGCGGGCCTCCGCCTGCTCGCGCGGGCGCTTAAGCACGCGGATCGGTGCATCGGTGATGTTTTTCATCACGGTATAGTGCGGGAACAGATTGTAGTTCTGAAACACCAGACCAAACCGCGAGCGCGCCTGTTTAGGCACATCGCCCTTTGCGTACACCGCGCCCGAACCCGCATCCGTCGCGACGGCAAGGTCGCCAAACGAGAGCGAGCCACCGTCGAGAGTCTCGAGCAGCGTGGCGCAGCGCAGCAGCGTGGACTTACCGCCGCCCGAAGGCCCGATAATCGCCACGACCTCGCCACGCTTTACCTCAAGCGAGATATCCTTGAGTACCTCATTGCCGCCAAACGCCTTTCGGGCGTTCGTTATATTCATTACCGAACTAGTCATGGTAGTAATCCAATTTTTTCTCGGCGGCGCCCAGCAGCATCTCGACGACGAAGTTAAAGATCCAGTAGATTAGCGCCGCGATCGCAAACGGCACCATGCTCACCTGCGAGGCGACCAGCGCCTTGGCCGTCGAGAACATCTCACCCACGCCAATGGCAAACGCCAGCGACGTGTCCTTGACCAGCGTGATGATCTCGTTGCCCATCGCAGGCAGAATACGCTTGGCGACCTGCGGCATCACGATATACAGAAACGTCTGCATACGCGAGTAGCCCAGCACCTCGGCAGCCTCGTATTGACCGCGCGGAATGGACTGCAAGCCCGAGCGATAGATCTCGGCAAAGTAACCGGCGTAGTTGATGATGAACGCCACGACGCACGCCGTCCACTTGGAATCGGGCGTGAGCGAGATGCCGAACACGTAGTACGGGGCAAAGTAGATGGCGAACATCTGTAGCATGAGCGGCGTGCCACGCATCACCGAAATATAGATACGCGCGATCCAGCGAAGCGGCGCAATTTTGCTCATGCGCATGAACGCCACGGGGATTCCCAGCGGAATCGACCCGAGCAGCGTCAGCACAAACAGCTGCAAGCTGACCAAGAATCCCTGGCCAAGCATCTGCATCATGACCTGAATAGACAACCCAAGCTCTCTTTCACGACAACAGAACAGTGAACCCAATGCTAAAGCGGGTTTTCCAGGTGCCCGAGTTTGCCGTGAAAGAGGAGCGCCGCGTACTAAATGTACGCAAGCGACGGTTTGAACGGCAAAATCGGGTGCCTGGGAAAGCCGCTATTTCAAAACCCAGTTGTCGAAGGAAAGACCGTAATCTGCATATTTATCGCACAGGTCCTTGACCGTGCCGTCCTCGTAGAGTGCCTTGAGCGACTCGGTCACGGCATCTGCGGACTTGGTGTCGCCCTTCTTAAAGCCAACGGCGTAGTGCTCGCTGGACAGCGGCTTATCAAGCTGCGTATATGCATCGGGCTTGGCGGCAAGCTGATACTGAGCGATCGAGAGGTCACAGGCAACGGCATCGACTGCACCACTCTCGAGCTGCATAAACGCCGTGTTGTACTCACCGATGGTATCGAGCGTGGCAAACGTCGCGGCCAGATCCTTCTGGTCGCCCTCGAGCACATCCTGTGCGGCGGAATCGGTCTGGGTAATCACGGTCTTGCCGGCAAGATCGTCCCAGCTCTTGATACCCGCGTCCTTCTTGACCACGAGCACCTGCTCGTTGAGCATGTACGGCTCGGAGAACGTGTAGTCGTCCTCGCGACCCTCCATGGTAAAGCCGTTCCAGATGCAGTTGATGGCACCCGAGTTGAGCAGCGTGTCCTTGGCATCCCAGTCGATGGCCTCGTATTTGACCTCCCAGCCCTGCTTATCGGCAACAGCCTTGGCCAGATCGAGATCAAAGCCGGTGTACTCGCCATCGTCGCCTACAAAGCCATACGGAGGATAGGACTTGTCAAAGCCCACGACGAGCTTCTTGGACTCCGCAGCACCCTTCACATCCTTGGCCGCGGCAGAGCCTGCAGCGGAGCCCTTGCCGGCACCACCACCGCAGCCGACAAGACCAAGGCCAAGCACCGTGGCAAGCGAGCCGGCTAGACCAACAAACTGACGACGAGACATATCGGTATTCATGGTATTCCCCCTTGATGGCACTTTAGTTAGGTAAAGTGAGTCATGTAACGTTCAGAATCATACACTTTAGCGTGATAGAGCACAAGGCGAGTTTGCCCGCCGCGTGAGGGGTGTGGGGGTTAAGTTTCCTGCTCTACAGTCCTGCTCACGACGGAGGCCACATTAAGTGGCCTCCTGTTCGTGCGGAACTCGCGATAAACTTAACCCCCACACCCCTCACGCGGCGGGCAACCGTCGTTGGGCTTATCACTGACACGAATAAACCGCTTGCATATCGTCTGCTGGCTTGGCACGGTACAATACTTGCAGCTTTAATTCATAAATTAGTGGAGTTATTGATGGCAGAATCTCGTGCGGAGCGTAAGGCTCGTCGTGCTTTGATCGAGGCGGCTGAGGGGTCAGAGGAGAAAAAAACTTCTCAGAAATCCAAGTCGTCTCAGGACGCGAAGGGTAAGTCGGCCAAGGGCAAGGCTAAGGCCAAGCGTCCCGGCTCTCGTCGGAGCGAGGATACGGCATCTCAGACTCGCTCCAAGCGCCCGTATAAGAATCCGGTTCCGTCTGCGCGCAAGGCCGTTGATCCCAAGTCTCCTTGTTCCATCATGAAAGCTTGCGGTGGGTGTACGGCGCTCAATCGTCCTTATAAGAAGCAGCTCGCCGCCAAGCAGGCTGCTATGGAGGAGCTTTTTGCTTCGCTTTGTGCGCGTGAGGGCATTGCTGTAGATCCTATTCGTGGTATGGGTGTCACCCTGGGCGACCCGGGCAAATATCCTGCGCCGCGCGGTTTTCGCCATAAGGCCGCCACTCCCTTTGCCCCCGGCAAAGAAGGCACTGTCCGGTGCGGTTTCTTTGAGCGCGGCACGCACAAGATCGTTGCCGTACCCGAATGCCCCGTCGAGGCACCGGGCGCCCGTCAGATTCTCAACGGCATCGCACGCGAAGCTGAGCGGCTGCATATTCCCGCCTTTAATGAGGACAAGCATCTTGGTTTGCTTCGCTATGCCGTCGTCCGCTGCGGTTGGCGTACCGACCAGGTCATGGTTACGCTCGTGACCGCCCAGCGCGACTTACCGCATGCGCAGGAGTTCTTTGAGGCCGTCGCGGCACTCGATCCGCATATCGTCACCGTTGCCCAAAATATCAATGGCCGTCCCGGTAACGCCATCTTGGGTGAGGAGACTCGTATCGTCTATGGCGCCGAGTGCATGCGCGATCAGCTGCTCGGCTGCAACTTCGATATCTCCCCCACCGCGTTTTATCAGACCAACCCGCAGCAGACCGAACTGCTCTATCAGCTCGCCATTGACGGCATGAATCTGCAGCAGGGTGACGTACTCATGGATGCCTATTGCGGTAGCGGAACTATCGGCCTGTGTGCAGCCAAAGCCGCCCAGGACAAGGGCATCGGCATTATGCTGCTCGGCGTGGAGCGCAACCCGGCGGGCATTGCCGACGCACGTCGCAATGCCGAACTCAACGGCCTCACCCGCAGCGCTTGGTTTATGACCGACGATGCCACCGACTACATCCTAGATGCCGCCGACAACAACGAGCGGGTCGACGTCCTTTCCATCGACCCGCCGCGCGCCGGCTCTACCCCCGAGTTCCTCGAGGCCACCTGCGCACTTAAGCCGCGCCGCATCACTTATATCAGCTGCAACCCCGTGACCCAAGAGCGCGATCTGCACCACCTCCTCGACGGAGGCTATCGCCTGCTCAAGATCACGCCCGTAGACATGTTCCCTCACACCGACCACACCGAAACCGTAGCGGTCCTCGAACGCCGCTAACCAACCTCAGTAGATTTTTGGGACAAGAAAGGGGGCGACCCGCCTGGGCCGCCCCCTTCGCTTGGTTTATAAACTCCGCTACATCCCCTTGCGCAGATCGCACACGCCGGCTGCCGCCATTTCGCGCAGCAGCGTCTCGCGATCGCGCGTCACGATCAGATCCAACGGGAAGTGAATCTCGTCGAGCATCTTGCGGGCATGATCGAGCTTGCCAATGGCCATACCAATGTGCGCATCAGTCGACACGCCAATGCCCACGCCCAGCTCGGCGCAGCGCTCGGCAATCTTGCGGCATACGGCCCAATGCTCAGTGTCGGCACCGTGCTCAAGACTATGGTTGTTGATCTCGATAATCTTGTGCTTCGCCTTAGCCGCCAACAGCACCTCATCGATATCGAACGGCACGCCCGAGCGCCCCGTATGTCCCAGCATAAACACCTTGGGGTGCTCCAGGGCGTTGATATACATCTCGGTCGTCTGGGCAAGCGTCGCACCTTCAGCAATCTGCGGATTATGCACGCTTGCCACCAAATAATCCAAATTGCGCGTCACCAATTCGAACAGCGAATGCTGGTGACTGTACGAATCGCCGGCAATATCGAGCGAAACGGGAATGTCCTCGCCAAACAAGCTTCCGTCCAGCGAAACGATATCGGCCTCGGCGCCGCGAAGCACCAGCACGCCGCTCCAAATACGCGGCCAGATATCCTGGTTAATAAAGAACTGGAAACTGCGCAGGTCATTGGGGCAAGGCGTAACCATCGAGCTTAAATGATCGGCGGAACCGAGCACCTGAAGGCCGCGCTCTGCCGCCCAATATATGTTCTCCTCGATGGTTGAATACGCATGTGCAGAGAACATCGTATGAGTATGGATATCACAAGAAAGCAGGTAGGGCATCGGGTCTCCTTATCCGGTATGGCCGTCGCGTATATTCATTGTACGCATAGCATTCGATGGTCGTAAAACCGCTCCATCCCAACGACACAACGTCCATGACAACGGGGTCTGGCTTAGCACCAAACCCCGTTTCACGTAAAACATTGTAAGCAGAGCGCTTTACTTTTGACGATACTCGTCGGCCAGCTGCTTCCAGGCGGGCAGCGAGTTGACGATAGTCTCGTAGCTCACGCAGTAGCCCAAGCGGAACCAGCCCGGCATGCCGAAGCTATCCGAGGGCACTGCGAGCAGTTCGTACTTCTTCGCGCGCTCGCAGAAGGCGTTCGCATCGGGCTCCAGCGCTTTCACCCATAGGTAGAACGCGCCATCCGGCTCAACATAGGTGTAGCCGTACTCCGCTAGCGCATCGGTAAGCGCCGTGCGGTTGCGTGCATAGGCCTCAACGTCACTCGGCTCATCGATGCAATCGATAATCACGCGCTGGAAGAGCGCCGGTGCGCACACGAAGCCCAGCGTACGGGCAGCACCCGCAACAGCCGGCATCAGACGAGCTGCCTGAGGATTCGTATTGGGAACCAGGATCCACCCCACGCGCTCGCCCGGCAGCGAAAGCGACTTGGAATACGAGTAGCACACGATGGTGTGCTCGTAGATTGAAGGCACCCAAGGCACCTCGGCGCCATAGACAATCTCGCGATACGGCTCATCCGAGATAAGCATGATCGGGTTCTCGGGATTGCGCTTGGCGTTGACCTCGCGCAGAACATTGGCCAGTCGCGTCAGCGTGTCGCGCGTATATACGGCACCGGTCGGATTGTTGGGCGAGTCGATGATGACAGCAGTCGTCTTATCGGTAATCGCCTTGAGCACGTTGTCCACGCTCAGCTGGAACGTATCTTCATCGGCGAGCGCCTCGACACACGTACAGCCGGCCTTCTCAATCCAAACGCGATACTCCGGAAAGTACGGGGCGATAACAATAACCTCGTCGCCCGGATTCGTAACGGCGTTGAGCGTACAGGTGAGCGAAGCCGCGGCGCCCACCGTCATAAAGACGTCCTTGCCCTCATAGCTCGTGCCAAAGCGGCGGTTGAGCGACTCGGCGACGGCTGCTCGACATTGTGGCAGGCCCGGTGCGGGCGTGTATCCGTGCAGCTGCTCGCTCGGCAGTTCAAGCGCCTTTTTGATGGACTCCGCGACGGCAGCGGGAGCAGGAACGCTCGGGTTGCCCAGCGAGAAATCGAACACGTTTTCCGCGCCGATTTGCGCCTTGCGCTCAAGGCCATAGCTAAAAATCTCGCGGATGATGGAGCTCTCCGCACCGCGAGCATACATGGTTTCGTTAATCATCTGTTCCCCTTTCGCATAGGCGCTATTGTACGCTTTAGTCGGGAAAAGCGCCGCAGCAATGTTGATTGGGGACAGACTTAAATGCGTGAAAACGCTCATTTAAGTCTGTCCCCAATCAACAGATGGCCCCATATCGCTCAAAAGAAAAGCCTCCGCAGGTTTCCCCACGGAGGCTTTCACCACAAAGACTATTTGTCGTCGTCGGTGTCGGCACCGGCATTGACGGCACAGTCATCATCGGCAGTCTCGGATGCGGCTTCGGCATCCTCCTGCATAGCCGCCTGCGCAAATGCCGCGGCATCAGCCGCCAGCTCCTCCTCGCTCATGCGAGGCGCACGCTTCTTGGTCGGCATGCCGGCCGCCTTAGCGTTGCGCTCCTCCTTGGCCGCCAGGATATCGCCCTCGCGCTCAAGGTAGGCGTCCCACTCGTTGTCGAGCAGGGCGCTCACGGCGTCGCCCTCGACGGTCTCACGCTCAAGCAGTACCTTGGCCATCAGGTCGAGCTGATCGCGACGGGCATCCAGGATCTCGACCGCACGACGATGGGCCTCACGCATAATGCGCTGGACCTCGATGTCGATGCGACGCGCCGTCTCCTCGGAGTAGTCCTGATGATCGGCATAGTCGCGGCCCAGGAATACCTGATGCTGCGCCTCACCAAACACCTGCGTTCCAAGCTCCTCGCTCATGCCCAGGCGCGTGACCATCTCGCGCGCCATCTTGGTCGCGCGCTCTAGATCGTTGCTCGCGCCCGACGTGATGTCGTCGCACATGAGTTCCTCGGCAACGCGACCGCCCAAGAACACGGCAAGCTCGTCGAGCATCTCGTTCTTGGTCTTGAGGAAGTGGCCCTCCTGCGGAAGCTGCAGCGTGTAGCCCAGCGCCTGGCCGCGACTGACGATCGAGATCTTGTGAACCGGATCGGAGTGCTCCAGGATGTGGCCCACCAGAGCGTGACCGCTCTCGTGGTAGGCAATCGTGGTGCGCTCGGCCTCGGTCATCACGCGACCCTTGCGCTGCGGACCGGCAATCACGCGCTCCATCGATTCCTCGACCTCGTCCATCGAGATCACGGAACGATGGCGGCGGGCAGCCAGCAGCGCAGACTCGTTGAGCAGATTTGCCAGATCGGCGCCGGTGAAGCCAACGGTCATCTGGGCGAGCTTCTCAAACTTAACGTCCTCGTCCATCGGCTTGTTCTCGGCATGCACGCGCAAGATCTGCTCGCGGCCCTTCACATCCGGACGGTCGACCGTAACCTGACGGTCAAAACGACCGGGACGCAGCAATGCCGGATCCAGGATGTCAGGACGGTTGGTCGCAGCGATCAGGATGACTGACTCGCTCTCCTCAAAACCGTCCATCTCGACCAGCAGCTGGTTGAGCGTCTGCTCGCGCTCGTCGTGACCGCCGCCCAAGCCAGCTCCGCGCTGACGTCCCACGGCATCGATCTCATCGATGAAGATGATCGACGGGGCCTGGGACTTGGCCTCCTTAAAGAGGTCACGCACACGGCTCGCGCCGACACCCACGAACATCTCGACAAAGTCGGAACCCGAGATGCTAAAGAACGGCACGCCCGCCTCGCCGGCAACGGCCTTGGCCAGCAGCGTTTTACCGGTGCCCGGAGGCCCCACCAGCAACACGCCGCGCGGGATCTTGGCGCCCAGCTTGCGATAGCGATCAGGATCGCTCAAAAAGTCACGGATCTCCTCGAGCTCCTCGACTGCCTCGTCCACGCCGGCAACGTCTTCAAACTTGACCTTGGGGCGTGTGGCCTCGTTGGTCTTGGCGTTGGTCTTGCCAAACTGCATGTTCCTGTTGTTGGCGCCCATCATCTGGCGCATAAAGTAGAACATGATGGCGATAAGGGCGATCGTCGGAAGCACACTCATCGCCAAGTCGCCCCAAAAATCGGGATCGTTGGTGTTGACGATGTACTTGGTATCGGGGTGCTCCGCCATGAGCTCGGCAAGCGAATCGGAGCCGACATAGGTCGAAGAGAAGCTCTTGAGCTCGCTCGTATCGCCCTTGTCCTTCTTCGTCTTCCAGTAATGACCCGTCACGCTTCCGTCTTGAACCGTATAGGTCAGATCTTCGACGCGATCCTGCTTGATGGCGCTCACCATCTCGCTCGTCGCGAGCTTAACGGTATTGCTGGAATTGGCAAAGCCGGAGCCCATGTTAAAGAAGGCGTAGCCCAGAAGCGCGCAAGCCAAAATAAAATACAGCCAGCCCGTACGCGTGGGCTTCTTGCCTCCGGGCATCCCCGGGATCTTTGGGTCCCGGGGAGTCTGGGAATTGTTATCGTTACGGTCGTCGGGCATCTTACGAATAAACCTCCGGTTTCAAAATGCCCAGATACGGAAGGTTACGATAGCGCTCGGCATAGTCGAGGCCGTAGCCCACCACAAAGGCATCGGGGCAATGGGTTCCAACATACTTGGGCGTGATGGCCGAGACGCGGTCCTCAACGTCCTTCCACAGGAAGGCGGCGACCTCCAGAGAAGCGGGCTTGCGGCTCTCGAGGTTCTTCATCAGATACTTGAGCGTCAGGCCCGAGTCCAGAATGTCCTCGACGATCAGCACGTCGCGACCGCGGATGTCGATATCCAGGTCCTTAATGATACGCACGATACCCGAGGACTTCACACCGTCGCCATAGCTCGAAACAGCCATGAAATCGATGTTGGTCGGCAGCTCGATCTTACGCATCAGGTCGCCCATAAAGACCACGGCGCCGCGCAGGACCGCAATCAGCACCAGATCCTTACCCGCGTAGTCGCGAGTAATCTGCTCGCCTAGGCGAGAGACGATACCGTCGATATCCTCCTGCGTGAACAGAACCTTCTCGATATCCGGATGTTGAGAAGCCATGACAACCCTTTCTTGTGCTTATCGCCCACACACCGCCGTATGGACGCGAACTACACATTCTAGCAGCGCACGGGGTAAATTTACCAGCCCGTGCGCCATCAGCGCGGGAATACCGTCAACGTCGCACAGAATAGCAGGCGTGGGACGCTATTCCGCATCGACCACGCGGAGCAGATATGCCACGCGCGTTGCAGCCGTGCACTTAAAACGCTCGTCCGCGCGAACTCCGGCGACCCACACCACGGCACCCCCCGGCGCCGTCCTCACCATGGGCACGCCGGCGCGCTCGGAAACGGGAATGCGAGCCTCACCTAGCAAGTCGGATACTTTCTTGCTTCGACCACTCATCCCTAACGGGCACATCACGTCTCCCGGTGCGGGACCGTCCACCCACAGGCGCGCCAATCGCGCCTCGGCAGGGATCTCGCCACGCGAGCCCGCCAGGATCCGCTCACTATCGCTGTCGGCAAAACCCAGGGCAGCCGCGTCTACCAAAGCTGTCACTTCCCCGGCAGCTGCAAGCTCACGGGCGCGGCGCACGATATCGCATCCCGGCTCAACGGCCATCGGTTCTGTGACCAGCATACGTCCCCCGCCCAACGGCAAACGACCGGGTACGGTAACCCAGTCCGCGACCAGGCCCTCGCGAGCCGCCGGCGCCTTGAACGCCAGCATGCCAAACTCAATGCGTGCGTCAATCCCCGCCGGAAGCGTGACCGAGCCGGCGCCCTCGGCAACGCAGGAAAGGACTCGCTCCACATGTCGCATCTCTGGACGAGCGTCCGGATCGATGCGCTTAATCGCCAGTCGCACGATGCGCCGCGCGATTACCACCTCGGCCGCAGCAAGGCGCCTGGCATCGAGCACCAGCGCGCCCGCCGCCTCCTTACGCAGGCAGCTTCGAAACGCCTGTGCCGAAAGCTGAGACAAAAACGCGTCCTCATCGCCTAAGATCTCGCAGGCGGCGCCAATCGTCTTGCAGACGCTCGCGTTGCGCTGCGCCACCACCGGCATCACTCGATGGCGCACGTAGTTTCGCAGATACGAGATATCCTCATTGCTCTCGTCTTCACGCCACGGCTGACCATGTACCTGTAGATAGCCCACGAGCTCGCCATGAGTTAGGTCGAGCAAGGGACGCACCACGATATTCCTCCGGCGAGGAATGCTCGATAGGCCAGCGGGCCCCGAACCCTTAATCGCGTTCATCAAAAACGTTTCCGCGCGATCCGAAGACGTGTGCGCGGTGCAGATACGAGCCGCCGTTCGCGGTGCCCCCGTCTGGGCGCAGAGCTCGCGAACATACCTCCGCGCCGCGGCATAGCGCACCTCGCGGGCTGCGGCCTCAATATTGCCCGACTCCCCATCAAAATAAGCGTGCTCCACGCACAGCGGTAAACCATATTTCGCGCAAAGCTCACGCACAAAGGCCTCGTCGCCATCGGACGCCTTGCCGCGCAGATGATGGTTTACATGCAGCACATGCAGGCGCTCGCGAGCAATGGGGGCAACACCGCGTCCGTCTTGGATATCCAGCTTTGATGTGCACGCCATAAGAAGCAGTGCCGTCGAGTCCGCGCCGCCTGATACCATGAGCACGACAGGAGCAGCCTGCTGCCTCGTCCGGGTCTCATCGACTACCCCAGGCACGGCATGGTGTCCATAATGCTGAGATACCGTAGGCATTTGCTTCCTCCTCTATTCGTCCGCACCCATTGTATCCTTTGGAATCTTATGTCTCGTCTGCACCTTCATATCCTCGGCAGTGGCTCTAAAGGCAACTGCGCACTCATCGAGGGCCCGCAGGGGCTCATTATGGTCGATGACGGACTGTCTCCCCGCGAGACATTAAAGCGCATGGCAGAACTGAGGCTCTCGGCAGACAACGTCTCGGCTCTTCTCATTACTCATGAGCATAGCGATCACATCAAGGGCCTCGATGTCTGGTGCAAGCACTGGCACGGCCCCCTCTTTGCCAGCAGGGGCACTCTTTCGAGCAAAGAAAATCTTTCGCATCTGCCTGTCGAGGAATTCGATCCCGGTGACACCCTATCCATTGCCGGCATCCACGTGCAAACCTACTCAACGTCACACGATGTCATCAATCCAGTCGGCTATCGATTCGACACCCTCGATGATTCCATCGGCTTTGCCACCGACACCGGAGAGCTATCGAGCCAAGCCATGAACACCCTCAAAGATTGTCGAGTCCTCGCACTCGAAAGCAACCACGATGTGACCATGCTGCGCGAGGGAGAATATCCCCGCTTTCTTCAGGAGCGCATCCTGTCTGAAAGGGGACACCTCTCCAATGGCCAAGCCGCCGAAGCCGCGCGCGAACTTGTTACCGATCGCACCGAACAGCTCATTGCCATGCATATCAGCCAAGATAACAATCGTCCGAGCCTTACCGTCAAAAGCTATGCCAAAGCTCTGGCCGCAACCCTGGATGACGAGGTCGGCAGCTCCGCAACCCTTCTCCAAGGATCGCGAAAACTCTCGATACGCCCTGCGAGTCAGTATCAACCGGCAACCATTCAATAGACTGTCCTAAACAACAAAAGGGGCCGGGAATCGCTTCCCAGCCCCTTTTGTTGTCTTTTAATAGCGAAGAACACCAACGAAGTTATTCGATGGAGATCTTCGTAACGTTCTTCTTCTCGACGATCTTGGGAACCGTAACGGTCAGGATGCCGTCAGCGTACTTAGCCGAGAGGCCCTCGCTCGAAGCGTCCTTAAGATACACGCCACGCGTCGCGCTGTACGAGCTGAACTCCTTCTGCAGGAAGTTCTTGCCCTCGTTCTCCTCGTCTTCCTCGACATTCACGCTAATGGACAGACGGCCCTCGTTAAGCTCGACATCGATATCGTCCTTGGCGACGCCGGTCAGATAAGCCTTGACCTCATAGCCATCGCCCTTATCCTCAACGTCAACGGGGAACGCCTTAGAGGCAATCGAGCTGTTCGCTAGGTCGCTCATATCATCAAACAGATCGAACAGCGAGCTTGCAGAGGGACGAACGCCAAAAACCGAACGATAAGGAACCATGCTTGCCATGTTTACCACTCCTTTATAGGACTGCCGAGTCATCTTCCAGGTGACTGGGACTTCTTTTGACGCTCTTATATATGCCCACCCAGTGCTCATATATACATCGACTATAAAGTTTTTTGAGTCCAGTACTATAAGCATATCTAAGTGCGTATGACTTAGGTTTTAGGAAGGTTAAGGTTCTTTGAACCAGAGCTTAAATACCGAGTATGTCCCCAGCTACAAATAACAAGGGGCTTACAATGAGCGCGTACACGTTGTTGGTAACGAGCTAAAGGGCATCATGGACGACCAAAACCAGAACAAAATGTTTATGCCGACGCAGGGGGAAGATACTTCCACGCAGCCGCCACGGTTCCATCGCCCCCACATCTCGCAAGAGCCCATTAATGATCCGGAGCCCGAGTATGTGATGAGAAATCGATATCAAACACTCGAGGATGCCCAAACAGGGCGTAAACATATGGGCGTCGCCTCGGGAGACCCTGTATATCTGAAAGACGCACCATTATCTAAAAACAGCGCAGCTAGTGATGAGCCGATGAAAGCATCCGCCACTCATCAACAAAGAGGTCCTCGACCAAAGCAAACCTTGACGCATTCGGCTCGCTATCTCGAAACGCCAAAACAGGGAAAATCAATCTTCGTTTCATCAAGTAAACGACGCAAGCAGCATCGACTGACAATCCTGCTTTTGATCATTGTGGCCATAGCAGTTGCCCTTGTTATTCGATTTATCTTCTTTAAATAAAGGCTCAATACCAAAAACGATAAGATCGTCTGGTGTAATAGAGTCATTTACGCCCCATAAACGCAAAAAGGGGGAGGCCGCGAGGCCTCCCCCTTCTCAGTTCAAGCGTACGGCTCGGTGCCGTCCACCGGTCAGCGGCGCCCTGGCCTCCCACGGGCTGACC
>CABUQV010000008.1 GCA_902493855.1 uncultured Collinsella sp.
CGTGCGCGGGCGCCCGGTCGGCGGCCCGTTCTGGGCGCGCCTCAATCGTAGCCCGAGACGGTCCCGGGCTGACAATTTCGACTGTAATGGACGTTCTTAAACGACTAGTCGAACAAGAACGTCCCCAACGACTAGTCATTTAAGAACGTCCCCAACGACTACCCGCCTTATGTTTTGGCAACGACAGCGAAAACGCCCCTAAGCGAGCAAGGTGACGTGAAAGAGGAGGGCATTGACCTTCTGGTCATGCCCGACGATTGAACGTCAGATTGCCGCCTAGGGGCGTTTGCAGCGTCGAGCAGTTACGCGGTTCGTAGAACCGCGTAACTAACAAATGAGCATCGCGTCGCCAAAGCTGAAGAAGCGATAACGTTCTTCGATGGCAGCGGCGTAGGCATCCATGATCTGGTCGCGGGTGGCAAGCGCGCTTACGAGCATCATGAGCGTGGAGCGCGGCACGTGGAAGTTCGTGATCAGCGCGTCGACCACGTGATAGGTCGAGCCGGGCATGAGGTAAAGCTGCGTCGTGGCGTTCTCGCGCACCACGATGTCACCGCGGCCAAGCGTATCGGCCCCGTCCTCGCGGCCTTCAAAATAGCGCGCCGTCACGGCCGGATCGGACACCGGCGCGTCCGTGTCAAACGCGCTCTCGAGCGAGCGCACCGCGGTAGTGCCGACGGCGATCACACGATGACCCTCGGCCTTGGCCTTATGCACGGCGTCGACAACCTCCTGCGACACGTGGTAGCGCTCGGTGTGCATGACGTGCTGCGTAGGGTCGTCCTCCTCCACCAAACGGAAGGTATCGATGCCCACCTCGAGCTCGACGGCGGCAAACTTGGCACCCTTGGCCTCGATAGCGGCCATGAGCTCAGGAGTAAAATGCAGACCCGCTGTAGGAGCGGCAGCCGAGTGCTCCTCCTTCATGGCGTACACGGTCTGATATTTCTCGGGATCGCCCTCGTAATCGGTAATGTAGGGCGGCAACGGCACATGACCGGCGGCGTGAATGGCCTCGTCGAGCGTGCGCGGCTCGCCGGCGGCGTTGCAACCAGCCGGCTCAAAACGCACTAGACGGCCGCCGCGGCTATCGGTGACAAAGTCGACGACCTCGGCCGTCAGCACCACGGGAGCCCCCTCGGGCGCATGGGCGCCACCGGCGCGATACTCAATATGAACACCGGGCTTCAGGCGCTTGCCCGGCTTGACCAAGCACTCCCAAACATGGCCCAGCGGATCCACGTCCTCGCGGCGCTTGAGCAGCAGCGTCTCGACCACGCCGCCCGAGCCGGCTTTGCGACCGATCAGGCGGGCCGGCATCACGCGCGTCTGGTTGATGACGAGCACGTCGCCCGGCTCGATATAGTCGATGATGTCACGGAAGATGCGGTGCTCAACGGTACCGCCGTGCTCCAGCGGCGTTCCCGCCTGGGAGCCCTTGCGATCCACCACCAGCAGGCGACAGGAGTCGCGCGGCTCGGCTGGAGCCTGGGCGATCAGTTCCTCAGGAAGGTTGTAGTCAAAATCATCGGTACGCATCTTTGCCTCTTTCACAAAGCGCGTCAGTCGAAAAAATCGACTGACGCGCGCATCATTCTCCCCTGTATCCTATCAGCTTGTTGAGAGAAATATAGTATGGCAAACAGATTTGCGACTGTTTTCTCAACGCCCCGCTACTTAAGCGTTGCGTACATCACCGCCTTAATCGTATGCATGCGATTCTCCGCTTCTTGGAAAACACGAGATTTATCGGACTCAAAAACCTCGTCCGTGACTTCCATTTCGGTGACTCCAAACTTCTCAGCAATTTCGGCACCAACAGTAGTATTAGTATCGTGGAAGCTCGGAAGGCAGTGGAGGAAAATCGCCTCGGGCTTTGCCATAGACATCACCTCAGCGGTCACACGATACGGCGACATTAGCTTAATGCGGCTTTCCCACAGCTCTGCGGGCTGACCCATGCCAACCCAAACATCCGTGTAAATTACATCGGCATCACGAGCGCCTTCCTCAATATCCTCTGTAATGGTAATCGTCGATCCATGCTCGGCCGCAATACGACTACATTCTGCAAGGAGTTCAGGGTCATAGGATGTAGCCCCCTCCGAATTTCCCCCGATTGGGCCGCAAGAACAGTAGTTAATGCCGAGCTTAGCGCAAATGACCATGAGCGAATCGGCGACGTTTCCGGCCGCCTTACCAAAAAATGTAAGTTTCCTGCCCTTAATCTCTCCAAACTCTTCACGCATGGTCAGAATATCGGCAAGCACTTGAGTCGGGTGAAATTCAGTAGTCAGCCCATTCCAAACGGGAACCCCAGCTTTTGCAGCAAGCTCCTCAACCTTCGTCTGCTCAAAGCCGCGGTATTCAATTCCGTCATACATGCGGCCAAGGACGCGAGCCGTGTCCTCAATCGACTCCTTTTTGCCCATCTGGGACGAGCCCGGATCCAAATAAGTTACACCCATGCCAAGGTCAAGTGCACCAACTTCGAAGGCGCAACGAGTACGCGTGGAAGTCTTCTCAAATAGCAAAACAATATTCTTACCTTCAAGGTATTTATGCGGAACACCGGCACGCTTCATGCTTTTGAAGTTAGCAGAAAGCTCAAGCAGATACTCAATCTCTTCCGTCGTGTAATCAAGCAGCTTCAGAAAACTGCGCCCAGCGATGTTAACACCCATATTCGCCATCTCCTATCACAGTGGATTTGCAACTAAATATCTTCGCGCCAGAAGGGCATGCTCATGCAGCGCGGGCCGCCACGACCGCGGGACAGCTCCTCGGAGGGAACGACCAAAAGTTCCAAACCGTTCTTGTAGAGCTCATCATTTGTGACAACATTGCGCTCGTAAACACAGACTTTACCAGGAGCAACGGCAAGAGTGTTCGACCCGTCGTTCCACTGCTCGCGAGATGCCTCAACCATATCGCCGGCACCGCACTCAATAAGCTGCACCTTCTCCACGCCAGTAGCCATTTCAAGAATATGTTCAAGCGTGTCATCAATCTCTTGAACAGCGACCATTCCCTCAGAGTCACCACGAGTCAGACGATAAACACGAAGGGTCTCAAAAATACCGGGATAAACTGTGAACTTATCGAAATCCACCATGGTGCAAACGGTGTCAAGATGCATGTAAGCATAGCCGTTGGGGATTTTAATAGCGTAAACGGTATCGATCTCAGAATTCCCAGATCCCCAGAACAAATTCTTTGCAAGCTCCTCAATCGCAGCCGCCTCAGTTCGCTGGCTAATTCCAATAGCCAAGGTATGAGCGTTAATGTTAAGCACATCACCGCCCTCGATATGCCAGGGATTCTTATGGTCGTACCAAATCGGAGTCCCTACATAATCGGGATGGTATTTGAAAATCGCTTCATAGAAGGGCACTTCACGATCTCGCTGTTTCCAATACATATGGTGAAGCAGAACGCCTTTGCCCACGGAAGCAAGAGGATCGCGAGAGAAATACGAGCTCGGAAGAGGCTTCAACACCAAATCATCGGGCTTCGCATCCTCATTATCCATCATACTAAGCGTAGTCGAGACGCGAGGCAGCTCAAGGTCACGATAACGATACCCCCCCATAGCCTCAAGTACAAACTGATACGAATCTGAAATAGCGTCGAGCTTTTCACGAACAGCCTGCTCAAGCAGAGGATTGACAATCCCGCTCTCAGCCATAAATGTATCGGTAAACTCAGCGCGAGCCGAGGGGCATGCATCCAGCGCCTCAGCAACGAGTTTCTCCATATAGAGAACCTCAACACCTTCGCTCCTCAGAAGATCCGCAAAGGCATCATGCTCCTTTTGAGCCACATCAAGATAGAAACAGTCGTGAATCCAGACATCCTCGAACTCTTCCGCCTTTACGTTCACAAGGTCACGACCGGGGCGGTGAAGCACAACTTTCTTGAGCTTACCAATCTCGCTGTGTACATTCAGTCCTTTAGACATTCCTGTTACTCCATTTCAGCCATGAAACCTACAGGGCAATAAGTCCCGAGATTGCTACGAATACGATATTGATGAGCGACACGACCAAGAAGAATTTCCAAACGGTCTTCCACCACTGGCCAAGCTTGATCTTACACACGCCCAAACCCGCTACAAGAATGGCGCTAGTAGGACAGATCAAAGACATCGTCGCGCTACCCATGGAGAGAGCCCACACGGCAGCCTCGGGATTAAGGCCCATGAGTTCGGTCAAAGGTCCAAAAATGGGAGCGGTCAGTGCTGCAAGGCCAGATGAGCTGGGAACCAGAATCGCCAGGAGGTTCTCAACCGCATAAAGAAGCGTAGTAAAGAGAACCGCCGGGATGCCGCCCAGACCAGTAGCGAGCGCATTGAGGATGGTATCAATGATCATGCCGTCAGAGGCAATGACAAGGATGCCACGCGCAAGTCCAACGACAATTGCCGAGAAAGCAAAGTCAGCGATACCCGCAACAAATTCCTGAGCGATGACGTCCTGACTAAAGCCCGCAATAACACCAGCCAACAGGCCCATGGCCAAAAAGACCGCAGAAATCTCGTTCATATACCAGCCCTGGGTCACAAGTCCCCAGATGATAAGGCACATTCCAGCGATAAATACCGCAAGCACGCCTTTTTGACGACCCGTAAATTCCGCGTCAAGGGCAGATTCATCGGCAGCGAACTCGACTTTCTTGGCGATATCATCCTCAAATGTGATCGATGACTCAGGGTTCTTCTTTACCCTTCGTGCATAGAGGACAACCCAAGTAATTGCAACGGCGGTCAAAACAACCCAGGCAATCATACGCAACCACAGCTGGGGGTTGCCCTGAATACCAAGAATACCTTGCGCAATGAGAACATTAAACGGATTAATTGTTGAGGCGATGTAGCCCGTGCGCGCTCCAACGAACACGACCATGAACGCCGTCATCGAGTCGAAGCCCATAGCCATCATAATTGGCATGAAGATCGCAAAGAACGGGAGAGTTTCTTCCGCCATGCCAAAGCTCGTTCCGCCCAATGCAAAGAGAACCATCGCAATAGGAATAATTAGAATGTCTTTGTTCTTAAAGCGGCGAACGACACGACCCATTCCGCTCGTGATAGCGCCCGTTTTAGTAATAACCTGGAACGAACCGCCCACAATCAAGATGAATGCAACGACCTCAATTGCCTCTTGTATACCGCGCGTTGGAGCCTGAAGAACATCGAAGACGCCTTGTCTGAGATCTACTTCATCCCCGGTTTCCTCGTCAATATATGTCTTTTCACTCTGCTCATACGTACCTGCGACAGTGACTTCACGACCGTTCACCTCCTGGCGCTGATAGGACCCAGAGGGAACAATCCACGTGAGAACAGCGAAGATGACCATAAGTGCAAAGATGATCGCATATACGTGCGGGACCTTGAACTGCTTGATGCCTTTCGAACTTTCCGCTGCCATATCTCCTCCTTCATTCCTTTTCCCATCTATCCAGCTGGCACCATAAATGTATGAGGTTGCTCAGCGGTGGTCGGCCAACCATCGCCATCGTGTCGCTTTTCACCTACGAACGGCAGCTAAAGTGACGTTATTAATCAATCTGATATTTAAAATTGATGTTATTTGTCAATTACATACGTCTTTTAACTTTTCCGCAACACAACAAGGAACCTGCCTTAGCCTTATATAAAAACCAGCAGGACAGGAGACAGACATGCAAGGCATACACATAACAAATGAAATCGGTCATTTAAAAGCCGTACTTGTCCATCGACCAGGAGCTGAAACACAAAACTACCCTGATGCCGACTTCAGTCAAGTTTTCTCCCTGCGAAAATGGAGCGGTCGTTTTGACCTCGACAAAGCAATGTATGAGCACGATTCCATGGTTCAATTGCTTGAGAAGCATGGCGTAGAAACCATTGAAATTAGGGACCTTCTCGAAGACTCACTTGAAACTGAGCCCCAATCACTTAAATATTTTATTGATGACTACCTCCGTTGCAGCGGGGCAACAGGCAGAGAGTTCCTCGAGACAATAACCCAGTTGTTTGAGAACGCTAAGAACACCCAGGAATTGGTGAATATAGTACTTAACGGCATTCGCTTTGGAGACACTGAGCTATGTTCAAACCAGTCGGAAACACTACAGGCGCTCGTGCACGAGCAATTTGATCCCGCCTCGCTCTTGGTCAATCCCCTCAACACGCTTTTTTTCACTCGTGATCCCGCTGTGGTAGTCGGAGACGGCATCATCCTAAATCATATGTATTGGCCTGAGCGTGATCGTGAGGTCGCCTTATACCGGCAGATATTCACCCACCACAAGATCATGGGAGAAACTCCAGTATGTGATTTGAACAGGAGTAGCTACCATATCGAAGGCGGAGACATTATTGTTATCAGTGCTAAGACAATATTAGTTGGAATCTCTGACCGAACTGAACCCGCCGCCGTCGAGTCACTTGCCAAAGAGCTCCTGACCTCAAATAAATTCCAGACCACCGAGCTAATTGCGATTCGAGTCCCCTCTGACGGGCTGCGTATCCACCTCGATACGTTCATAAGTAGAATTGATCACGACGCGTTCCTCATCGATCGTGAGATATGCAATGCCGTTGATGCATACAGCATTCAACTAAAACGATCCGGAAGGGGCCTTACGATCACTCCTATCGATCGCACGATTCCGGAAATACTCTCTGCAGCCTGTTGCGAACCAATAAAAGTAATTGACTGCGGAGGCGGGAATCAAACCGCCTACGAAAGAGAACGCCGGAACAACGCAACGTCTATCCTTGCGCTCTCGCCAGGAAAACTATGCGTATATGAAGAAAACGTTTGGACCAACGAAGCGCTTGAGAAAGCAGGAATGGAATTATTCCCGCTATCCATTGACGAGCTCACCAAAGGCTATGGTGGCACAAACTGTCTATGCCTCCCTCTGTGGCGAGAGGATCTATAGCCATGGGCTTCGGGGCAAATATTCGTAAACTCCGCACCATGGAGCATCTTGGTCAGGCGCAACTTGCAGAGATGTTGGGGGTATCTAAAGAGACCGTTTGTCGTTGGGAAAAAAGTCGGTATGCCCCCCGTGAGCGCTATATTGAAAAGTTACAAGCGCTCTTCGGTTGCACCCGCGATGAACTTGTTGGCGAGGAAAACGGTTTGGCCGTAAAGCTCGCAAATAAAAGAATCGTCACCGACGAAGACCCTGCTATCCACGAAATGGAGGGCGCATTTCCCGTCATCGATATCGAATCGCAAAAGCGCCGCATCACGCACGGCCAACAAAATGCTTGCGCACCTGTAGACGTAGCCAAACGTCACCCACATAGCGTTTTCGTTAAAATCAAAGGCGACGAAATGTCCCGCATTTACCCTCCCGGCAGCTTACTACTTGTCGATACCACCGCAAAGCCTTGGAACGGCTGTGCTGTATTGGCGCTCGCAGACGGTAAAACACCGGTAATTAGGCGATTTGCAGAAGGAAACGACATGATTGTGCTGTCGTCCCATTCATATGCAACAGCAAGTCCGGATCTGATGTTTAACAAACGGAGGATTAGAATCATAGGAGTCGTCGTTTGGTATCAAGCGAGCCACGATCACACGCTTAATTAAATCGACTTTCCCAAAAACGACCGTACCGCACAGACAGCTCAAAGTCCCAGCCCAAATGAACTACTTTTTGGCGGCTTTGCGCTCGTCGCGGATGCGGGCGCGGTCCATGGCCGCCTCGACAGCCGAGAAGCGGCAACCACAGTAGTTCTGCCGATACATGCCAAGCTCGCGCGAACGGCGTGTCGCCTCGGGATAATACGGGCGAAAATCGCGAATCACCGGGGTGAGCCCATGTGCCGCCGCCAAGCGCTCAAGCACATCATTGCAGGTATCGAACAACTGATACGGCGAGACGGCAAGCGTCGTGCCCACAAACTCAAACCCGCACTCCTGGGCCACGCGGCACGCTTCGGCCAAGCGCAAGGCATAGCACGCGCGACAGCGACGAGGCCGATCGGCGCCCAGCGGTGCCACGCCGGCCTCCCAGCGCTCACGGTCCTCCCCCGCCTCGATAAGCTCGATATCGCCATCGGCACACCACCGGCGCAGCTCGTCTAGGCGACGCTGCCATTCATCGCGCGGTTGAATATTGGGGTTGGTCCAGCAAATCGTGGGCTCAAACCCCTCCTCGCGCAGCAGGCGAACCGGCTCAAGCGAGCATGGTGCACAGCACGCATGCAGCAACAACGACTTCATCGACATCTCCTCACCCAAAAAAGCGCACGCCAAAGGACGTATCTTCGCAGGCGACAATGCGGCGGTCGCGCAAAATGGTCCGCACGTAATACCAGTCGCCCACACAGCCCGACAAATGCAAGCCGGCCGCCAGGTAGCACAGCAGTGGATAGCCCGAAAACACAAACCCCAGGGTAAACGCTGTCGTCACAACAACCGTCGGCGCCAGGCAAACCGCCATGTACCGCCGGCGCGAATACACAACACCCTCGGCGCAGGCATAGATCATCGCCGTCTCGCGATTCGCCCCAAAGGTCACCTTCGCGCCCGCAGGCGCCAGCAGCTTAAAAAACACACCGTGCACCAGCTCGTGCACGGCGAACGACGCCATTGAGATCGCAGCTAAGCCGACTATCCAGCCCACGGCAGCCATCCAGCCACCCGCGTCAGCCGCATCCAGATCCGCAGGCCCGCCCAGCAGCATAAACACCGGCACCAGGCACACGGCAAACACGCCGGCTACGACCATCCCCCACACGAAGCAAGCGTGCAGAAAATCCTCGTCCTCAAACGCATGTATGTTGGAAATCTCATTCATAGCATCTTAGGATAGCGCCCCTGCCACGTACCCGTCCGCATGTGCGATAATGTCGAACGATATGCACGAATTGACCACCGCGCCGCCAGGCCTTGCGCCCGACTGCGCTCTCACCATATGCGAAGGAGTCCCATGGCATCCAAATACTCCATGAACGACCGTCCCAGCTGGCCTCGCCGCGCCATCGTTACCGCCGGCGAGCCCTATGGCAACAAGGGCCTTCACTTTGGCCACGTTGGCGGCGTCTTTGTCCCGGCCGACTTCTTCGCCCGTTTCCTGCGCGACCGTCTGGGCCGCGAGAACGTCATCTTCACCTCGGGCACCGACTGCTACGGCTCGCCCATCATGGAGAGTTACCGCAAGCTCAAGGAGAACGAGGGCTACGACAAGTCCATTAGCGAGTATGTCGAGTCCAATCACTCCCGCCAGGCCGCGACCCTCAACAACTACAACATCAGCTGCGACATCTACGGCGGCTCGGGCCTTGAGCCGGCTGCGCAGATTCACAACGAGGTGACCGCCGAGATTATCAAGCGCCTGCACGAGCAGGGCACCATCTCCAAGCGCTCCACGCTGCAGTTCTACGATGCCAAGGCCGGCACGTTCCTCAACGGCCGTCAGGTGATCGGCCGCTGCCCCATCCAGGGCTGCAAGTCCGAGAAGGCTTATGCCGACGAGTGCGATCTGGGCCACCAGTTTGAGCCCGAGGAGCTCATCGCGCCCAAGAGCCAGCTCACCGGCGAGGTGCCCGAGCTGCGCCCGGTCGACAACCTCTACTTCGACCTGCCGGCCTACCTCGACTTTATGAAGACCTACACCGCCAAGCTCGCCCAGAACCCGCAGGTTCGCTCCGTGGTCTCCAAGACCATGGAGGAGTGGCTGCTGCCGGCCCAGCTCTACATCCAGAACAAGTTCCGCGAGGCCTTCGACGCCGTCGAGGATCAGCTTCCTGAGCACACCGTGCTGGAGCCCGAGGGCAACAAGAGCAGCTTTACCGTCACCTTCCCCAGCTGGAAGGAGCGCGACGATGCCCACGCAGTGCTCGCCAACGGTGGCGTGCGCTTCCGCAGCGGCAAGGCGCTCGTGCCCTTCCGCATCACCGGCAACATCGACTGGGGCGTTCCGGTGCCCGAGGTCGATGGCGTCTCCGACGTCACCTGCTGGTGCTGGCCCGAGAGCCTGTGGGCGCCCATCAGCTACACGCGTACCGTACTCGCCCGCGACGCCCGTGCCGCCGGCGTGACCGAGGGTGTCGCCGCCCAGGACGCCGCCCTCATGGGCGAGCCCGCCGCCAATTCCACGCAAGTCCCCGCGCCCACCTACCAGCACAGCTCGCTCGACTGGCGCGACTGGTGGTGCTCTGACGACGCTCAGATTTACCAGTTCATCGGTCAGGACAACATCTATTTCTACTGCATCGCGCAGACCGCCATGTGGGAGGCCCTGGGCTGGGACCTCACGCAGAGCACCGTCAGCGCCTGCTACCACCTGCTCTACATGGGCAAAAAGGCCAGCTCGTCCTCGCAGACGCCTCCCCCGCCGGCAGACGACCTGCTCAACCACTACACCTGCGAGCAGATGCGTGCGCACTGGCTGTCGCTCGGCCTGTCCGAGAAGCCGGTGAGCTTTAGCCCTAAGGCATACGACACGCGCGTGACTGGCAAGGACAAGGACGGCAACGAGGTGCGCGCCTGCGACGACAAGCGCGTTATCGACCCGGCCCTTAAGGAGAGCGCGCTGCTGACCGGCGTGTTCAACCGCCTGGCCCGCAGCTGCTTCTACGGCGTCGCCGTCAAGGAAGGCGACGAGAGTCCCTACCGCAACGGCTGCATCCCCGCCGGCACCGCTTCTGACACCGTGGTCGAAGCCGCCCAGCAGGCAGCCCTCGCCTTTGAGCAGGCCATGTACAAGTTCGAGACGCACCGCGCGCTTGCCGTGTGCGACGACTACCTGCGCGCCGCCAACAAGCGCTGGAGCGATGCCTCCAAGGCCGCCAACAAGCTCGAGGGCGAGCCGGCCAATGCCGCGATGACGCAGGCCCTCGTCGACGCCTTTACCGAGCTGCGCGTGGCAACCGTCCTGATGCACGGTATTGTGCCGGCCGGCTGCGAGCTCATCTGCGAGTACTTCGACGTCGATCCGGTCGCCTTCTTTAGCTGGGATAACATCTTTGCCTCCACGGACGAGTTTGTGGAGAGCCTGGGCGAGAAGCCCGGTGAGCACCGCGTGAAGCCGCTGCCCCCGCGCTTCGACTTCTTCAGCAAGCACGAGAGCCAGTACTAAAGCACGCCAGCAGCGGCGTGCCCGGAAAGTAGTCAATTTGGGACGGGAAGGAAAGACGGATGTCCAAGCCGCGTCGTCGTAAGCAGAAAAAGCAGGTTAAGCCCGAGCTCAAGCTCAGGCAGTTTGCTGCTACCGATCTTTCCGACCAGCTTGCCGCCCAACACTCCGCCGCCGACCTGCCGCGCTTTATGGTCGACACGGTCGCCGGCGCCTATGCCCCCACCGATGCCGAGCTCATAATCGAGGGCTTCGGCGCCGCGGCCACACGCCCGGTCACGCTGCGCGCCAACACGCTCAAGGCAACCGCCAAGGACATCGCTGCGGCGCTCGATGCCGCCGGCATCGCACACCAATCCGTTACCTGGTATCCGGACGCCTTTATCCTGCCCGAGGCCCAGGTTTCCGATCTGTGGGATCTCGACATCTACCGCGACGGCAAGATCTACCTACAGAGCCTGTCGTCCATGATGCCGCCTTTGGTGTTGGGCGCCCAGGCAGGCGAGGACATCCTGGACATGTGCGCAGCCCCTGGCGGCAAGACGACGCAGATCGCCGCCCTCACCCAGGGCCAGGCGCACCTCACAGCCTGCGAGATGAGCATTCCCCGCGCCGAAAAGCTCGAGTCAAACCTCCATCGCCAGGGTGCCAAAAACGTGCCCGTCATGCGCATCGACGCACGCGAGCTCGACGAGTTCTTCCGCTTCGACCGCATCCTGCTCGACGCCCCCTGCACCGGCACGGGCACCGTCATCAGCGGCAACGAGAAAAGCCTGCGCGGCCTGACCGAGCAGTTGCTGAGCAAGTGCGCCCGCTCGCAGCGCGCGCTTCTGGACCGCGCCATGGGAGCCCTCAAGCCGGGCGGCACGCTCGTCTATTCCACTTGTTCGATCATGCCGCAGGAAAACGAAGACGCCCTGCAAGAGGCCCTCGACAAGCATATGGACTGCGAGCTCATCCCCCTCGACGGCACGCCAAGCGAAAGTGAAGCACGCCGCGCCCAGGAAGCTGGTGAGGAGCCGCGCATCGAGTCCAACGCCCTGACTGAGGCCATTGCCGCGGGTCAGGTATCGGCCATCGCCAACGGCCTGCCCGGCACGCTCACCATTCCGCCTAGCCGCGACTTTGAGGGCTTCTACATTGCCCTGATCCGAAAACGCAGCTAGCGCACGGATCCAAAACTCAACAAGCTATCTCTGTGCGCGTTTGCCCTGCTGGTCGCGATGCTGTTTAAGCATCGCGCGCTCCTTGCGTTCGGCCCTTTTGCCCTTAATGGCCGTGACCACAAAGTAGATGACCGCGGCGGCTACGATTGCGCCCACGCATAGGCCAATCGAGCCCAACATTGCCGAAAATTCCATACCGCGTCACCTCTCTTTTAAACGGGACTTTCAAGATAGCACCTCGATACCCGCCACCACAGCTCCTTCACGTTCGCCGGCCCTTCGGTCTAACGGATGTCGCGGCGGGGAAAAATCAACTCGTCAAACGATTTAGCATTCGCTATTCCGGCTACATCGCGCCGGCCGTCATCACATAGAATCGAGCCTCCATGGATACCCTCAACGATCTAAATGAGCGCGTCGACGCCTTCGTCGGCACCAGCTCCTTCGACACGCCTGCCGCGGCAAACGACCAAGCTCCCATCGATGTGCCCGCCGAGGTTCACGAGGACATCGTTGCCTCGGTCGATTTCTCCGAGGTTGAGCTCGCAGACGAGTTCACCGAGGCCCAGGTAGCCGTGACCCCCAACGGGCTGCTCCCCATGGAGCCGCTGCCCATCGACGGGCGTTTGCGCAAGGCGGCCCTCCGCATGCCCGACGAGATCGAGGAGGCCAGCGGCTTTACGCTCTTCGGCCGCCGCATCAAGTCGCTCATCTACACCACCGACGTAGCTGTCATCCGCAACTCCAATGCCGATGCTGTCTTTGCCGTTTACCCCTTCACGCCGCAGCCGGCCATTACGCAGGCGCTGTTGACCGTCGCCGAGTGCCCGGTCTTTGTAGGCGTAGGCGGCGGCACCACCACCGGCAAGCGCTCCGTGCAGATGGCAGCCGTCTCCGAGATGCAGGGCGCGGCGGGCTGCGTGGTCAACTCCCCCGCCACCGCCGAGATGGTCGAGCACATCACCAACATCGCCGACATCCCCGTCATCGCCACGGTCGTTCGTTGCGACGACGATGCTCACGCCAAAGTGCGCGCCGGCGCCAAGATCCTCAACATCGCCGCCGGCAAGAACACGCCGCAGGTCCTGCGCGAGCTGCGCGAGCGCTATCCCAACCTGCCGCTCATCGCGCCGGGCGGCAAGACGCCCGAGAGCATCCGTGAAACCATCGCCGCCGGCGCCAACGCCATCATCTGGACGCCGCCTTCGGCGCAGCAGCTACAGACCGACATGATGCAGCGTTATCGCAAGATGAAGGAAGACGCCACACCTGTCATCTCGCGCGACGATGTACCCATTATCGACCAGGTCGCCGCCGCCGAGGTCAGCCAGGTCGAGAACATGAATCCCGATGTGCCGATTCCCGACGAAGTCATCGAGCGCGTCGCTTCAATCCACGAGCGCGTCGAGGAGCATCGCGCCAACCGCGGACTCAAACCCTCTCTGCACGGCTTCTTCTTCCGCGGAAAGAAACGCTAGCAAAACATCTTGGCCCGCCCCACGAACGTGAGGCGGGCCGTTTTCGTTTGAGCAATCATGCAGCGACGTGATGGGGCAAATTAATCCACGCGCTTGTCGCCCATAAAGAAGAGTGCTGCCGTACCAGGTCCGGTATGCGAGCCAATCAGAGTACCGATGTTATTGATCTCAATCTTGCCTTTAAGATGCGGAATCTGTTCCTCGATCAGCGCCGCAACTGCCTCGGCATCCTCGCGGCACGCAGAGTGCGACATGATGCACTTACCCGAATAATCCGCACCGTCCTGCACGTGTGCCATCATGGTCTTAGCCATCTCGGAAATCGCGCGCTTCTTAGTGCGAATCTTCTCACGTGGCGACAGCCCACCTTCGCAATCGACCGTCATAAGCGGGCAAATCTTAAGCGCCGTGCCGATGATCGCGCTCGCAGCCGAAATGCGACCGCCGCGCAGGTAGCTCGACAGATCGGTCGAAAAGAACCAGTGGTGCAGGTTGAGTTTATGCTCCTCAATCCAAGCGGCAGTCTCGTCGAGCGAAGCGCCGCTATCGCGAACGTCGGCGGCACATTCCGCCAGCAGGCCAAAGCCCGAAGACGCCGCCAGCGAATCGATAACGCGAACCTTGCCGCCCAGGGGATAGCGATCCGCGAGCATCTGCGCCGCAACGCAAGCCGAACCATACGTACCCGAAATACCCGAAGATAGCGTCAGGTGCAGTACATCCTTACCCTCGGCAACAAACGGCTCCCAAAACTCCTCGTACTCACCCACGCTCACCTGAGACGTCTTGGGCATGGCACCCGCGGCAATCTGAGCAAAAAACTCGTCCGGCGTAATCGACTGATACAGATCGTCCGTATAGACAACATCGTCGATCTCGTAATGAAAATACGCGACGGGAATATTGCGCGATTCAAAAAACTCCCGAGTTCGGTCGGCGGCAGATTCACAGGTCAGGACAAAATCACTCATATGAGGCTCCTTACTCATTACTGCGCAAATTATCGCACAGTGAGCCTACATACGGTACATATGTCCACTATTTACCAAATCGAAGCAATAATAGCGAACATCTTTACCACCATCGTCTCCACCGACCCCACGCATAAATATCTGAGAAAACACCCTCTGTCGTCTCCACCCAACCGACACATCTACCTTCACTAAATCGATTTACCAAACCGTTCAGCCGACAATTCAGCCGCTGGCGCAAAATGGAAACAAAAGCGGCGCATACTGATAAATGTTTGACGCTGTTTATCAGTTTTACCAACCCCATCGGAAGGTGTTTCATGGTCGCATTCGATCGCAACCCGCAAGACTTTAAGTATCTGCGCCTGCTTTCGAGACAGTTTCCCACCGAGCAATCCGCATTTACCGAGATCATCAACCTCTCGGCCATCCTCAACCTGCCCAAGGGCACCGAGCATTTTATGAGCGACGTGCATGGCGAGTACGAAGCCTTTATGCACATCCTCAACAACTGCTCGGGCGTCGTGCGCGAGCATGTCGACGAAATTTTTGGCGACACGCTCTCCTTTGACGAAAAGGGCGAGCTGTGCACGCTCATCTACTACCCGCGCGAAAAGATCGACCTGGTCCGCAGCCAGCGCGAGGACTCGCCCACCTGGTACAAGACGATGCTTGACCAGCTCATCATGGTCGCTCGCTCGCTTTCAAGCCGCTACACGCGCTCCAAGGTGCGTAAGGCCATCCCGCGCGACTACGCCTACATCATCGACGAGCTGTTGCACACGCACCCGGACGAGAACAACTATCGTGTGCGCTATCACGAGCGCATCGTGGAGTCCATCCTGGAGACCGCCAGCGCCGACGACTTTATCGAGTCGCTCGCCTCACTCATCAAGCGCCTGGCCGTCGACCACCTGCACCTGGTGGGCGATATCTTCGACCGCGGCGGCGGCGCGGCCAAGATTATGGACCGCCTGCTCACCTACCATTCGCTCGACATCCAGTGGGGCAACCACGACCTGCTGTGGATGGGTGCTGCGGCCGGTGAGCCCGCCTGCATCGCCACGGTGTTGCGCAACAACCTACGCTATGACAACTACGAGATCCTCGAGAACGATTACGGCATCTCGCTGCGTGAGCTTGTCGCCTTTGCCGATGCAACCTACACCGCCGGCGAGTCCATCACCCCGCTGATCAAGGCCATCAACGTGCTGCTCTTTAAGCTCGAGGGCCAGATTATCCAGCGCCACCCCGAGTTCGATATGACCGATCGCCTGTTACTCGACAAGATCGACCACGACACCGGCACGGTCACGCTCGCCGACGGCAGCGTGTGGCCGCTCACGACCAACGACTTCCCCACCGTTGACCCGGCGGACCCCTATACGCTCACGCCCGAGGAGCAGCACATCATCGACAAGCTCGTGTCCGAGTTTGTCACCGCCGATCACCTGCATCGCCATATCGATTTCCTCTATTCCCACGGCTCGATGTACAAGGTCGCCAACGGCAACCTGCTGTTCCATGGCTGCGTGCCGCTCAACGAAGACGGCACCTTTAGCAGCATGAACTGCCTGGGCACCTGGCACGCTGGCCGCGATTATCTCGATTTTTGCGACCACATCGCCCGCCGCGCCTGGCGCATGGGCGACCGCGACGCTCTCGACTGGATGTGGTACCTGTGGATTGGCTTTAACTCACCCGCCAGCGGACGCCTGGTGCGTACCTTTGAGCGCGCCTATATCGCCGATAAGAGCACCTGGGTCGAGCCGATGGACCCGTACTTTACGCTTACCAAGTCGCCCTCGGTCTGCGATGACATCATGCGCGAGTTTGGCGTCGCGCCCATGGCATGCTCGCCGACCGGCCACATCATCAACGGCCACACGCCCGTTAAAACCACCAAGGGCGAGCAGCCCATCCGCGCCGAGGGCAAGCTGCTGGTCATCGATGGCGGCTTCTGCCGCGCTTACCATCCCAAAACGGGTATCGCCGGCTATACGCTCATCTCGAGCTCGCGCGGCTGCCGCCTCAAGTCGCACCGGGCATTTACGACGGTTGCCGAGGCACTCACGCGCAACGTGGACATCGAAAGCGAGACCAACCGTTTTGACCAAGCAGACCGTCGCCGCATGGTGAGCGACACCGATTCGGGAGCCAAGATCCGCGGCCAGATCCAGGACCTGCGCCAGCTCCTCGATGCATATAGAAACGGTGCTATCGAGGAGCGCGCCTAGCACCACCCGCGGGGATTGGCTAAACTTGCTGAGTTTGTCATCCCCGCGGCGCTTCGGCGCCAGCTTAAGGCAGGTACCATGCAAAAGCTCCTTGCGCAGATCATGAAATTTGGCGTCGTCGGTGTCATTGCCACGGTTATCGACTTTGGCATTATGAATCTGCTCCACTACGGTCTGGGCCTCAACATCCTAATCGCCAACACCAGCGGCTTTATCATCTCACTCATCTTTAACTACCTCGCAAGCATGAAGTACGTGTTTGCGCACAAGGAAGGCATGAGCCGCCGCCGCGAGTTCATCATCTTTGTCGTGCTGTCCGTAATCGGCTTGGCACTCAACGACGGTATCGTGCTGACACTCAACGCCGGCCTGGGACTCGAGGCCAATATCGCCAAGATCTGCGCCACCGCACTTGTCATGGTCTACAACTTTGTGACCCGAAAGATCTTCCTGGAGGGCGACGAGACCAAGTAACTCGCAACCTTACAGCCTTACGATGCCCACGGATGACGCGCGTCGAGCGCTGCGTTGTTCGTGGGCTTTTCTCGTTTACGGGAAGATTTGCAACGTTTGCGGATTACCTCTTGAATATTTGGCGAGTTCGTATAGTTCTTGGCAAAGACCTTACGTTTCCCTTGCAAAAGCTCTAAAGTATCCTCTGCTCGATTCATCAACGCATTGGATGTGATTACGTGCGCAAGGCACTGGCACAACCTCATACCAAGCAGTTCCTCAAGTTCGCTGTCGTAGGTCTTATCTCCTTTGGCATCGACTGGGGCATGCTTATTGCGCTCGTCGAGCTGTTCCACCTCGACTTTTTGATGAGCACGACGGTCTCGTTTACCACGTCCGTCGTGGTTAACTACTGGCTCAGCATGAAGTACGTGTTCGACCATCGCGAGGGCATGAGCCGCAAGCGCGAGTTCACGATCTTCACCATCCTGTCAGTGATCGGTTTGGGCCTCAACGACCTGTACATGTTTGTGGGCGTCACGTTTTTGAGCATCGGCTACCAGGCCATGAAGGCCATCGCAACGTTCCTCGTCACCTGGTACAACTACTTCAGCCGCCGCTTCTTCCTCGAGGGCGCACGGTCGTAGTCGATCACCATTTGCTTGAATGTATAACCGGTTGGAATTCCCATTCCAACCGGTTTTTGTTTGCCGAGAGACCCGGCGACCCAGTTCCATTCACATGAAAAACGGGCGGCTCGGATGTTGGTCCGAACCGCCCGTCTGGCGCGCTATGTCGAGGCCTCTAGCCCGTTACGTAATACCAAACGACGTTGTCACCGTTGGAGAGAACGTAGTTGCTGCAGGCCGTCATGGGCGTTGTGCCGTTGACGGAGTACATCCAGCCGCTCGTACCGCCGTGCTGTTTCTCGGCCAAACCGCCAATCGCGGAAACATACGTGCCGTACGACGAGCCGCGTGCGTTGACAGAAAGGCCCAGCGCGCACAGGGCATCGTAAACGGTAGCGCCTTCGTTAAAGGTAAAGGTGCCACCAGAGGACACAGGATTGCCCACGGCGCTCGATGTGACCGAAACCGTTACCGTGACGTAGCTAGGCTGCTGCGAGCTGCCCTGGCCGCCCGAGGGAGCGCTTCCGCCATTAGAGCTGGAGGCTCCATCGGACGACTGACCGCCGCCCGAAGAAGCACCGCCAGGCACATTGGCAGTATCACCGGCTCCCGTATTCTGGGCAGCGGATTTATCGCCAGACTTCTTGCCGTCCTGACCATCGGACTTCTTGCTATCCGATTTTTTGTCCGATTCCTTGTTTGAAGACCCGGAATCGTCCTTGCCGTCGTTCGAACCCTTGGACTCGTCTTTTGCATTATTCGATGACTTGGAGTCCTCGGAACTGACCTCGCCCGAAGTCGTAGTCGAGTCAGACCCCTTGGCGTCCTTCGCGACGACGCTCTCCCCCGTCACGGTCTGAACGATCCAGTCAATGGACCAGGCGCCGCTCTCGGAAGGATGGACGAAGCCCAGCGATATGACAATTAGCGCAACGCACGCGGCGGTCAGGACGCCAGTAAGCGCCTTCCGTCGAGGGGCGGACGCCGCCGAAGCGGCGCCCTGTTGCTTTGCATCGTCGAACTGAATGAACGAGGAATTTGGTTGCTTGGGGTCAGCGTCCTTGGATTTATTGGACACAGCCCTCACCTACCGACGTTTGGTGAACACGAACACGCCGACGATGGCGAGACCGATGACGCCGGCGGCAACGCCAACAATGGCGAGCGGGTTGGCGCCAGTCTCCTGCTCGGAAGCACTAGAGGGCTTCTTAGCAGTGGTCGTGGAAGCAGCACCCGTATCGGACTTGGAATCGGACTTCTTGTCGGACTTGCTGTCCTTCTTGTCAGACTTCTTGCCAGACTTCTTCTCGTCCTTCTTATCGGACTTATCGGAGTCCTTCTTGTTGGACTTGTTGTCCTTGGTCTCGGTCTTGGTCGACACCGTCGTCTTGGTCATCGGCTTATGACCCGGAGCGACAGCGCCGCCAGTCTGCTGGCCCTTCGTGCCGGAGCCGGAACCCGTGCCCGTGCCAGCGCCAGCACCGGAACCGTTGCCAGCGCCACCATTGCCGCCATTGGAGCCAGAACCGCCATTGCCGCCAGGGTTAACAGCATTCTTGGTCCACTTGGCATACAGCGTCAGATCGGCCGTCACCGGCGTACTGAAGTCATACGCCTGCGTGCAAGCCTCATCGGTGAACCAACCGCCGAAAGTGTAGCCATCGCGCGTCGGATCGGCCGGCTTGACCAGCTTGCCGTCGGCCGTAGCAACAAACTTAGTGTCGCAAGCAGACCCGCCGTTGGAATTAAAGGCAACCGTCCAAGACTCAACGGCCCCGAGCTTGAACAGCGTGCCCGAATCATTGATGTAGTACAGGTTGCCAGATGCATCGGCGATGACCGGAGAGTCACAGTACTGGTAATGGCCAGCCGCATCATAAATCTGCGTCGCCTCTGCATCGCCGAGCGTATAGCGATACACGCCACCACCAGCAGAGTAGTTGACGTAATCCTTGCTATCCGCGCTGTTAACGGTGAAGTACACATGAGTCTTGCCGCCCTGAACGCTCACCAGCGGAGTAGCAGCAATACCGTTGAGGCCAGCCGGCAGCGCCTTGCCGTCGGCAGCAGCGATCATCGTGGTCTTACCCGTCTTCAGGTTATAGAGAACCAGAGCAGAGCCAGTAGCCGTCTGTCCGCCGACAATCAGATTGTCACCAGACACCGCGGGGGCGCTCAGATTATTCGTAAGGCCCAGATCAACCGTCTTCTGCTCGCTCAGTACGCCCTTCGCCGAAAGCGAAATCACATGAAGCTTTCCGTCGTGTGTCATCTGATAGAAGGTCGAACCATTAGACGGATCGGCAATGCAATCGGCATTTGCGACAGCGCCGAGCTTCATGGTCGAAACGACATCGCCCGTCGTCTTATCAATGCACTTAAGCGTGCCCGCGCTCGTAGGAACGATGGCATACTTATCCGTCAAAGCCGCACCAGTCCAGTAATAGCCCTCGGCAGGGTCGATGTTCTGCCAAGAAACTTCGCCCGTGGCAATCTTAATGCGTGCAAAGGAGCCGTTGCCGTAGGTCGCGTTGTAATTCTCGTCATACGAAATATCGACCGAGCCTACATAGACGTACTCGCCGTCCGAAACGACGGTGCAGGAGCTCTGCGTCAAGTCCGTCAAACCAGGCGTCAGCCACTTGCAGATCAGCTTGTCTGCAGTAATCGCCTGGACCGCACCGCCGTTGAGCGGAACGATGATAAGGCCATTGGTATAGATCGGACGAGAAGTATAGCTCACCTTGGAGGCAAGCGGCGCAGAGGCAACCTTTTTGCCCGTGGACGAATCGATCTTAATGAGCTCGTTCTCGGTCGCGATATACACAAAGCCGTTAGCGATGACAGGCTCGCTGCAGTTGGCATACTGCTGACCAGACTCGGCCTTCCAATCGAAGGCCCACTTAAGACCGGCGGCCTGCGCAGGCGTCTTGGCATCCGTTACGGTCGAACCGTTGCCACTGTTGCCGTAGCCGGCCCACTCGGCATCCCAATCAGGGGTCGTCGCGCTCGGGTCCACGACAATCTTGTCGGGATCGGGCATGGCCGAATCGTCGGTGTTATAGGCAAGCGTAACCTTATCGCCGCTCTTGAGCGTAATCTGATTGGCGCAGAGTAAGGAGGGCTCTCCGTTGATATACAGGTGCCAATATTTATTGGTCGCAGCATCCCAGGCATACGGCTTGTGATCGAACGGCGAGTTGATGGAATTGAGGAACCAGTACTCACCACTCTGGGAGCCGTTGTACGTAACGCCCTTGGCCTTCAGGACCGTCTCAATAAGGTTCTGGGCAGTAGAGCCTTCGGGCAGAGAAACATTGCTTGCCGAGCCCCAACGAGTATTGTTGCCGTTGACATCGGGACCGATAACATCGACAGACCCAAGAACCTGGCCAGGAAGGGCATCGGCGTCAGCACCATACATAAAGGTGACGGCATCGCCCTCTTGGAGCTCGTAGACACCGGCGCCAACGTCGGCGAACTTGCCATTTACGTAGAAGCGCCAATAGCTATTAGTCGCAGCATCCCAGCCATAGGACTTACCATCGAACGGCGAAGTAATGCCGTTGAGGAACCAGCCCCAAGACGATTCGCCAGCATCGAGAGTAAGGCCGGTCTGCTCAAGGAGATCCTTGGCAGTAGAGCCCGACTTGAGACTCGTCTGGCCCGTCGAAGCCCAAACCTGCTGCTTGCCGTCCTTGTCCTTACCGAGGACCTGAACGGAAGCATGGACGGAATCAGAGGGCAACTTGTCGCCCCAGCCACCGTAGAACCACGTGACGGTATCGCCGGCATGGATGGTGACATTGTCCGCCGTATAGTCACTCGACTTGCCGTTGATGAACAGCTGCCAATAGGTCGAATAATCGAGCGGCGTACCCAGCTCAACGCCGTTGTACTTAAGACTCAGAATGAAGGAGCCCGCAACAACGGCGTCAATATCATTCGCCTCGAGCGCGGCCTTCGTAAGGTCAAGTGCGCTCGAACCGGACGTCACCACATACTGCGCGTTATCGACCCAAGTCTGAGTCTTGCCCTGGGCATCGCGACCAATGACGGTCACATTTGCGGCAACCTGGTCCTTAACGACAGGGGACGCGCTACCAGCCGTATAGGCAAACTCAATCTTCTGCCCCGGGGCGAGCTTAACGCTGCTCGCGCCAACCGAGGAAGACGCGCCGTCGACGAACAGCTGCCAGAAGGCATAAGTCGCCGGATCGTAGGCAAGCGTGCGGCCATCGCTCGGGGATGTGATGCTTTTGAGGTAGAAACCGTATGCCGTGTTCGGATCGTAATCCGCCTTGCAGCCCGTCTTCTCCTGTAGCTTAATGAAGGCATCCGCAGCCGTCGCGCCCTCGTCGAGCTTGAGCTGCGTAGGTGCCACCCAGGTCTGAGCCTTGCCGTCGGCATCGGTGCCGATAATCGAGAACGAGACCTCGACTTGCTTCTTGGCGACATCGCCGGTTTCTGTCGGGTTCTCTGTCTGGACGGCAGTCGCGGCGGCAGATCCTGCTTGGCCAGCGGATGCCGTCGAAGACTGCTCGCTCGTGGCAGGGCTCCCCCCCGTCGCCGAGCCTTCGTCGCCAGTTGCCGCCTCTGTTGTGGCGGCACTGGCTGCAGGCGCGCTCCCGAAATCCGAAACCTCGGCGCCGCTCTGCTCAGCGGTACCGCCCGCAAGCGCTGCGTCCTCGCCCGGCGTCGCAGCCTGAGCCACAGCCTCGGCAATGCCCTCGGCGCCCTCGGCCCACAGCTGAGCCGGCGTGGTGCTGAAGGCCATCGCGAAGGCCAGGAATGCCACCAGGCCGCGCTTGGCTACGCCGCGTGCAATTGCGCCACGGCGATGTGAGACGCGCTGGCGCTCGTCCTCAAACATATCCATTTGTCTCCTACTGTCTGCACTTGGAGCGTTGCCTTGAGGCTGCCCCACGTCATCGCGCATGTTACGCTCGAGTTCCCCCATCGGGGTCCCCCTTCCCTCCAGAGCCCTATGCACACCGGCGGCATACGCCGCAGCCGCATGCAAGATGGGAGGCGATCCGACTTAACCTTAACGGCTCAGGCGCGTCGTCCGATCTGCGACACGAACATCCCGAGCCAAGAGGAATTACGGTTACTGGTACAGCCGGGGACTTGCACCCCGATTCTCCCAAACGCGCAGGGAAACCGCGCATTCGTGCGTCTCCGCACCACCATCTAGGCCATCGATTATTACCGTCAGTAGGGTATCACGCAAAAGGGCCTCGCACGCAGGCGAAGCCCAAGGTAAAAGCTATTGTTTGCGATAGGAAAATACGGTGACGGTCGCAGCCTCTAGTGCTTGCCGCCGTGGCTGTTGAGCCAGATATTGCGGCCCAGCATAAGCGCCAGCACCAGCGCGCTCACGTAGCCCATAAAGCCAATGACCGGGATACCAAACACAACCGGCTCGATGCGCGCGTAGTACACCACCGACGAACCGATAAACAGGCCGGCGATCACGATAGCCATCGACATGCGGTCGATAATCCCACCTAGCTG
Organism: uncultured Collinsella sp.; assembly: GCA_902493855.1. GTDB lineage: Bacteria > Actinomycetota > Coriobacteriia > Coriobacteriales > Coriobacteriaceae > Collinsella. The sequence continues at coordinate 23,540 of CABUQV010000008.1, forward strand.
TCGCAACGCCTTATCGCTGCTCATAATCTGCGTGTTCACCTTAAGCTGGCCGCGCGTGAGCATGCGCGAAGCCAAGCCCAGATACTCGGCCGCCTCGAGCGAGCCTTTTGCCGCGCGATAGCTGCTCGCGGCAAAGTCGCGGCTCATCTCGCGCATGCGGGCATAGGTGCTCTTCTCGTTTTTGATATGAGCCTGAATGATCTGGATCATGTTGACGTTGGGCATGTACTCGGTCAGCAAACCCTCGAGCGTCACCATGCCGCGGGCGAACATCGTCACCACGCTCGGCAGCTCAACATCATTCTTACGCGCGAGGTTTAGCAGCGAGGTCAAAAACTCGCCGATATCCAAGTCTTTAAGGTCAAGGCCCGCAAAGTCAGCCACGATAAAGTCAAGGTCGGACAAAAACGCTGAATGATCGAGCTCGGCCGAATCGCCACGCGTCACGGCGAAGCGCATGAGCGAATCCTTGAGCTTGGGAACGTCACCCTCGGCCACGGCGAAAATCATGTCCTTTACGATACCGCGATCGTGGCTCGACATGCGTCCGACCATGCCCAAGTCGATAAAGTAAACGATGCCGTCCTTGAGGATGATGTTTCCCGCATGCGGGTCGGCATGGAAAAAGCCGTCATCGAGCACCTGCGTCGAGTAGTCCTCGACAATCGCGGCACCGATCTTTTCCAAGTCATAGCCCTCGGCCACCAAGCGTTCAGGATCGGCGATCGAAATGCCGTCGACGTAATCCATAACCACCACGTGCTCGGTGCACAGGTCCAGATAGGATTTAGGGCACGTCACGCCATGAACGCTCTCATGGAACTCGTAGAAGTCGTTGAGGTTTTTGGCCTCGGCCAAAAAGTTGGTCTCCTCGCGAAACGAGGTCCACAACTCCTCGACTACGCCGTGCAGGTCAACGAATTGATCGGTGTTGACGAACTTGGAAACGATACGCACCACCGAGCGGATGATATCGATGTCCTGTGCCATAACCTGCTGCGCACCGGGGCGCTGCACCTTGACGGCCACGTCCTCGCCCGTCACCAGACGAGCGCGGTGCACCTGCGCGAGCGATGCGCTACCAAGCGGATTGGGGTCGATCGCATCGAACATCTCCCCCAGGCGCAGGCCGTATTCTTCTTCCAGACAGCTGAGTACGACCTCGTACGGCACCGGCTCCACGTCGGAGCGCAGACGACGCAGCTCGTCGCAAAAGCGCTGCGGCAGAATCTCGGACCGGTTGGCCAAAATCTGCCCCATCTTGACGAACATGGGGCCGAGTTCCTCGAGCAGGCGGCGCAAACGAACCGGCGTGAGGTTATCCCACACGCGGTACTTTTTGACCAGGCGAACAATCTGCCCGATGCGTTCGCGACGACCCGCCGGCGTGAGCTGGTATTCCTCGTCCGGCGCCATCGCGTCGGGCTCCTCGGGCACCATATCGACAGCGCGTGGCTTCTTGCGAGCGCCCGAGACGGCGGCGTCGACCTCATCGACAACCGCCGCCTCGTCACCCAGAGGATCTAGATTGTTGTAATCGGTGGTGGAATCTGCCATCTGCGCTGCTACTCGGCCTGTTCGGTGTCCTCTGCATCGTCGGGCTCAACGGACTCGACGGGCACCGAGGTCACGTTGTCCTCGACCGAATCGACGATGTCGCGCACATGGGCCAGGAAGGCCGTGCGCTCGGGGGCGGTCATAACGCGGACGCGGGCAAGGATGAGCTCGTCGAGCACGCGCTGGGCCGCGGTCTCGCCCTGCATGCCCAAGCGCTCGGTCAGATCGGAGATGGTACCGCCGGCCTGCTCGAACATGTCGGACACACTGCGGGCGATATCGGGGGTGGCAGTGTCCTTGCGGACCTGCTCGCCCTTGGTACTGAGGTCGTCGAGAACCTTCTTGCTGCCCTCGACGGCAACGGCGGCAGCGCCAAAGCCAACGTTGATGGCGCCGTTAACAAGCTGATCGAGTTTCATAACCATGGTTGTCTCCAATCACAAACAACTGCATTGGCGTTCTTGTACCCAAGATTGAGTGAAAGCGACAAAGCGTTTTAGCGCTATTCGATCGACGGGAAATCCCTACCTCACGTTGTCGTTCATCGCGAAAGAGTTCTTCATGGCGCAGCTCGTGGTGTAGAGCACCTTGCCCAGCAGGGCATCGGTCTCTACGCGAACACGCTCGGCAAACTCCTCGTTGGCGCGTGCAAGTTCGGCAGGCACCTCGGCCTCGGGCAGAGCGGCTACGGCAACATCGACGTCATGGATCTGCTTGTGGCCCATGCCACCGACCTTCTCCTGATAATCCTCGACCGCGCGACCGCACTCATGGAAGCGAACATCGGCCAAGGCGCCGATCAGGCGGTTGGCCCAGTAGAAGTTTTCGGACGTCACGCGAGCCTGCGTGTCGGCATAGTACTCGGGCATGGTCTCGACGTTGGCGTACAGCGGAACCAGCGCGTTAAACGAGTTGGAGCCAAAAGCCATCCACTGTACGGCGCGATACGCCGGCTGCGCATAGGGGCGCAGCTGCAACACGGCGAGCTGGCTGTTGCGGTTGATGCCGATGGGGCGGTAGGCGCCGCGCGTGGCGGGCGTGCCCTTGCTGCCGTAGCAGTCGTACTCCGTGCCCTGGTAGTGGCTCGAGAGTACGTACTTAATGTCCTCGATGGTCACCTTGCGCTCGGGCACACGGCTCCAGGGGATGTCGTCGCTCTCGGGCGTGTAGTCGGCGTCGGGACCATCCCACACGTCGCTGGGGTTGAGGCAGCGCTGCATGTACCAGGCGCGCGGCGTGTTGTAGACATGATCGCTGTCGCTGTGCGAGCCAAAGGCCTCGCGCGGGTTAAAGACCGTCGCCGGACCGTCGCCCTCGACGCCCAGCGTCAGGTCCAGATGCCACTCGGCCATCCAGGAGCGCAGGTCGGCCGAGCACATGTGGTCGGTCTGGGCGCCCTCGGCGTCATCTAGGTCAAAGCTGTCGATACCCAGCTGGTTGGGCATGGTCACATAGGCGTCGTCAGGCACGCGCTTGGCGATCCAGTGGTGGCCGCCGATGGTCTCGAGCCACCAGATCTCGTCCACATCACTAAAGGCGATGCCGTTGTTCTCGTAGGTGCCGTAGCGCTCGAGCAGGTCGCCCAGGATACGAACGCCGTCGCGGGCGGACTTGGCGTACGGCAGGACCAGGGTCACCATGTCCTCCTCGCCCAAGCCACCGGGCTGCGCCGGAACGTATCCATCCTCGCCTTCGTTGCCCTTGGCGGGCACGTAGTCCACGAGCGGGTCGGCGCCGCGAACGCGCTCATTGGTGGTGAGCGTCTCGGTTGCGGACATGCCAACATTGAGCTCGTTGAAACCGGCCTCGGCCCAGATGCCGTGGCCCGGGACAACATCGGGGACGCTCGTGTAGCGCATAGGGTTATCGGGCAGTTCAACGGTCAGGTGACTCAAGACGCTCGTGTAGACGCGCGGCTGCTCGTCGGGATGTACCACGCGCATGCGCTTGGGCTCAAACACCCCGTTGGACGAGTCCTCGTTGCGGGCGACCAGCGTCGACCCGTCGTAGCTCGCGTTCTTACCAACCAAAATCGTTGTGCACGGCATGCGCATCCTCCTTGAGCGAAGAAATCAAACGGCAACAGTGTATCGCTTCGGCGCAGAAAGGGCGAAACCACGGCCTCGGCAGCCCCCGTGGTCAAAAAATGCCAAATATGAGTACTGTCACCAATTTAGTGGCAGCAAATTTCCCTGTAACGAGTGCCGAAAATCCCCATTTGCCCAAAAGCAAGACAACGTTATTCCCCATAAGTTCAATAAAATAGGCTTCCTAACGATAATGGATACCGTTAGGAAGCCAAAAAGACGTAAAACATATGTGACTATCTTGGCAACAGTACTCATATTTGGCATTGTTTGACCATGTGGTATATAGCTAACCCCCTCAAACAGCCCAAAACGCCTATTTCGATGCGCGCTCCGCCGCCTCAATCACGTGTTTGGCGAGAATCGCGGTGGTCACAGCCCCCACGCCGCCCGGCACGGGAGTAATTGCGCCAACGATCGGTTCCGCAGCATCAAAATCGACATCGCCGACCAGCTTGCCGGCGGCCTCGTCCCAGTTAATGCCAACATCGATGACCGTCTGGCCCTCACGAACCGCATCCGCGCCAATCGTGCGCGCGCGTCCAACGGCCGCAACCACAATATCAGCTGCACTGCACTCAGCTGCCAAGTCGTGCGTATGCGTATGGCACGTCGTCACGGTGGCATTGCGCGCCGTAAGCATGGCGGCAACGGGACGACCAATCACCAGCGACCGACCGACGACCGCGACCTTGGCCCCATCCAGCTCAACGCCGTAATGGTCCAGCAATGCCAACACGGCTTCAGCCGTGCAAGGAGCAAAGCCCTCGCCGCGCCCCGAAAGCGTGGTGAGCAGCGAGGCCGGCGTCATGGAGTCGACGTCCTTGGCGGAATCGAGTGCCGCGGCAACCGCATCCTCGTCAAGCCCAGCGGGCAGCGGGCGAAACACTAGGCAGCCATGAACAGCGGGGTTGGCATTGATATCCTTAATAGCCGCCAGCAGTTCATCCTGCGAAACATCGGCAGGAAGCAAAACGCGGCGAGCCTCAATGCCAACCTTCTCGCAGCGCTTGAGGGCACCGCGCTCGTAGGACAGGTCGTCCTCGCGCTCGCCCACACGAACAATGGTCAGCGTCGGCACAACGCCGCGTTCGCGCAAAGCAACGCAGCGAGCAACGAGCTCCTCGGTCAAAACACGGGCAACGGGAGCACCCTTAAGCAGCTCGGCCATGGCTATCCCCTCTTCCTGGCTGCATCGGCGGCGCGGCGCGCCAGCGCATCGGCGCGCGGCAGCCACGTATCCAGCATCTCATCGCACGCCGCCTCGAGCTCCTCGGCACGCACCCGGTCTTTCATAGATGTGGTGTTGGCAAAGAGCGTCAGGCTCGCGCCCTGCATGGCGGCGCGGCAGAATACGGCACCGCACGCCACGTCGGACAGCAGCTGTCGGGAGCCCTTGTCCGCCATGTCCTCGAGCAGCGCCAGTGCGCGCCCGCAGGCATCCATAATGCGATACGGCGGCATGGCGGCCACGTGCAGCGCATCCTGCATCGCAGCCGGTCGGGCCGGGTCCTCACGCGGAATACCGTACGCAGCGGACACCTGGCCGTACGCACGAACGTCCTCGGCGACCAGACCCACAAGCTCCTGCGCCAACTCGTCTGCCTGGGCAAACGCACGCGTCAGGTCATCCGCACGATCAGCAAGCGCGGGATTGGTTGCACCGTAGCGGGCAACCATTCCGCACAGCGAGGCGCCCAGCGCGCCCACAAAAGCGCTCGCGCTGCCACCACCGGGAACCGGCTCGCGCGCGGCCAGCGCCTCGGCAAAACCGCGACAGGTTTTATCCATCATCTCTTGGCTCATACGCATGCACCTTCAAGTCATATACATCGGTCGGACGGCGACTGCCTGCCGACTGTATCGATCACATAATGGTGCTAAGTCTAGCCCATAAGCACACGGGCGTCAGCGTACCTGGCCATCGCTGATTTCTATGGCACGCGATAGGCAGCAGCAACGCAAACATGGGACACATGGCCCACCTTTCGAGACTCTCTGGCAGCACAAACCGGGGCATATCTATAAATAAGGAGCCCGTTGGGGCACGGCTGCGCAACGACCACAAACCACGAAAGGAGGCATTAACGTACTCATACAACCCACGCACAAAGACATCCGCCGCAAACGGAAACAACGCCCCAACAACATGCGGCGCCATGATGTCACTAACAGACAAGGAGGACGCCACCATGAAGAAAAAGACCCTATCGATCCTTTCCCTGTGCATCGCCCTCTTTGCCGCGTTTGCCCTTGTCGGCTGCGGCGGGAGCGCGTCGAGCGGGGGCAGCAGCGCCGCCAAGAGCGAGGGCAAGGAAAAGGCCCCCGTCGCCGAAAAGACCGACTTTATCTGGTTTAAGGTCGAGATGCCCGAAGGCGTCGGCGTTAGCGACTCCGCTGGCAAGAACGCAGATAGAATCCAGCTCACCTTCCCCGAAGACGAGAACGGTTCCTCCGACCGCTTCATCCCCGTCTGGAAAAAGGCGATGACGGCTGAGGAGTCCCATGCCGACCAGGCAGAAAAGAAAGGCGATACGTTCCAGTGGGAGGATGGCGGGTCCGTCGAGTACAACGGCAGGACATGGCTCACCGGAACGTACAAGGACAACAGCGGCACCTCAACCATGCTCTTTACCGACGTCGAACCGGGAAGCGTTTACATCCTCATCCCGAACTTCGACCAGCACAAGAAAGAAGCCGAGGCGCTTCTGAACTCCATCGAGTTCCCCGATGACATGAACGAAGCGGTTACCGAGGCCCGCGACGTCGAGATTTCGAGTATCGAGATCAAGTAGCAAGTGCCCACGCGCGTCCGTGCGCGCTCCATAAAAAGCGCGGGCGCCCAACCCGGGGAGGGCCGACAGCATCGGCCCTCCCCTCTTTTGCGCCCGAACATATTGCCACTTGTCGGCGCAAATCCTGCCCCCAGAATGGGACACATGGCCCACCCGAATGAGCTGCTCACGCGTACAGTAAAGACAGGTAATCCATGGGCGGTTACAGATCGAGGAGGACACGACCATGAAAAAGAAGGCCTTTGCGATTCTCACCCTCTGCATGAGTCTTTTTGCCGCGGTTGCCCTGGTGGGTTGCGGCGGAAGCGGCGGCGCTACCGGCAGTGGCGGTGGCGGCGGCGCAGAAAAGCCAGCCGTGGATATGAGGACCGACTTCATTTGGTTTAAGGTCGAGGTCCCCGAGGGCGTCGAGATCACCGACGTCGCAGGCGACACTGCCGACAGGGCCCAGTTTAAGTTCACCGAGAGCGAGCACGCCAGCGATCGCTTCATCCCCGTCTTCGATCCTGACAAGAACGCCGACGAGCTGTTCGACTACGAGGCAAAGTGGAATGCCAGTTTTGAGTGGACCGAGAATGACCCCGTCAAGTACAACGGCAAGACTTGGCGCAACGCTTCCTATACACACTCGGGCGGCGTAACGACCGAATACTTCACCGACGTTGACGGCGGCAGTGTGTATGTGCGTATCGACAACGTCGAGGAGCACAAGGATGCCGTCGAGACCATGATGAAGTCTCTGGAATTTGCCGATGATATCGCCAAGGCCAAGACCGAGGCCATGGACGTCAAGCTCGACGATATCGAGATCAAGCGCTAAGCGACTGGCGAGCGCAACGGGAAACACGGTCGCAGTGCAAACAAGCGACGGTACCCCAGCGCTTCGTACCCAGGGAGGGCCGGTAAACCGACCCTCCCTTTCTTATGCCTGTAGCCGACGAACGCGAGGATGCCGGACGCCGGAACCGCCCCAAATGTGGCAACAGTACGAAAACGACAAACACCCCAACACGTCCGCCCACCGATTTATTGCGCCGCGCAGACAATTAGACCAGCATCTTTAAACATCTGGGCAGTATAGTGACCAAAACTATCGCATAACCGCACTCTGCGAATGGAGAAGTTATGACCGAACACCGCGCCATCAGCCGCCGAGCATTTACGTTGGGCCTTGGACTCGCGGCGTTGTCGCCACTTGCAAGCCTGCCCGAAACCGCCATGCTGGGCATTAGCCCGCGGGCAGCCTTTGCGGACAGCACGGCCGGGCCAGCAGTCAGCCTCGACAATTTCGTCATTCGCCTTCGCCCCGCGGGCTATTTTCGTACCGCAAGCGTTAACGAAGACGGCAACGTCATCGGCAACGTCTGCCATCTGTTTAATGACGGCACGTCCAGCAAGCTCATCCTTGAGAACGTAACGACCAAGAAGGACGATACAAACTGGTACGCCATCCGCACCTTGCTCAATTTCGAAGAGCATAAAAAGACGGGCTACAGCATTTGGTCGGTCGACGACGACTCGGACAAAGATGGAAAGGTCATCCACGTATGGGGCGGCGAGTATGACAACAAGCCCAGCCGCGCTTTTGCGTTCGAGCGTCAATCAAACGGAACCTACATCATCCGAGACCGCACGGTCGAGAAAGAAACCGAGAAAAAAGACATTAAGTACCTGGCAATAGAATCGAACGGCAAAGACCAGGACAACAATAAGATCTGCCATAAGAGTAAGAGCATTCCGTGGGAGCTCGAACTTATCGGTTACGACATGAAAAAGAACGATGCCACGGTTAGCAGCCTCGACTGGATCACGTACAGCAGCTACGTCGACGGACCATGTTGGATGAAATACGTCGACGACGACAAGTTCCTCGACGAGCTGAGCATCCCGGGTACGCACGATTCGGGCACCTGCAGCGTGGACAACGACACTGAGCCCCAATCCTCGCAAGTAAAATGCCAGCAGGATTACATTCCCACGCAGTTGCTCGAAGGCATTCGCTATTTTGATATCCGGCTCGGAAAGGGCGATGACCCCGGCATCGACCACGGGATTTTCTACCTACTCAAAAAAGACGGGAACTATCTGCATCTCTCCGATGTCATCGGGTACTTCAAAACGTTTTTGAACGAAAACCCGTCAGAAGCGCTCATCATGCTCGCATCGCGCGGCAACGATGAGGCTACCGACGAAAGCATAACGACGGCCTTCGCCAAGGTTATGGCCGATAACCCCAACCTGTTCTACACGTCGAGCCACGTCCCCACGCTGGGCGAGGTGCGCGGAAAGATCGTCCTGCTGCGTCGATTTGGGCTCGCCGGCAACAGCGTAAGCGGCCACACGTGGGGCCTCGACCTCACCCAATGGGATGACAACATCAAGGCGCATTCCGGGCAGTCGATGTGTCTCGTCCAAGACGCGCGGGGATTTGAAGCCATAGGGGAAACGGGCAATGAAGAGCCCTATTGCACCAAGGTATATGCCCAGGACAAGTACAAACTCACGGGAACCGACAAGCTCAGCTGGGTCGATAATGCGCTGAAGGAAACGACCGGGCGCACGTGCAACAAGGTGGACGTCGTGGACGATGCCGGGGCCACGGTGCAAGTCCAGGAGCGTTGCTGGTCTATCAACTACACCAGCTGCACGGGCTTGTCGCACGGAGGCAATCCTTTTACCTCGGCACGAGTGGTCAACGAACATCTGTACAAGAGCCCGTACATCAACCCCAGCGACAACAAGGATACGAAGTCAGATTACCTCAAGCACATTGGCATCATCGCATCCGACTTTGTTGATGCGGCGCTGGCCCGGAGCATCTACCAGCGCAATTACGATACGGAGCACAAGCAGACGGCTTCGTACTATCTCCCGTACTATCTCCCGACCCGCATGCGCATGACGTACGGCGGCTCGCTGAGCGATGCCTCATTCCAGGATGGCAAGACCGTTGGCGAGGGTCATTTCCGCCTTGCTGACAGCAGCAACGCGCTCAACGCGACAGCTTCGGGCCATGCGTTTGCCATCGAATATGTTGATGTCGATGCTCTGGGTAACGAGACCGTCACGGGGCTGCAGGGTTCCGTGCCCATCGATATCGACCCGCGCGCGCTGACGCCCCATTTTGAGGGACTCGAAGGCCTTAAGGCCGGCGAAGACGTGCGCGCCAAGATTGCGGCATCACTCGAGGGCAAGCTCGAAACCGATGCCTGCACGGCCCAGCTCGAGTTTGTGCACGACGCGGACGGCGCTCCGGGCACGGCAATGGCCGAGGGCGAGGCATTTGCCGCGGGGACGTATTGGGTGCGTGCGAAAGGTCTGTTGGGCGACGCGGCGCAAAACTACACGCTCGCCAGCGATGGAGCCGCAAGCTTTACCGTAGCGGCCTCGGGCAGTGCAGGCGGCACCGGTAGCGGCACGGGTTCCAACGCAGACGGCGCCGACAAGAACGGCGGCGGCAACAAGAGCAAGGGCTCGACCGGAAAACTCGCCGACACGGGCGACGGCTCTGGCGTTGCCGCCGGGCTCGCTGCCGCCGCCGTGGCGACAACGGTCGCCGGCGCGGCGATGCTTGCCAATGACCGCGAAAACGTTGGGGACGACAGCGAATAGGCAAGCCCGCCTTTTAGACACATCGACTCAATTGGGGGGGCGCAGAATACCGTTCTGCGCCCCGATTTTTACCTTAGCCCGAACACCGTTATCGGCTACATCACCATGTTCAGCGCATTCACGAACTCCTGAGCTTGGGAGCGGCTGCTCAGACTAAAGACACAGGCAGTCAACAGCCTGTTACGTAGGAAAACGTCGCGGCCCTTGATCCTGCTGACCCCCGTAATGTCCTTAAGATAAACAATCTCGGTGTGCTTGCCACCAAAAGTGCCCTTCTTGAGCACCTCGATGCGGTTAAGGTAGATCTTGACGTCTTTAAACCTACCCGAACCTTTGTCCTGGAACAGCAGCGTGTTGTTGTCCATACGCGTCACTCCCGCGGGGTTCGCTAAAACTGCCTCTATGGTCACATTTTAACCACCGCAAGGCCCCATGCGATGATGTCAGACAGCACAGCAATTCGTGTCCGCGCGAGGCTTTAAGATAGGTATGCTCAGCTGCATCGATGCGACCGGAATATTCTAGGAGCACGCCTCGTATTATTCGCCATTAGAGGAGGTCTTACCTGGTTTACGTATGGGAATTCGAGTTCTTTGATTCGGACGGCATTGAACTTCCCGTGCCAGACTTCGGACATGAGCCGCGACACGGCGGCAAGATTATCGCTGTAGCCGTCAACCGCGAACTCGGCGACATTCCCGCCGTCACCGCAGTGGATGCCGCGCGTATGCTCGGTGTTAGCTCAGCACGGGTGTCACAACTGCTAAATGCAGGACTGCTGGATTCATGGAAGGATGGCACCAAGCACATGATGTCCAAAGCCTCCATCGAGGCACGACTCGCCGATGCACCAAGGGTGGGACGCCCCAAAGAGGCCCCCGTTGCCGTGTAAGGCGATGCCGCTGTGGGCTTTCATCACCTGACATGCATGGCAGCCAGGAACGCTCGATTCGGGACTCACTGCGCCCCGAATCGAGCTGGGCCCATTGCTGCAGGCTGATTCGCATCCCCGATCCCAAAAAGACAGAAGCGCCACTTGCTTCGTTGAGCCCCAACATCCGACCCCGGCTCCCCCTCGTATCCCCAGCGGCATTTCAACTCCAGGACATGTCGCGATCATGCCCGGTCATCCATGCAAATGGACACCACTCTAACACTGGGGTCAGATATCCCCCGCTGCGGCGTATAGGGTAAAATCTTGTCTGCCGCGGAATCCGCCTGCGGGCAACGCTCCGATCTCCGATTGGGGTGAAGCCTATGAACTTGTTTCTTGAAATCCTGCGCCTCTCGATGTACGCGACCGGCATTGCCCGGAACCTCTACGCGATCTGGCGGGAATATAAGCAGTAACGGATAGCGAAGGGAGTCATAGAAAAGGGCCGGTTGCAGCCGGCCCTAGACGATAATACCTGCGTTGCCCGCGTCTCCGAAGTTTAAGCGCTGAGGAGCGGGTTCCGCGGCACAACCTGATTTTACCCAGTGAGGCAGCTCTTTTGCAGCCGCTCCACTGTTTATTTACATCTGGCACCCTCAAACAATCAGACAGCAGCCCGCACTCCTGAGAGCCGCCCCGCACCCCCGGCCATCACGTTACGGCAACAACCGGCGCTACTCCCCTACTTCCCAAAGATCGCAGCGAACAAGCCCTTGCGTTTGGGCTTCTCCTCTCGGTAGGAACCCTCGGCAACCGCTGCAACCTGGCGCGGTTGCTCGCCGCCTCCACGGCGCACGATCTGGTACAGAAACGGCGACTTAACGTATTTGACCTCGATGGGCGTGGCATGCACGGTGCTCTCACCGGACAGATGCAGGCTCGGGTTGAGCGGTGCCACGATATGCGTTTCGCGCTTGTCGCTAAACACCGCCGCGGCCGCGCGGCCCGTCTGTCCGTTTACGGCAATGCGCACCTGCTCGCCATCGCGGCTGTCCGTCGCCGGACGATCGACAAAGTAGACCGGCACCATCACCAGGCCATCCTTATGCTTGCGGGCCTTGCGCGCCCAGGTTCGGATGCTCTTTTTATTGAGCCCCAGTACGGCCTCGGCATCGTTGCCCGCAACGTCGAGCGCCAACTTATCAATGACCACCCGGTCCTTGGTAGATGCATCGACGGAGACGACGCGGAAGTCGCCTTCCTGCATGGCGGGATCGAACGGACCGACCTTGGCAAAGTCCCACGGCTCCAAAATGCCCATGAGGCGAACGTCCAGGTAGTTTGCCCTGGGGTATGCCCAGTCGAGCACCTCGTAGTACACCAGGGTTTCCTTGCTCAGGCCCTTGCCCGGGAAGCTCGCCATCATGCACAGGTCCGCCAGCGCCATGGGGAAATAGAAGAGCATCATGTCGTTTTGGATCGCATCTTCCACGTCGTGCCCGGCAAAGGCATCCGGGTACTGGCGCACCAGCTGCAGCGCGTTGGCACGTGCCTGCTGCGGCGAGATTTCGCAGGGAATACCCTGATCCGGCACATACTCCGCACCCACGCCCATGGTCAGACGCTTGCTAAACGTCCCCGGCTTGAGCAGGTCGGCAATGCCGATCTTGTTGCCGCAGGACGGGCACTCAAACACGCGCTGGGTCGACTCGCCCTCAAAGGACGCACCACAGAAGGGGCAAGGAATACTCACATGCGTGGCCTCTTGGAACTCCTGCGCCGTGCCGCGATCCTCCCACAGCAGATGTTCCAGGACCGACTGATTGCGCCAGTGCGAATTGAAGAAATACCAGTCCGGGTCCTCCGGGCGCTCGAGTTGCGACACATGCGTGAGCTTGAGCAGTCCATCCACCACCGTCAGCGGCGTATGGCGAATGCCCAGGGCGCTCTTGGGCTCTCCGACGTCCGCCTGCCACGGAACGACCGTGCCGCAATAGGCGCACTCAAAGCTGCGCTTAGCCTGGTGCGAGTACATAGGGCCGCCGCAGTTTTGACATTTAATGGCAAACATCTCGTCCATGGAAACGTCCTCCTTTGCACAGGGGCTGTCGACATTAAGTATGTCGAGCAAGCAGGCACATGCCCATACCCATGTGGCCCAAAATGGACCACCCAGGCAGACGAGAAGGCTCGCTCGTTAGCACCGGCAGACTATTGCTGCATTTTCTGAGCATCGGTGCACGGCGCCCCCGCGCGAGCTACACTATCCCCTTAAACATGATTGTGAGGACGACCGCTATGCTATTTGTAAATCGGCTGGTACATACGCTTGTTCCCGGCAGCGAGAGCGAGCCGGTCGATGCATCTTGCCGCACCAACGCGGGCTTTTCCGCAAGCCTCGTCTGCATTGGCCTCAACATCACCCTGTGCCTGGCCAAGGGCATCGCGGGCCTGCTCGCCGGCTCCGTCTCCCTCATCGCCGACGCTTTCAACAACCTCTCCGATGCCTCGAGCAACATCGTGAGCCTGCTCGGGTTCCGCCTTGCCAGCCGCCCGGCAGACGAAGGCCACCCCTATGGCCACGGTCGCTATGAGTACCTAGCCGGCCTGTTCGTCGCCGTCCTGGTTTGCGCCGTCGGCATCAATCTGATCCTCGAGTCGGTCACTAAGATCATCAAGCCTTCCCCCACCGTGTATTCGGCGCTCTCCATGGCCGCCCTTGTTCTGTCCATGCTCGTTAAGCTCTGGATGGCAGCGTTCAACCGCACGCTGGGCGACCGCATCGACTCGGAGACGCTCATCGCCACGGCACAGGACTCCAAAAACGACGTCATCACCTCGGGCTCGGTCTTGGTGGCGGCGCTTATTTCGCAGACGACAGGCTTTGACCTCGACGGCTGGGCAGGCCTGGGTGTGGGCATCTTCATCTGCATCAGCGGCATGGGCCTAGTGCGCGACGCCATCAGCCCGTTGCTGGGGCAAGCGCCCGACCCCAAGCTCGTCCAGGCAATCCGCGACAAGATCATGTCCTATCCGCAGGTTTTGGGCACACACGACCTGATGGTGCACGACTACGGCCCCGGTCGTCAGTTTGCCAGCGCCCACGTGGAGATGCCCGGCGAGGGCGACGCATTTGAGCACCACGAGATTCTGGACACCATCGAGCACGACATCAAGCGCCAGATGGGCATCGATATCACGCTGCACTGCGACCCCATCGCCACCACTGGCGACGACCTGCGCGGCTGGGTCAAGCGCGGCGTCATGCAGATCGATCCCGCGCTCTCCATCCACGACCTGCACGAGCACGACGGGTTCGTTTCGTTTGACCTGGTGCGTCCCGACGGCTTTGACATATCCGACGAGGAGCTGCTGGAGCTCGTCACGCGCATCGTGCACGAGCGCCGGCCCGACGTCTCATGCGTCGTCACGTTTGATTCGGGCTTTAGCTCGCCCGAGCGTCCGGCCGAGCAGCTGTAGCCCCGCTCCGCTCGTCCGCTAGTTTCCCTGCGCGCCCGAGATGCCGTTTTGCAGGGCGTTCCAGGCATCCGTCGCCATGCCGCCCAAGTTCTGCGCGGTATCGCCCAGGTTTTGTGCCGTGTCGCCCAGCTCTTGCGCCTTGTCTCCCAACTCCTGTGCCTTGTTGCTCAAGTCCTCCAGCGTATTGGAGCTCGAACTGTCGGTACCGCTTTGGCCGTCGGACGAGTTGCCCGAGCTGTTCTTGTGCGTGAGTTGAATTTCGAGGTTGCCGTTGTCGTTATAGTAGGCAGAAGTAACGACCCAGTTGGCATCGACGACGGGCGTTGAGCCATCATCAGTCAGGACCACGGCATTCGAAAGATCGGCGCCGCGCGACTTGAGGATCTTCTTGGCGTTGGACCAGTACTGCCCCGGGATATCGCTCAGATCGACGGCGCTAGACGAGGCGGACTCAGTTTGCTCGGCAGTGGTATCGGCCGTTGAACTCCCTCGCTTGTTGAGCATGCCCGACACGATGGCAAACACAACCGACAGCGCAAAGAAGATCGCCAGCACGATGAGGATCTTCTTGATCACGCTCGACGAACGCGACGGCTTCTTCTCCTCGTCCTCGCCATATTGCGGAATCGACTTGGGGTACTCGCGATACGGTTGGCGCGACTCGTAGCGAGGCTGCGCCGTGCGAGGCATATACGTCGTCTGCTGAGGCTGCGGAATGGGATTCTGCGGCAGGTCATCATAGGGATTCGGCGTCGAGGCGGCATAAGAATCCTGCGGCGCGTAATCAAACGGGTCCGGAGCTGCGTTGCTATAGGGGCCTTGCGAAGATGCAGCGTAAGAATCCTGCGCCGTGTCGCCATAGCCCATAACCCGGGTGGGCTCGACAGAAGGCTGCGTCGCGGCGGGGTCGGTATAACCGGGGTTGGGAACAACGCGGGTCGCATCGGCGCTATCGCCAGCCTGCGCGGAACCGTAGCCGCCCATCACGGTTGTCTTGTCCTGATCCATGCAACGATTCCTTTCCGTCGCGCGTGAGCCTCAAGTTATCCATGCATTCTACCCGCGCAAAAGCCTATGATGGACGGAGCCCGCCGGTATCTACAAGACATGCGCGGGCCTAAGGATCAAAAAGCCCCGCCGGGCCTTGTGGGCGCGGCGGGGCAAGCAAGCAGCTATGCGCAGCGAGCTTAGAACAGGCCGGTGATGTTGCCGTCGTTGTCGACGTCGATGTTCTCGGCCGCGGGGACCTTGGGCAGGCCCGGCATGGTCAGAACACTGCCAGTCAGTGCGACCACAAAGTGGGCACCGGCGGAAACCTTGAGCTCGCGCACCGTAATGCGGAAGTTCTCGGGAGCGCCCAGGGCCTTGGCGTTGTCGCTAAAGCTGTACTGCGTCTTGGCCACGCACACCGGCAGGTTGCCAAAGCCGTTCTCGCGCAGCTCGGCGAGCTGGCGCTTGGCAGCCGGCGTAAAGTCGACGCCGTCGGCGCGGTAGACCTTGGTGGCAACAGCCTCGAGGGCATCAGCGACATCAGCGCCGTCCTCATAGGCAAACTTGAGCTCGCTCGGCTGCTCAATCAGACGCATGACCTCATCGGCCAGGTCGAGCGCGCCCTCGCCGCCCTTGGCCCAGACCTCGGAAAGCTTAACGTTGACGCCGAGCTTCTGGCACTCGGACTCGATGAGCGCAAGCTCGGCCTCGGTGTCCGTCGGGAATCGGTTGATGGCGACCACGCAGGGCAGACCATAAACGTTCTGGATGTTGTCGACGTGACGCAGCAGGTTGGGCATGCCAGCCTTGAGCGCCTCGAGGTTCTCCTCGTTGAGGTCGGCCTTGGCGACGCCACCGTTGTACTTCAGCGCACGAGCGGTCGCGACGATCACGACGGCGCTGGGGCGAACGCCCGTCATGCGGCACTTGATGTCGAGGAATTTCTCGGCGCCCAAATCGGCACCGAAGCCGGCCTCGGTAATGGCGACATCGCCAAAGCGCATCGCCATACGCGTGGCCATGATAGAGTTGCAGCCGTGGGCAATGTTGGCGAAGGGACCGCCGTGGACAAACGCGGGCGTGCCCTCGAGCGTTTGCACCAGGTTGGGCTTGAGCGCGTCCTTAAGCAACGCGGCCATGGCACCCTGGGCCTTAAGGTCGCGGGCACGGACGGGCTCGCCGGCAAAGCTGTAGCCGACGACGATCTCGCCCAGGCGCTCCTTGAGGTCGCTGATGCTCGTAGACAGGCACAGGATTGCCATGACCTCGGAGGCGACGGTGATATCGAAGCCGTCCTCGCGCGGCACGCCCTGGGCCTTACCGCCAATGCCGTCGATAACGTGGCGCAGCTGACGGTCGTTCATATCGACGACGCGCTTCCAAGTGATGCGCTTAACGTCAATACCGAGCTGATTGCCCTGCTGAATATGGTTGTCGAGCATGGCGGCCAGCAGGTTATTGGCAGCACCGATAGCGTGGAAGTCGCCGGTAAAGTGCAGGTTGATATCCTCCATGGGGATGACCTGAGCCCAGCCGCCGCCGGCAGCACCGCCCTTAACGCCAAAGACGGGGCCGAGCGAAGGCTCGCGCAGGGCCACGACACTCTTGACGCCGCGACGACGCAGGCCATCGGCCAGACCGATGGTCGTGGTGGTCTTGCCCTCGCCCGCAGGCGTTGGGTTGATAGCGGTCACGAGGACGAGCTTGGCCTGGTGATCGGTCGGCTCGTTGAGCAGTGAATAGTCAACCTTAGCCTTGTCGAAGCCGTACGGAATCAGGTGCTTTACGTCGACGCCGGCGTTCTTAGCCACCTCGGTAATGGGCAGCGGCGTGACGGAACGTGCGATTTCGATGTCAGTAGGCATGGGCGGTCCTTTCGTTACCGAATGAGAAAAAGACCAATTCAGCATAGCACGGGCGCGCAATAGTAAAACGCCCATAACCGATGAACGGCGATATGTTTACCCGATGCCCAGCGATAGCCCAACAGCCCGCCAAAACAAAGCGCCCTAAACGGTAGGTTCAATCCCCAGGTGCTCAAAGGTGCGAAGGGTTGCCTGACGGCCCTGCGGCGTACGAATCATCAACCCGCATTGCAGCAAATAGGGCTCATAGACATCCTCGAGCGTGCCCGGGTCCTCGCCCACCGCGCTGGCAAGGGTCGTAAGTCCCACGGCACGACCGGAGAACGTCTTGGCGAGCGTCTCCAAAATGCGAATATCCATCCAGTCCAGACCGAGCTCGTCGATCTCGAAGAACTCGAGTGCCTGACGGCAGATATCGAGCTCAATGGGACCGTTGCCGCGCACCTGCGCATAGTCGCGCACGCGCTTGAGCAGGCGGTTGGCAAGACGCGGCGTGCCGCGCGAACGCGAGCCGATCTCGAGTGCACTGGGATGGTCGATCGTCACGCCCAGGATAGTCGCCGAGCGCGTCACAATCTGCGCGAGCTCCTCGACCGTGTAGTAATCCAGGCGATACGAAATGCCAAAGCGGTCGCGCAACGGGCCGGTCAACATGCCTGAGCGGGTCGTTGCCGCTACCAGCGTAAACTTAGGAATATCCAGGCGAATCGAGCGCGCCGCCGGACCCTTGCCGATCACGATATCGAGCGCAAAGTCCTCCATCGCGGGGTACAGGACCTCCTCGACCGAACGGTTGAGGCGGTGGATCTCGTCGATAAACAGCACATCACCCGGCTGCAAGTTAGTAAGGATGGCCGCCAGGTCGCCCGTGCGCGCGATGGCGGGGCCACTCGTGGTCTTGATCTGAGCGCCCAGCTCGTTGGCGATAACGGTGGCCAGCGTGGTCTTGCCCAGGCCCGGAGGACCCGAGAAAATCACGTGGTCGAGCGTCTCGCCACGGTTCTGCGCCGCTTCGATCAACACGCGCAGGCTCTGCTTGATGTGCTCCTGGCCGCAGTAGTCGTCCAGGCGCTGGGGGCGCAAAGTGCGGTCGACATCGAGGTCCTCGGCCGTCAGCTCCGAGCCCACCATGCGCTCGCCGTGCGCCATGGATGCCGCCGGCGAGTTACCGGGCGTCGCCCACAGGTCCTGAGAGTCATCGGCTTCCCACATCACGCATCCATTCCGAGTCGCTTAAGCGCCGCGCCGAGCAGATCCTCGACACGCATATTCTGCCCATCATACCCGCTCAGGGCAACATCGGTCTCCTGCGGGCTAAAGCCCATGGAAAGGAGCGCCGCACGGGCATCATCGATGGCCGAGGGAGCAGCAGCGGGCACGGGCATCGCAACCTGGCCGGGAATCACGTCGACCGGCACAAAGCCCTTATCCTTGGCAAAGGTGCTCTTGAGTTCCAGGATCAGGCGCTGAGCTGTCTTTTTGCCCACACCGGGTACCTTGGCCATGCCCTTGTCGTCCTCGGCCATCACCAGCGAATACAGCTGCCCCACGGTATAGGTGGAAAGCACGGCAAGCGCCAGGCGCGGGCCAACGCCCGAAACGGACACGAGCCGGTCGAACATCGTGCGCTCATCCTTTGAGGAAAAACCGAAAAGTGTCATGGCGTCCTCGCGCACCTGCATGCGCGTGTAGAGGCGGACCTCGCCGCCGGGCGTCGGCAACGTGACCGCAGTGCTGCCCGAGATGCCGAGCTCAAAGCCAACGCCCGACACATCGACGACAGCCGAGCTCATCGTGGCCTCGACAAGCGTTCCGTGGAGCTGGGAGATCATCAGTATCCGGTTCCTCTCTGTTGATAGAACTCGCCACCGGTGAGGGCGCGGGTGCGGCTGAGGTTTACGTGGCAGATGGCGCAGGCCAGGGCATCGGCGGCATGGTCGGGATGCGGGTCGTGGTCGAGCTGTGTTAGAGTGCGTACCATGTAGGCGACCTGCCGCTTGTCCGCGGCGCCGGTGCCCACCACAGCCTGTTTGATCTGCATGGGCGTGTACTCGCCAATCTCGAGCGCGCATTCCGAAAGCGCTACGAGTGCAGCACCGCGGGCATGCGCCGTGGGGATGGCCGAACGAACGTTGGCGCCAAAGTAGATACTCTCGACAGCAGCCGTGTCGGGTCGATAACGCTCGACGACATCCTTAAGGTCACGGGCGATATGCGACAGGCGCACCGCGAGCGGACTTCCGGCACTGGTCTCGATGCAGCCATAGGCACGGCAGCGAACCTCGCCGCGCCGCTCCTCGATAATCCCCCAACCCGTATGGGCCAAACCGGGGTCGATGCCCAAGATAACCAAGCCAACCTCCCCTCGCCACAAGCACAGCGCAAGACAAGGCCCCGCGCATCATTCACGAACGTCTGTTCTAGAATAACACAACAGCGACCGCATCTAGCAAGCAAGGTTGAACCATAGGTTGAGCATAAGTCAGCGAGCGAGTCCCTGCCGTGGCAAGGTGTCGCGAAAGAGGAGCGCCGCGTACTTTTGTACGCAAGCGACGGTTTGAGCGGCAGATTGCCCGGCAGGGGCTCGCGCAGCGTCGACTCGTTACGCGGTTTGGTGAAACCGCGTAACCTTGGCCCTATCCCCAGTTTAGTTCTGCGAGAAAAAGGGGAACTGCCTCGGATCTACTGGCGGGTGCGGCATCGGGCCACCCTGGGGACTACCTTGCGAGCCGCCCTGACCGCCCATCATCTTATCGATGGCGTCCTGAACCTCGCCCTCGAACTTTTTCATTCCCTCGTGTAAACGACGCTGACCGTCCTCAGAGCGCAGCTCCTCCATCTGCTCGGGCGAAATGCCCAACAGGTCACCCAATATGCCCATCATCTCGCCACGCATGCGCTCGCTTGTATCCTCGTCGGCAAAGCGGTTCACCTCGGCGCGCGCCAGCGCATCGACCGTCATGCGTTCCTTGCCGCTCAGCCCCAGGTCGGACCACGCGAGCATGTACGGCCAGGCGCGCTCAACAAACGAACGGGCCGAGACGATCGGCGCCGTCGGCAGCATGCGGCGGGCGGCCTCGCCCTGACGCACGAGCATCAGCAGCAGCGAGCAAGCCTCGGGCTTGCCGGCGGCCATCGGGATGTCGTCGAAAGCTCGATTGCGGTCCACGTGCGCCTCGAGCGCGCCATCGACCTCACCCGGCTCAAGCCCGCCGAGCAGCTGTGCCGCGCGGTCGAGCATATCGACCGGACCGTCGAGCGTCGAGAGCGCCTGCGCCAGCACGCGCTCCATACAATCTTCCACCGCGTTGAGCGTCACGAGCTCTTGGGGCACCACGGCAGACGTGCGGTTGCGCACACGCGCCACAAACTCAAGCGTCGACAGGTACACATCGCCAAAGGGCGCAAAGTCGCCCTGGTAACCGCCGCAAAGCGCCGGCGCCGCCAGCGCATACTCGGTTTTGGACAGCGGGCTCAGCGCCATCGCACCCAGCTCGAGCGCCGTGTCCTCCAGTATGAGGCCCAGCGTGCGCGAGCGCAGACGCTCGGCATCGCCCGCCGACACGTCGCGATCGAGCACACGCGCCGCATCCGGTGCATCGCGCTCGACAGTGCGAATGTGCAGACGCTCGGCAATGGCGCGGACGGCGGCACAGCGGGCAGCCTCGGCCTCCTCCTGCGCCGGCGTAAAGATACGGTTGCGCCCCAGCACCAGGCCAATTACGTTACGCGGACCCAGAGCGTCAACGGCCAGCGCCGCCAGCAGGGATGACGGCAGGTCACCCTCGAGTGCCACCACAGCACGCGACGCACCGTGGGCCCGAGCGTTGTCGCGCACGGCGAGCACCAGCGCCTGCCACAACCACTCCTCGGAACGGAACTCGGGCAGTTCGTGATCTTCCAGGGCATCGAGCATCACGCCGCGCTGAATCTCCTGAACCAGCAGGCTCTCCTCAAAACACGGCGCCTGGGCCACCACGCGACCGCAGTCGTCGAGCACAAACGAACCGCCGGTATACACCGACTCGTCATAGGCACCGACCGGCGCCATGCAGGCAAACCACACGCTGCGCTTGGATGCGATCTTGCGGTAGGCGCCGCTGCGAACGGCGGCAATGGCGGCAGTCTCGCGGTCGGTCATGTCAAACGCGTTGAATTGGAAATACGCGATGAGGTCGACGCCGGTCGGCAACATCTCGAGCTCGCGGTCCAAGTCAAAAATCACGGCGATGCGCACGCCGTCCACGTCGAACACCGGCGGCGCCCAACGCGTGTCGTTGTTCTCGCCACGCTGCAGGGCAATGCTCGAACGCGCCGGCACCACATGACCGTCCTTGAGCATCATGTAGTCGAGCAGCGGTTGGCCCTCAAACGAAACCGCCGCGGGCACGATGCAGATCATGTCAAGCTCCTGGATACGCTCGGCGACACCAGTCAAACCGGCAAGCACGTCGTGCTCAAAGTCGGCAGCGCCCACCAGGCCACCGGGCATGGCGCCCATAAAGAGCGGAGCCGGAACGCACAGCACGCGCGCCCCGCGCTCGTGGGCCAGACGAGCCTGGTCCTCGATGCGGCCGCAAATGCCCTCAACATCCCCAAGGCGCATATCGATCTGTGCAAGCGCGAGCTTCATGGCTCAGCCCTTTCCGTCGTAAACCATCGAAATCGTAGTAAAAGCGCCGACCGCATAATGCAGCCGGCGCTTGCATGTGCATATGCTAGCTATGATACCCCGAGCGGGGGCGCGCTCCTAGAATGTCGCGGACCACAGCCCGTGCAGGTTGCAGTAGGCATAGACGGTACCGGTCTTGGAGCCGCCCGCGAAAAACGTCGCGGGTTTCATGCCGGGCTCAAGGTAATGGACCTCTAAGCGGCCCTCGGCCTCAAGGGCAATCCACTCAATATAGTGCTCGGGCAGGCTGGGATGCTCAACCGAGCCCACGCGTGCGCGGATCACGTGACCGTCACGCTCGGTCTCGACAACAGGCACGTGCTTCTCGTGCGCCGCGTCCTCAGTGTTTGCAGTCAGTTCCGTGCAGCCGGCAGGGGTCGCAACGTCGTCGCCAAGGGCGGCGATGAGCTTGCCGTCAGGGTCCTTAAAGAATTTCGCCATGATGTTCTCCTTTGCTGATGTGCCAATGTTCTTGATGGTTCTTATGCCCAAAGGCAGACAAACCATCCACGGCATTGCAAATGAACACATAACGGATCAGGCAAGCGGTCAGGCCAAAATGCGTCGACCGTCCTGCCCACTCCAGCAGTCCCACCCCGCGCGCGGCTAGCGACCGTCGCCGCCGAGCAGCGCCAGAACATCCTCGCGGGTAAACAGCGCCGACGAGATGCCGTCGCCGCCGAGCACGCTGTTGACCAGGTCGCGCTTGGACTCCTGCATCTGCATAATGCGTTCCTCGATCGTGTCCTTGGCGATGAGCTTGTACACGGTCACGGCATGTTGCTGGCCAATACGGTGTGCACGGTCAGTCGCTTGGTCCTGCGCCGCCACGTTCCACCACGGGTCGTAGTGAATGCCCACGTCGGCAGCCGTCAGGTTAAGGCCCACGCCGCCCGCCTTGAGCGAAATCAAAAAGACCGGAACCTCGCCCGCTTGGAACTGCGCGACCACCTTGGCGCGGCTCTCCTTAGACGAAGCGCCCGTGAGCTTAAGGAAGGCGATGTCCTCCTTGGCCAAGCGCTTACCGATGATATCGAGCATACCCGTAAACTGGCTGAACAACAGAATGCGATGCCCGCCGTCGAGTGCGCCGTGCACGAGCTCCATGCACGTATCGAGTTTGGCGCTCCCCGCCTTGTAATCCTCGTAGTGTAGACGCGGGTCGCAACAGATCTGGCGCAGCTTGGTGAGCTCGGCGAGCACCTTGAGCTTGTCTTTCTTAAACTCGGATGCCTCGCGGTGCTGCACTTGCTGGGCAATGCGGTCCTGGTTTGCCAGGTAGAGCTTGCGCTGCTCGCCGGTGAGCTGAGCCACGACAGTGTCCTCGATCTTTTCGGGCAGATCGGCCACCACGTCTTCCTTGACACGGCGCAGCACAAACGGCGACACGAGCGCCTGCAGGCGAGCGGCACTGTCGCCCTCGGCATGCTCGACCGGGCTTTCGAAGCGCTTGGCAAACGACTCGCGCGTGCCAAGCAGGCCCGGCATCAAAAAGTCGAAGATGCTCCAGAGCTCGGACAAGCGGTTTTCGATGGGCGTGCCCGTCAGGGCAAAGCGCACGCCGGCCGGCAGGCGCTTGGCGGCACGCGCCACCTGGGTGAGCGGGTTTTTAATGTACTGGGCCTCGTCGAGCACCACGCGGGCAAAATCCTGTTCAGCGTACTCATCGATATCGCGGCGCATAAGGTCATACGACGTCACGACCACGTTATGCTCGGCCACGCCGGCAATCTGCACGCGGCGCTGCGCCTTGGCGCCCACGATTGCACACACATCGAGCGAGGGCGCAAAGCGCTCCAGCTCGGCAGTCCAGTTGTACACGAGTGAGGCCGGGCATACCACGAGCGTGGGCTTGGTGTCCCCTGCCTCTACGCGCGCCAGGATATGCGCAATCATCTGGAGCGTTTTGCCCAGGCCCATATCGTCGGCCAAGATGCCGCCAAGGCCCAGGTGTTCGAGCGAGCCGAGCCACTGGTAGCCGTCGACCTGATAGCCGCGCATCGTTGCCTTGAGCGAAGCGGGCACCGTAAAGTCCATCTTGCCGAGCGTATCCAGGCGCTCGACGGTACGGCGGAACGCAGCATCGCGATCGGCTTCGAGCGCGGGCGTGCGCGCGAGCATGCTGTCGACAAACAGGGTACTCGACGCGGGAAGCGACACGCCGTCGAGCAGGTCGACGGCGTCGACACCCAGATCCTCGGCGAGCCCAAACGCGGCTCGGGCGCCCTCGTCCAGGCGAATGATGTCGCCGGACGTAAGGCGTGCAAACGTTTGATGGCGCTTGTACGAATCGAGATAGACGGCAAGGTCCGCAGCCGAAAGCCCGCTCGCGCCCAGTTCGACGTCGAGCAGGTTACTCTTGACGGTTGCACGCACCGAAAGCTTGGGCGCAGGGCGCACCGAAATCTGGCGCAGACGGTCGCTGAGCATGACCTCACCCAGCTCGGACAGGGCAGACAGGCCCTCGGTCAGCAGGCAGAACAAGCGGGCGTCATCGCGTTCCTCAAACGCCAGGCCGCCCTCGTAAAAGTCGAAATACAGGGCCGCCGTGTCCATAACGCGAAACTCTGCCACCTCGTCGCGCGGCGGCACGCCGGGGCGTTGCTCTTCGAAGGGACTGCCCGGAGCGCCCAGGCTAAAGAGATCCGCTGACCAATCGCCGTAGGTAACCGTAATTTTGCAGGTCACGAGCCCATCGTCGACGCCGATTGCCATAGCAAAGCTCGGCTCGGGTGCCACGGCATCGAGCGCGGCGGGCGCGGTGAGGTCGGTGTAGTCGCGCAAAATGGGCAGCGCCATACGACAGAACTCCCCCACCTGGTCGGCAGCGATATGGACCGGCGTGCGACAGGGCAGCAAACGCGATAGAAACGGCGCCGCATGCTGGGCAAACGCCACATCGGCGCGGCGCGCACGGCGGGTGTCGACCAGATAGGCAACGTCGCCCGAAACAAAGCAGTATGCATCGGCCGGCAGGCGCAGATCGTAGCTGCCACCAGCCGCCGACGCGATTTTGGCGGCAAGGAGCGGCGGGCGTTTGGACAGAGCCTCGTCCTCCCCTTCCGGAGGCATCTCAACCGCCACGTCATAGGTGCGATGCGTCGTCGTCCCCCGCGACCAAGCGGGCTCAAAGGAGACAGTCTGGCCGCGCAGCAGATCCAGCACATATACGATGCTATGCTCGGACAGCGGCAACTGACGCTCGGCGACAAAACCGCTGCGGGCAAAGTCGTACGACGCCGAACGCGAGCTTGTGATGTCATCGAGATAGGCAACTGTCGTCACAACAAGGTTGAGCAGCTTTGTCGACACGTCTTCGAAGGCTTCGGGCGTATGGACAAACGTGAGCTTCTTGCCGTACGAGAAGGTGCCGCCTCGGACATAAGCGTCGGCCATGCCGTCGATATCCTTGACCACGTAGGACACCGAACCGCAGCGAATGCGGAACTCGAGCGCCCAGCTAAAGCGGTCGGCGAACAGCGGATTGTAGTACGGCACCAACGAGGGCTCCAACGCCACTTTGGGGGTGTCGGGATCAACGGCACCGGCAAGCTTGCGGCGCATGCTCGCCAGCTCATCCATGCGTGCGTCCGAAAGATCGGAGAGCGCCGCCATGAGGCTCGGGCTCGTGGGGACGGGCGCCGGGAAGGGAAAGTTGGGGTTGACGGCCGGCGCTTTGGGCGCGGTGCGCGCGGGCTGTTTCGGCTGCGCCGTAAACGTGCGGACCGGCGTGCGCAAACCTTCGACGGGCTCGGCGCCGCTGGCATCCAAATATGCCAGCGCTGTGGCGATGGCGTGCTTGCACATGCCGGGGTAACGATAGGCAGCGGGACAATCGCAATCGTAGTCGATTACCTCGTGCTCGTCCATGTCGAGCGCCACGTGCGTCCTGTACAGGTCGCCGCGCGAGCCGCGCACCGAGCCCTCAACCGTCACGTTTTTGGAGAAGCGCGAGCCGCTGTCCTCGATCGACAGCACGGCGCCGTTGAGCATGAGCGAACGCCCCTTCATAAAGGTGCCGCTCAACGCCGCCTCTTTGCGAAGCGCCTGCACAAACGTCCCCTGCGCCATCACTTCCTCCAATCTCACCCGGGGTAGCTTAGATAACCGTCACGCGGCCTTGGTTGCCGACGATGGCCTTGGCCTCTGCCAGCAGCGGAATCGAGCGTGCATTAACCTTGGCCGGCACCTCGGCACGCAGCACGCGCCCGTCGACTTGCTCAATAAAGATCTCCACGCGGTCGCCGCCCGGGTTGGTGGTGAGCACCGTGGCCAGGCGCGCCATATTGCCCTGGCTAAATCGGCTGTTGGGCACCATGACCTCAAAGACCTTGGGCTTGTTTTTCTCCTCGCTAAGCTCCAGCGGCACGATCTCCTGCGCGATGATCTGGTCGCCGCGGTCCGAGCGCTCGAGTTTGCCCTTAATGCGCACAAACGCATCGGACAGCTGCGCGCCGGTCTCGGGATCGACCTCGCCGTACAGGTACCCCTCGGCCTCCTTGTAGGTCTTGGGGAACACCACGACCGTGGCCTCGCCTTCCATGTCCTCGAGCTGCACGATGCCCATGGGGTCGCCGTTTTTGGTCACGCGCTTGGACACGCTCGAGACCATACCGGCCCACCACAGCGCCTTGCCCTCGGGAATCTCCTGGTTGATGGTACCGCCCGTGGGGTTTTGCACCTCGTAGCCGGTATCGATCTGAGAGAACGAGAAGTCGCGCGCCTTGGCTAGCGCATACTCAAACGGGCGCAGCGGGTGGTCCGAGACATAGATGCCCAGAACCTCCTTCTCCTGGCTCAGCTTAAGGTGGCGGTCCCACTCCTGGCCGTCCGGATCGGGCACGCTCACCTCAAAGCCCGAGCCCTCAACGTCGCCAAACATGTCGAAGAACGACGTCTGGCCGCTCGCACGATCCTTCTGGCGCTTTACCGCGGCATCGATGATGTTCTCAGGGTTGTTCTTATCCACAAAGTGCATCATCTGGCGACGCGGATACCCCGTGGAGTCGAAGGCGCCTGCCTTGATGAGCGATTCGATCACGCGGCGGTTGGCCTGACTCGAGTCCACGCGCTCGACAAAGTCGTGCAGCGTCTTAAACGGACCGCCCGCCTCGCGCTCGGCGATAATCGCCTGCGCCACGCCGGTGCCCACGCCGCGGATACCGGCCAGACCAAAGCGCACGCCTTCCTTGGTAGCCGTGAACTCGGTACCGGACTCGTTGACATCTGGCGACAGCACGGGGATGCCGTCGTGACGGCACGCCGAGACGTAGTGCACGATCTTGTCGGTCTTACCCGTATAGGACGTCAGAACGGCCGCCATGTACTCATGCGGATAGTGCGCCTTGAGCCATGCCGTCTGCATAACCAGGATGGCGTAACCGGCGGAGTGCGACTTATTGAAGGCGTAGGACGCGAACTCAAGGACATCGTCCCAAATCTTCTGGGCGACCTCGCGCGTGTAGTTGTTCTTGATAGCGCCATTCATCCAGTGGTCGTAAGTGGTCTCGTCCGAGCCATCCTCCCAGTGGAGCACCGTCGACGTGAGCAGCTTAATCTTTTTCTTGGCCACGGGCTTACGGATACGCGAGTCCGATTCGCCCTTGGAGAAGCCGCACATCTCGACGGAGATGAGCATAACCTGCTCCTGGTAGACCATGGTGCCGTAGGTTTCGCCCAGGATGTCGTCCAGACGGTCGTCGTAGGAGACGGCCGGCTCCTTGCCGTTCATACGGTTGATGTAGGACGAGACCATGCCGGCGCCCAGCGGGCCCGGGCGGTACAGGGCGATCAATGCCACGACGTGTTTGTACTCGGTGGGCTTCATGTTCTTGATCGTGGCCGTCATGCCGGCGGACTCGACCTGGAAGACGCCGGCGGTGTGGCCGGAGCCCATGAGCTTAAAGATCTCGGGATCGTCAAAGGGAATCTCTTCCTCTTTGATGTCGATGCCGAAGTTCTTTTTGATGTTTGCCTTGGCCTTGGAGATAACCGTCAGCGTGCGCAGGCCCAAGAAGTCCATCTTGAGCAGGCCCATGTCGGCGACGGTATGGCCCTCGTACTGGGTAATCTCGACGCCGCCCTTGGTATCGAGCTTGGTGGGCACGTGCTCGTTGACGGGGTCGCGGCAAATCAGAACGGCGCACGCGTGCACGCCCTCGCCACGGGTAAGGCCCTCGATCGAGAGCGCCGTGTCGATGATGCGGCGGGCGTCGTCGTCCTTTTTATAGGCCTCGGCAAAGTCGGGGTTAAACAGATCCTCTTTGCCGGGTTGCTTTTCGAGCACCTGCTTGAGCTTGACCTTGGGGTCGCTCGAGACCATCTTGGACAGGCGCTGGCCCATGTAGACCGGGTAGTCCAGGACGCGCGCGGCGTCGTTGATGGCCTGCTTGGCCTTAATGGTCGAGTAGGTGATGACGTGGGTAACCTTCTCGGGGCCGTAGAGTTGGCGAACGTGCTCCACGACCTCGAGGCGCCGCTCATCGTCGAAGTCCATATCGATATCGGGCATCTCGGTACGCTGCGGGGACAGGAACCTCTCGAACATCAGGCCGTTCTCGAGCGGGTCGAACGCGGTGATGTTCATGGCGTAGGCGACGATAGCGCCGGCGGCCGAGCCACGGCCGGGGCCGACGCCGATGCCGTTGTCCTTGGCCCATTGCACGTACTCGGCAACGATCAAAAAGTAGGCGGCAAAGCCCTTGTCGCAGATGACCTTGTATTCGTACTCAAAGCGCTCTTTGATGTTGACGCCGCCGATCTCGCGCGTGGCCCAGTCGTCACCGTAGTGCTGGCGCAGGCCCTTCTCGCACTCGCGGCGGAACTGGCTCTCGTGCGTCTCGCCGGGATCGAGCAACGGGAAGCGCGGCAGGATGATGGAGTCCCAGTCCAGCTCAACGTAGCACTTGTCGGCGATCTCGAGCGTGTTGTCGCAGGCCTCGGGGCAATACGGGAACATCGCCCGCATCTCCTCCTCGGTCTTCATGTAAAACTCCGAGCCGGTCATGCGCATGCGGTTAGGGTCGTCGACCTTGGCGTTCATGCCAATGCACATGATGACGTCCTGCACGGGCGCGTCCTCGCGGCGCAGGTAGTGGAAGTCGTTGGTGGCGATGACCTTGACGCCCACCTGCTTGGCGATGTCGATGAGCGTGCGGTCCATCTGCTCGTCGGTCAGGCCGTTGTCGGTGGTGATGCCGTGTTCCTGGATCTCGATGTAGAAGTCGCCGGGCTCGAAGGTGTCACGGAAGGTCTCGGCCCACTTGATGGCGCCCTCCATGTCACCGCGGTCGATGTACTTGGGGATGATGCCCGCGATGCAGGCGCTCGTGCAGATCATGCCCTTGGCGTGGCGGCGCAGGTTGTCGAGCGTCACGCGCGGCTTGTAGTAAAAGCCCTGCACGGCGGCCTCGGAAACCGTCTGCATCAGGTTGACGTAGCCCTCCTGGTCCTTGGCCAGAAGGATCATGTGGTAGAGCTCGGGCTTGTGGTCGCGAGCAAGGGTCTCGTCCGGCGTAAAGTAGACCTCGCAGCCAAAGATGGGCTTGATGACCAGGGGCGGCTTGAGCTCGTCGATGTTGCCCTTCTCGTCCCACATGGCCATGTCCTTCACATACTGGGCATGCTCGCGCGGGTTTTCCTCGGGATCGGGCTCCACCAGCTCGTCGCGGCGGTCCTTTTCCAGGAAGGCCTTGTCGTGGCTCCAGGTTTTGTACTCGGGCGTGTTGTGGTTGACGGCGTCGCAGGCCAGCGCCAGGTCGGGCACGCCATACATGTAGCCGTGGTCGGTAATGGCCACGGCGGGCATGCCCAGCTCAACGGCACGGTTGACCATATCCTGGATACGGGTTGCGCCGTCGAGCATGGAGAAAACAGTGTGATTGTGCAGATGGACGAATGCCATGTGATGAGCTCCGATACGGGTTCGTGTTCTGACTGAACGATTTTACCGCACGGCACGGACAGCACCCGAACCTAGCCAAACCAACACGGCTCCTCTTGCAGTTGCGGTGGAATAGTTCCCGCTTGGGCCACCTGGACCGCAATACAGGAACTATTCCACCGCAAGTTATCTGAGGGCTAGAGATTGTAGGTGACTACTTGAGGTTCGGCGGGTTCGACGAAAATGGTTGGATCCGGCTGCTCCACGCGGACGAACTTGACGGTCATGGCCTCAAAGCCCGCCTTGTGCAACACGTCGGCGTAGACGCGCGCCTGCAGGGCGTGCTTCTCCCGCAGCTGTTCCGGCGTCTCGTCCGGTGTGCCGCCCGTCTTGTAGTCGATGACCAGTGCGCGTGACGGATCGGCCGGGTCGGTCGCCAGTGCATCGATGGCGCCTTCGGCATAGGCGCCGTAGCGAGCGATGTCCTCGTCCTCGCAGCCCAGCGAAAAGAACGGCACCTCGGCGCGAACGCACGGCCATGCGAACAGCTCGGCACGAACAGCCGACTTGAGCCAGCGGTCCAGGGCGGCATCGAAGCGCTCGCGCTGTTCTGGCGTCAGGTGCCACAGGCGAGCCAGGGCGTCGGCACGCTCAGCGGGCAGCACATCGGCACCCATCTCGATGAGCCACTGGCAGGCGGCATGGAACGCCGAGCCCAGCGCCATGGGATTGCCGGCGGGCTCGACAGCGGCCACGTCTGCATCCGTCATCTCCGAGCCATCCGACTCCGCATCATCGCCAGCCTCGTCCATGGGTACGCGCGTCTCGGCGGCACGGTCTTCCGTCTCGGCATGGAGTGCCGCGGCGATTGACGAGTAGCTATACGAGTCACGCATCGGATACGGACAGATGCCCATGCGCACGCCCACTGCCTGGGGATACACAAGCTCAAACGAATCGGGCTTGGGGTCGGCAGGACCGGGGACGGCGGCGCGGGCATCTGCACCGGCACCCTCCGCCCCCGCATCGCCACGAACGAGCCTGCCCTCGGCATCCAGCGAAGCGTTAGCCTCAAACGCCTGCTCGCCAAAGGTAAAGTCCGAAAGCGAAATGAGCTCGTAGTCGCCCGGCTGGGAGTTGTCGAACACCAGGCGGTCGGCATCGAGCTGCGGCATGTCCAGAGCGTCGGTCGACAGAATACGGCGCAGCACGTCGTAGGTCAGATCGGTCTCGACGTCGAAGGTCGGCGCCGTCACCTTGCTACGGCTCACGCCGGCATCCATCGCCAAGATCACCAGCTCGCGCGCACGCGTCATGGCAACATAGAGCAAGCGGGCCCGCTCCTCGAGCGAAAGCCGCAGGTCATCGTTGCGCAGGTGAGCAAATGCCTCGGCGGGAGAACCCGTCGCACAGACGTCCTCCATGAGCTCCGGCGGCAGCCACAGCGACGTGCCCTTGCCCTTAAACGCATGCTCAAACTGCTTTTTAACGTCGTCGCCCTTCACAAAGGTCCCGTCGGCGAGCTTAACGCCGTCGAAGCGTGCCGGCAGTGCCACGACCTGTGCTCCGCCCTCGACGCGACCCATCTGTGCCGCACCCGAGGACTTACGCACGCCAAAGCACTCGGCAACCGCCACGACCGGATACTCCAGACCCTTGGAGGCGTGCACCGTCATGATGCGCACCGCGCCGTCGCCCTCCTCGTTGAGGGCACCCGGGGCTTCCTTGCCCGCCAAGAAGCGGTCGAAGGCAAGCGCGATGGAACGCGGCGAGTTGCCGAACTCGGCCTCAGCCTCAGCCACGGCGTCGAGCGCCTTGAGCACGTTGGCGGCAATGGCCTTGCCCTCGGGGCCGCGCTGCGCCAGACGCACAAACCAGCCGGAGGCGTTGACCACGTCGCGCGCGATGGCGGCGAACGAATCGCGGCCCACGCGACGAAGCGCATACCGCAGTACCTCGCGGGCGCGCGTCACGAGCGGCAAGCCCTGCAAGCCCGGCACATCGGAATCGCTCATGATGCCCACGTCGATATTCCGGCGCGAGGTCTCCCCCGTCTCGCTATCGAGCTTGGTCGCCAGCGCCAAAAACTCCTGGGCGCCCAGCGCAAACATCGGCGAGGCGAGCAGCGGCATAAGGCCCTGCGCCGTATCGGCCGGATTGGCGAGCGCGCAAACCAGGGCGCGCACCGTCTGCACCTCGGCAGCCTGCGCAAAGACTGAGCCGCCCGCGATGACACAGTCGAGCCCCTGGTCACGGAAGGCCTGTGCGTAGACGTCTGCGTTGGTCATGCGGCCCAGCAGCAGCACCATGCCGCCCTGGGGCTGGCCGGCATCGGCAAGCGAGCGGAACCGCTCGGCGATCGCACGGGCCTTTGCCTGTGTGCGCTCCTGCGTACTGCCGCCGGCAACAAAGAGGGCCTGGCGACGCGAGGCGTCTGCCACCAGCGTGTCCTTGCGGCCGTCGCTCGCCTCAAGATCCAAAAAACCCTGCATCAGGCCGCCGTCATCGCCGTCGAAGACGCGTGCCACGTAACGCAGCACCTCGTCGTGGCTGCGGAAGTTGCGCACAAGTTTGACGAGCTCGCCAGCAGGGGCGTCGGCCACGGCAGTCGCCTCGGGCGCGGCAGACGAGCCCACCTTGCGCTCCTGGCGACGGAACACCTCGACCTCGGCGCCACGGAAGCGATAGATGGACTGCTGCGCATCGCCTACGGTACACAACGCGCGCTCCCCCGCGCCCGTCAGATAGCGAATCAAATCGACCTGCATCTGGTCGGTATCCTGGAACTCATCGATCATGACCATCTTAAAGCGGCCCTCGTAGGCGGCTCGGATGGCGGGATAATCGCGCAACGCCTCATATGCCATGCGCAGCAGATCGTTATTGTCGAGCGCGGACTGGTCGGCCTTGAGCGCACGGTACTCCGCCTCCACAGCACGGGCAAGCCCCACCAGCGCATCGAGCGCCGGACCGCCACAGGCAAGCAAGATATTGATAAACGCATCGGCGGCCTCGGCCTTGAGCAGCTCGACCTGCTCCTTGGGGAATGCCTTGCTCGCGCGCGGCATGGTGCACGACATCATGAGTCGCGCCGCATCGGCCATGGTCTTGCCGCTCGCCTCGAACGCGTCGATGGCATCGAGCGCCACCTGCGCCTTCTCGGTCGCGGCCTTGCTTGCGCCCAGCGCCGCGCGATAGGCATCGGCAAGCGCCGAGGTGTCGGCCTGGCCGCGTGCCACGCGCACGTCGTCCATGCCGCCCGGCAGCTGGCTCGAGAGCTCCAGCAGCTCGCGCACCAGGCCCTTGATGGTGGTTCCGGCGCCAAAGGGGCCGCCCTCGCCCGCCATGGGGTACCAGGCGTAGAGGGCCTTGAGCGATGCCGCGAGCTTGGGGGCGGCATCGGGTGCCGTCGCGCGGGCCAGCACATGCTCAACAGCCTGGTCCATAAGCTCGTCGGTATCGGTGAGCACCGTGAACTCGGGGTCGATGCCCAGCTCCAACGCGTGTGCGCGCAGGATACGCGAGCACATGCCGTGAATGGTCGAGATCCACGCATCGTCGACGGTCAGGGCCTCCTCGTCCATGCCCTCGTCGATAAGCGCACGGCGCACGCGGTCGCGAATCTCGGCCGCAGCATCCTTGGTAAAGGTGATGGCGAGCACCTGGTCCAGATGCTCAACGAACGGACCGGATTCGGGCGAGAGCGCGTAGACGATGCGGCGCGTGAGGGTAAAGGTCTTGCCCGAGCCGGCGCCCGCCGAGACAAACAGCGGACGGTCGAGCGTTTTGACGATCTGCAGCTGTTGCGGCATCAAAGTCGAAAGATCCATGGTCTACACGTCCCTCCTTACAAACGTTCCTTCGTGGTTATACGAGCAGCGCGCATGCGCGGCCTGAGCCGACGCCGGGTCGACGGCGGCAACGTTGCCCGCCTCGAGCTCGCGCAGGCGCTCGGCGATGCCGGCCTCCACGCGATCGAGCAGCGCATCGAAGTCCATGTTGCCGCCCTCACCGGGAAAGCCCTTCTTAAGCCCCGGGATGCGGCCGTCACCACGCTCCTCCTCAAGCAGCTCGGCACTCGCGGCGCCTCGCAGCGCCGGTTTGCCGCCCTTGGTCGAAAAATAGAGCGCCGCGCGGGTATCCAGATCCAGCGCCCGGCGCATGGCCTGCGCATAGATAAGTGTCTGGGTATGGGGCGGTAGCCACCGCGGGTCGTCGATGGCGGCCTCGCCCGATTCCTCGTCGCGCACCGTGGGGTCGGCGAGTTTAAACTCCTCAACGCCCGTGCGGTGCTTGTAGTCGATCACCACGGCGCGGTTCTCGGCATCCACGTCCACACG
The DNA here is from genome assembly GCA_902493855.1 of uncultured Collinsella sp. Classification (GTDB taxonomy): domain Bacteria; phylum Actinomycetota; class Coriobacteriia; order Coriobacteriales; family Coriobacteriaceae; genus Collinsella. Next base: position 57,694 of record CABUQV010000008.1, read on the forward strand.
GTCGATGCGCCCGCCGAGCGGCCAACCGGCATACTCAACCTTGAGCTCGTTGAAGGCGAACTCCAGGTAGCGCGGGGCAAAGGGGGCAAGCGCCTCGGACTCGTAGGCTAGCACGCCCTCCAACTGCGGCAAGATCTCGGCAACCTGGCGCTCCTCCACTGCAGAGAGCGGCACCAGCGGACCCTCCGTGCCGCGCTTGCCGGCGTGCTCGGTCAACGTCTCGTCAAAGACCTCGCGCAGCAGCTCCTGAGCGCGCGGCAGATTCTCGGGCGTCACGCGCTCCATGCCCTCCTGGGGCAGGCGGGCATGCAGGTGCTCCAGCACGTCGTGGACAAAGTTGCCCTTCTCCATGTTGCCAAAGCCCGCATCGATGGACTGGGGCTTCACGCGATACGACACGAACCAGCACAGCGGGCACGTCGAATACGCCTCAATCTGCGAGGCGGACGTCAGACGCGGCACGAGCGGTGCGTTCTCGCCCTCGCCATCGCGGCGACGCAGGACCAGGTACGGCACAGCCGCCTCACTCAAATGCTGAGGAGCCTCGCATGCGACGCGCTTGCACTCGATGCCCTCGCCGGCCGCTGGATCAAAATCGGCGACGATACCGCCCTCGCCCACGCACGCAACCTTGGCGGCGCCAGTGGCCTCGGCGCGCGCCCGCAGCTCGGTCCACACGGCAGCCGGGTAGCACTCGCGCGCCTGGCAATCGTGCGTCACGCGGGCAAGCGCAACCGGACCGCGCGCGGCCTGCATCGCGCGGCCAAAGCGCACGCGCAACAAGGCGGCAGGCTCAAGCGTCACACCGCTGCGATCTAACTCGGCCGTCAGCGTGGCCAGCGGGCCCTCCTCATGTGAGAGCGGATAACTGTCCAGGTCGACGTCGGCAAACAGCACGGCATCGTAGCTGGCGGGGCGCAGGGCTGCCGCATCGACAAGCGACGCAAAGCGCACCTGGGCACGCGGCGTGCGGTCGACCTCGTAGGTCTCGTAATCGTATGCGGTGCTGCGCTTGTCCACCTTGGTACGAACGCCGTCGAGCACGGGCACGGTCGCCGCCTGCGACACGTCGAGCGCGCGGGCGTCGTTCATAAGGATGTCGATGGCATGTCGCAGCAGGGCGGTCTCCGCCTGGCGACGAGCCTGACCGTCAAGGCCTCCAAAGGCGCGATCGGGCAACGCCTCGGCGACGGCGAGCATTGCCTTGAGCGCCGTCACGGGTTTGTCGCGCCACAGCGCCTGGAACACGTCCGAGACCACGCACGGCACGTTCTTAAACCAGTTATCATCACTGGCGGCCTTGCGCGTGCCCCTGACCTGGCCCTGCACGCTCTGCAGCAGGCTTTTGACGGCCGTGGTGGTCTTGCCGCGCGACAGGCGCATGTTCTTGTCGAAGGTGCGCGCGCTGGCGGCATCGGCACCCGAAAGCGGACTGTAAATCCAGTCGGTAAGCTCCGGCGCGGGCCACCACTCGGTCTTGGAGGCGGTGCCCTCGTCGGCGGCCTTCATGCGCTCGATTAGATTGGCGAGCGCCGTGAACTGCCTGCCCGCGATGGATTGGGAAAACGCCGTGAACTCGGTTGTCTCAGCAGCGATGTGGCGCGCCGCCAAACGGGCAGCGAGTTCACCGAACAGCTGGGGCGCCCGGGCAGACACCACGAGCACGCGCACGGGGTCCGCGGACGCCGTGACACCGCCGTCGACCGCGGCGTCCTCACACGTTTTTACCAGCTCATCGATTGCATCCACATAGGCGTGGGCGCGGGCGTGAGGGCCGGCAACCTCTACAAAGGTAGGCTGAGCGGCAGACTTGGAGGCAGTCTGGGGCGCAGCAGCACCCTCCTCCAGCGGCGCGACCTCAAACAGCACGCCGCGGGCATCAAAGGCGGCAGCAAGTTCCTCGCGCATTGCCGCCTGCTCGCGGGCAAGCAGCACAACGACCTCTCCCCCATTGTTCGCCACGGCCGACAACAGCTCGAGCAGGCCGTGCGTAAACGATGCGGTGCCGCGCACACATACCGCGCGGGCGCACGCCGGAAGGTTGCCGGCCAGCACCTCGGCCATAAGGTCAGCCGCCTCGCAGGGCTCGACCATGTCTCGACGGTCCAAGCCGCTCGCATAGGCACTCAACAGCTCGAACACGCGAGCCTCGGCGTCGCTCTTGGGATCGGGCTGGCAAACGTCGCCGCAGCAGCGCTCGGCACCCGTTCCCGCTACGCCCGGCAGCACATCGCGGGCCATGCGCGCAAGCATGCGTACCGTGCCCTGACTGCGAGAAAGCGGCTGCAGGTCGGCATCGTCGCGACGGGCGATCATGTCCGAGAACAGCATCTGGCGTTGCATGTTGTCGACAAAGCTGCGGCCATCGCCCATAAGCTCCCACAGCGAACGAAGCCACGACGCGGGGGTTTTGTAGTCAACGCCCAGCGAGGCGCCAGCAACCGCAGCATCGTGACGGCACACGTCGAGCTCGGCAAACGAGGGCGCCAGCAAAACGGCACGCCCGTGGCGGGCAACCAGGTCGGCGAGCAACGCCGCCTCGGCATCGCTCAAGTCCGTACCGGTATTGGTGGTATAGATTCGAACAGGCATGGTCCTCCACTCAAACCGTTCGCAATAATCAATGCATCCATCCTACCCGCCCACGCGGACAGATTTGCCCCGCGCCAACAGATTTGATCCCTTGGGGACGGAGGAAAACGGATCACCCAGGGGGTCGGCCTAACCCGTGATCCGTTTTCCTCCGTCCCCAAGGAATCAAAAAACCGCCCCCGGAGGAGCGGTTTTGCACAATTCGTTTTTGGCGCAGCTTACTCGCCATCCTCCAACTTAATGAGGATCTTGCGGTAGCCACCGTACTCGCCGTTCAGCGCCTTTGAAACGCGGCTCACCGTGGTGGACGAAGCGCCGGTACGGGCCTGAACCTCAACATAAGGCTCGCCCTCGTCCAAATAGCGCGCAACCTGCAAACGCTGAGAAAGATCGCAAATCTCGCGCGGCGTGCAGATATCGGTCAAAAACGCTTGGATATCCTTCTCGTCGTCCAAAAGGCTAAATGCGTGGACCAGCTGCTTGACATCAGGCTTGTCAAACATGTTCTCGATATTCATCGATCACCGCCAAACCCGCCAAAAGGCATCGAAGTTGATACTGACATCGGGCATCGTTCGCCCGTTCTATGCAATAGGGCAACGCCTGTGGCTTTTGCCCGTAGCAGTGTAGCACACCACCAAACTAAAGCGACAAGACTCTCTGCCAGCGGCGCGTTTTTCAGGACGAACGCCGTTTAGAAACCGTATGCGCACGTAAGCTCCACGAATATTTGAGACAATGGGCGCCCAAACACCGCGGCGCGCCCGCGCAACCATCCAGGTCGCCGCCGTAAGCCGCTTCACGCGACGCCAGCAATCCCGGCGCAAGAAAGGATTCACGCCATGCGCTTTATGCTTAACTGGCTCTTCACCTCGATCGCCATCGCGATCGCCACGTTCCTCGTCCCCGGTATCCAACCCTTCGGCTTTGCCGAGACCTGGGTCTGCTTTGCCTTTGTGGGACTGTTCCTGAACATTGTCGATTCGTTCGTCAAACCGTTCCTCACGGTCATCTCGCTGCCGCTCACGATCATTACGCTGGGCATTTTCCAGCTTGTCGTCAACAGCTTTATGCTTGAGCTCGCGAGTTACCTGTCGGTCAACCTGCTGGGCGTCGGCATCTCCATCGCCAGCTTTGGATCGGCCTTTATGGGCAGCATCCTGGTGTCCATCACGCGCAGCATCCTCGACAGCATCGCCGAGGACTAAAACGGCCATTCCGGCCGTGTCCGTCTCAACAGCCCAAAACGAAGGCCGCCCATCGCAAAAATGGGCGGCCTTCTTATTTGCCAAGTCTCAAAGGGCGAGAAAATCTACCATTTCTACCCCGTCCCCAAATGGCAGGTGTGGGTTAGATGACGTAGTCGTAGCCATGGTTGGGAGCGACAAGTTGATCGAGTGTCACACCGTCGAGGTAGTCGTTGATGAGCTTGTCCAGGTTCTTCCACACGTCGAGCGTGGGGCACTCATCCGAGCGTGAGCAGCCCTTGCAGTCGCCATCCAGGCATGCAACCGGTGCCAGACTGCCCTCGGTCAGGCGCAGGATCTCGCCCACCGTGTACTGCTCGGGCGGGCGCGTGAGCACGTAGCCGCCGCCCTTGCCGCGCATGCCCGAAAGCATGTTGGCGCGCACGAGCGTAGCCAAGATGTTCTCGAGATATTTCTCGGAAATCCCCTGTCGCGCCGCGATCTCTTTGAGCGGGATGCGACCGGCCGCCTGGTGCTCGGCCAGATCGACCATAACGCGCAGGGCATATCTGCCCTTTGTAGAAACCAACATGTATAGTGCTGCCTTTCGGTCATTTAGTCCGTAGAAATTCTAGCCGAAAAATTGGTTTTGAAAATACCCGTTCCGGTCAAGATGGTTAATCAGCTCGTAATAATCTTCTATTTCCTATTGCATTACTAGGCTTTAGTGTCTAGTATGCTTCCCAACAGCTAAACGAACAACCTATAAGGTTTATGGGTTTAGCTGCTACACGCACCGTGAAACCACACGGCAACCAGCAACTTGAACACTTTGGAGGTTCACCATGAGCAAGGTTTACACGTCCATCGATCAGCTTATCGGCCACACCCCGCTCCTGGAGCTCACTCACTTTGAGGCCGACGAGGACCTCAAGGCTCGTGTGCTCGTCAAACTCGAATACTTCAACCCCGCCGGGTCAGTTAAAGACCGCGTCGCCAAGAACATGATTGACGAGGCCGAGAAGGCAGGCAAGCTCGTGCGCGGCGGCGACTACACCATCATCGAGCCCACGAGCGGCAACACCGGCGTCGGCATCGCCTCGGTGGCGGCCGCCCGCGGCTACAAGGTGATCATCACCATGCCCGAGACCATGTCCGTCGAGCGCCGCAAGCTGATGCAGGCATACGGTGCGCAGCTCGTGCTCACCGACGGCTCCAAGGGCATGAAGGGCGCTATCGCCAAGGCAGAGGAACTGCAGAAGGAGACTCCCAACAGCATCATCGCCGGCCAGTTTGTGAACCCCGCCAACCCCGCCATCCACAAGGCCACGACCGGCCCCGAGATCTGGGACGACACCGACGGCAAGGTCGACATCTTCGTCGCCGGCGTCGGCACCGGTGGTACCGTGACCGGCGTGGGCGAGTTCCTCAAGGAGCAGAACCCCGAGATTAAGGTCGTCGCCGTCGAGCCCGCCACCTCCCCGGTGCTCTCCAAGGGCCAGGCCGGCCCGCACAAGATCCAGGGCATCGGCGCCGGCTTTGTGCCCGACGTCCTCGACACCCGGGTCTACGACGAGATCATCCCCGTCGAGAACGACAACGCCTTTGCCACCGGCCGCGCCGTGGGCCACAAGGAGGGTGTGCTCGTGGGCATTTCGTCCGGTGCCGCCGTGTGGGCCGCGCTGCAGCTGGCCAAGCGCCCCGAAAACGAGGGCAAGACCATCGTGGCCCTGCTTGCCGACACCGGCGAGCGCTACCTGTCCACGGCACTGTTCCAGGACTAAGGGCCCGTCACTTGTCGATAGGCCCATGGCATGCCGGCCTATCCTCTCTTCTGGCTGCCTGAGCCCATCTCGTTAGGGTGTCCCACGAGACGTCCGAACTTGCTACAATGTCTGCGGCGCGGAACCAGCCTCCCGCGCCGCTTTTCTTTTTTGGCCACATGCCACCAAGGAGAACCTCCCCATGCACAACAAGCGCGTGCTCGTCGCCATGAGCGGCGGCGTCGATTCTAGCGTGACCGCGTACCTGCTCAAAAGCCAGGGCTACGAATGCGTCGGCGCCACCATGCGCCTCACCTGCCCCGCGCCCGACCCCGCCACGGGCACGAGTAAGGTCGACCGCGACATCGCCGATGCAAAGGCCGTCGCCGAGCGCCTGGGGATACCCCACCATGTGCTCGACCTGCAGCAGACCTTCGACCACAGTGTTATCGAGCGTTTTGTGAACGCCTACCAGGAGGGGCTGACGCCCAACCCGTGCATCATCTGCAACCGCCACATTAAGTTTGGCGCGTTGCTCGATGCGGCGCTGGACATGGGCTGCGACTACATCGCAACGGGACATTACGCCAAAACGAGCCAGGCGCCCGACGGCACCTGGCAGCTGCATCGCGGCGAGGACCCCAAAAAGGACCAGAGTTACTTTTTGTATTCGCTCACGCAAGAGCGCCTGGCACGCACAATCTTTCCGCTGGCAGGCCTGAACAAGGAGCGCGACGTGCGCCGCATTGCCGCCGAGCAGGACTTCATCAACGCCAAGAAGGCCGAAAGCGAGGACATCTGCTTTATTCCAGACGGTGACTACGCGGGCTATATCGAGCGCCGCTGCGGACATCCCGCTGCACCGGGCGACATTGTGTGGCGCGACGGCAGCGTGGTCGGACGCCATAACGGCGCGTTGCGCTATACCATCGGCCAGCGCAAGGGCTTGGGCGTCGCGATGGCGCATCCCGTGTATGTGACGGGCGTCGATGCCGCCAACAACACCGTGCATCTGGGCGAGGCCGAGGACCTAACGGCCACAGCACTCACGGCCGACGACTGGATCTGGAGCGCGCCGGACGCACGCATGGAGGCCGAGCTCGATGCCGGCGGCATTCGCGTAGGCGCCAAGTACCGCTACCGTCAGAAAGACCAGGCAGCGACCCTTACGCGTGACGAAGACGGGCAAATGCTGCTAACTTTTGACGAGCCACAACGAGCCATCGCCCCCGGACAGGCCGTTGTGGTCTACCGCGGCGACGTCGTCCTGGGCGGCGGCACCGTGACCGGCGCACTTAAGTAGCCCCATCCCCTTCATAAATTGCGGTGAAATAGGGACTGTTTAAGCGTTTAAAACCGCCAAACAGTCCCTATTTCACCGCAACTTAGAGAGGACGGCCTCGGTCGGTACTGCCGTATCAGCCGAGGCCGCTGCATCGCTAGCGCTGTACGTAGGCGCGGACGAGCTCGAAGGTGTTGCGCACGCCGTCGATGTGGCTGCGCTCGTAGTTGTGGCTCGCGTACACGCCGGGGCCGATCAGACCATGGCGAATGTCGTAGCCGGCCGAGAGCGTGGCCTCAACGTCCGAGCCGTAATGCGGGTACACGTCGATGGCGTAATCGAGCTCAAGCTCGCGCGCGATATTGGACAGCGTGGTCACCAGATCGTAGTTGTAGGGGCCGCCCGAATCCTTGGCGCAAATCGACACCATGCGCTCGGTGCAGCCCAGGTCGTCGCCCACGCAGCCCATGTCCACGCTGATCATCTCGCGCGTGTCGGCCGGCACAAAGGCACCGCCATGGCCGACCTCCTCGTACACGGTAAAGAGCAGCGAAACCTTACGCGAAAGCGTCACCTCGCCAGCGGCGACGGCACGCGCCAAGCCCAGCAAAATGGCGGCCGAAAGCTTGTCGTCCAGGAAGCGGCTCTTAATGTAGCCACTCTCCGTCACCGTCGTGCGAGGGTCCATAGCGATGATGTCGCCAGTCTGAATACCCAGCTCGAGCACATCGTCCTTGCTGTCGACGTTCTCGTCGAGCAGGATCTCCATGTTCTTCTCGATAGTCTTGACCGGCTCGTCGGCCACGTGCGCCGAAGGCTCGGTATTGAGGACCACACCCGTGTACACATTGCCGTCGCGCGTGTAGACGGTGCAGTTCTCGCCATCGGCCGTAGACCACTGATGCCCGCCGATCGTCGTGGGGCGCAGACGACCATTGTCCTTGATAGAGCGCACCATAGCGCCCAGGGTATCGACATGGCTCGCCAACACGAGCGGCTCACCCTCACCACCAAGCTCAACGAGCACGTTGCCCTTATTAGAACGCTCAGGCCCAAACCCCATATCGCGCAATGTTTCCATTAGATAATCAGTCGCCGCACGGGTATAGCCGGTAGGCGAAGCAATCGAGGTAAGCGCCTTCAGCTGGTCAGTAATATAGGAGAGCATAGAATCCATCTTGGACACCAAAGTCACCCTTTCATATCGAATTAAACCCACAGCAACAATACCACCACGCACAATTATTTACCTAGCGAGACAACCCATCGAGCTTCTCAGAGCAGCGCCCGTCACGATAACGAGCCGGCGGCCCCCTGCCCGTTAGCCCCAGAATCTTTCCGCAGGACAGAAGGAGGCCCCGCCGCACGTAGTGCGCAACGGGGCCTCCGACATGTCCGAGGACGATTCTGGGGCTAACGGGCAGGGGCCCGCCGAACCAAGTTAGGCAGCCGGGCAGATCTTCTTGAAGAGCTCGATGACGTCGTCGAGCGTTGCCTCGCGCGGGTTACCCGGGAAGCAGGCGTCGGCCATGGCGTCCTTGGCCAGGACCTCGATCTCGTCAGCCTTCATGGCCTCACAGACGTGCGGGATGTTCACGTCGGCGGAAAGCTGCTTGACGGCGGCGATGGCGGCATCGGCGGCCTCGGCGGTGCTCATGCCCGTGGTGTCAACGCCCATGGCGACGGCAACCTTGGCCAGGCGCTCAGCGCAAACCGGCTTGTTGAACTCCATGGCGATCGGCAGCAGCATGGCGCAAGCGACGCCGTGCGGGGTGTCGTAGTGAGCGGACAGGGTGTGAGCCATGGCGTGGTCGATGCCCAGGCCAACGTTGGAGAAGCCCATGCCGGCGACATACTGGCCAAGGGCCATGCCCTCGCGGCCGGAGCCGGGCTGACCGGACTTGGCCTCGGCGACGGAGTCGCGCAGGTTCTCGCTGATCAGCTTAATAGCCTCAAAGTGGAACATGTCGGAGAGCTCCCAAGCGCCCTTGGTGGTATAGCCCTCGATGGCGTGGGTCAGAGCGTCCATGCCGGTGGAAGCGGTCAGGCCGGCGGGCATGGAAGCCATCATATCGGGGTCGACGACGGCGACCTCGGGGGCGTCGTTGGTGTCGACGCACACGAACTTGCGGACCTTCTCGGGGTCTGTGATGACGTAGTTGATGGTCACCTCGGCAGCGGTACCGGCGGTCGTCGGCACGGCGATGGTGAACACGGCATGGTTCTTGGTGGGAGCAACGCCCTCGAGGCTGCGGACATCGGCGAACTCGGGGTTGTTGATGATGATGCCGATGGCCTTGGCGGTGTCCATGGAGGAGCCACCACCGATGGTCACGATAGCGTCAGCCTCGGCGGCCTTGAAGGCCTCGACGCCGTCCTTGACGTTCTGGATAGTGGGGTTGGGCTTAATCTCGGAGTAGAGGCTCCAAGCGATGCCGGCGGCGTCGAGCTCGTCGGTCACCTTAGCGGTAACGCCAAACTTAACCAAATCGGGGTCGGAGCAGACGAAGATCTTCTTGTAGCCGCGACGCTGGAGCTCGCCGGGGATCTCCTTGATGGCGCCGGAACCATGATAAGAGATGGTATTGAGAACGAAACGATTAGCCATTGATAGCCTCCCATCGTGTGCGGGGCATCCATTACGCCCCACGCTATGAGTCCCATCCTAACGCTTTTGAAACAAAAAACGCGTGAGAACATCAAAAGTGTTAAAGCGTTTCAACAGATGATGAAAAAAATTGCGGCAAAGGGACAGCCCCTTTGCCGCATTCGGTTACTTTCGGCAGCCCTCTTTCCAAGCCTCGGCCGCAACCTTCCAGCGTAAGCGCAAATCGCGCTCGCGGTCGATGAACATGATGGCAAACGCGACAAACAGCAGCAAGCTCGCCACGACGATGGCGTGCAGGCCCATGCGCTCAATACACCAGTTGCCCAACACGGCGCCAAACACAAAGGTAAAGATCACGCCAAAGTACAGCAGGCCGTTTTCCAAAAAGCCGCGCCTGTGGGTGATGATGTAATCGTCCACGTTTTGCAGCGCGTTGCGCAAGTTGCCGATGCACATGGTCGTAGCGATGCCGTGACCGTGGATCTTGCGGAAGCTCTCAACTTGCATACCGCAGGCAAACGAGGTGAGGCAGTTGGCGAGCAGGTTGAAATTGCCGCCGGGGATAAAGCTCACGCCCAGCAAGATAACGGCTTCAAAGAACACCGTCACTTGGCGCCAGTGAATCACGCTGCCAAACCGCTCGTGTACCAGATCGGCAAGCATAATGCCCACGGCAAACGACACCACGGGGAAGAAATAGCGTCCCGCAAGTGCCCAGTTGCCCTCCGAGATGCTCACGCCCACGAGCAGGATGTTGCCTGTCTGCGCGTTGGCGAAAACATGATCGCGCCCAATGTACGAATAGACGTCCATAAAGCCACCGGCGAGCGCCAAGATAATGCCCAGCTCGATGGACTCCGATATCTGTTTGGCACGCTGCATCGTCGTGCATCCTCCTTGTTGACGACTCTCTCGTGCGTTGGCGGAAACATAGCCGCCGTTCATACTGTAACCCATTGACAACATGGCGTGCGCGCGAGACGGGTTCTCCAACGCGCAGATACACAGTCTGGAAACAAACAGCGGGCGCGGCGCCGACACCCGACGCCTCGTGTACTCCACCAGTCTTTTTAGCGCCGTCCCAAAAAGACTGGTTACAATTACGTGCAGCATACAGACACCGGGAGGGATCGTGGCAAAAAAGCCTCAGCACGCTCAGAACAACCAGCGCAGTCAACAGGGCAAACAGGGCCAGCAGCAAAAGCGTGGCGGTAAGGCGCAGGCCACGGTCGCCCGCACCAAGCATTCCCAAGCGACGCCCGCCCGCCCCTGGCGACCGGGCCGCGATAAGTTCCTCCCCGTCAGCCGCGCCGACATGGATGCGCGCGGCTGGGACCAGTGCGACTTTGTCTACATCTGCGGCGACGCCTACGTGGACCATCCCAGCTTTGGTATGGCCATCGTCAGCCGCGTACTCGACGCACACGGCTACAAGGTGGGCATCATCTGCCAGCCCGATTGGACCGACCCCGCCAGCATCACCGTGCTCGGCGAGCCGCGCCTGGGCTTTCTCGTCAGTGCCGGCAACATGGACTCCATGGTCAACCACTATTCGGTGACCAAGCACCGCCGCCACACCGACGCCTACACTCCCGGTGGCGAGGAGGGGCACCGTCCCAACCGAGCTGTCACGGTCTACGGCAACCTCATCCGCCAGACGTTCAAGGACGCCCCCATCATCATCGGCGGCATCGAGGCGAGCCTGCGCCGCCTGGCCCACTACGACTACTGGCAGGACAAGCTCAAGCGCTCGGTACTGCTCGACTCGGGCGCCGACATCCTCATCTACGGCATGGGCGAGCACGCGATCGTCGAGATCGCCGACGCGCTCGACGCGGGACTGCCCGTCGATCAGATCACCTATATCAACGGCACCGTCTACCGCACAGGCTCGCTCGACGAGGTCTACGACTACGATCTGCTGCCCAGCTGGGACGACCTTACCGCCGACAAGCTCAACTACGCGCGCAGCTTTAACGTGCAGCAACAGAATATGGACCCCATCACCGGGCATCGCCTGGTAGAGCCCTACCCCAACAGCGTCTATGTGGTGCAAAACCCGCCGTCGGCGACGCTCACTACCGATGAGATGGACGAGGTGGCCGAACTCCCCTACGCACGCGACTGGCATCCCGATTACGACGCGGCGGGCGGCGTGCCGGCCTTTGCTGAGATCAAGTTTTCCATAAGCTCCAACCGCGGCTGTTTTGGTGAGTGCTCGTTTTGCGCCCTCACCTTCCACCAGGGCCGCGTGTTGCAGATGCGCAGCCACGACTCGATCATGCGCGAGGCCGAGCTGCTCACGCGCGATCCCGAGTTTAAGGGCTATATCAACGACGTGGGCGGACCGACGGCCAACTTTAGCCGCCCCGCCTGCGACAAGCAGCTCAAGCACGGCGTGTGCAAGAACAAGCGCTGCCTGTGGCCGAGCGTGTGCAAGAACATGGTGGTCGACGAGACCGGCTACACGCAGCTGCTGCGCGACCTGCGCCAGCTGCCGGGCGTCAAGAAGGTCTTCGTCCGCAGCGGCATCCGCTTTGACTACACCATGGCCGATGCCTCGGACGAGTTTTTGCGCGAGCTGCTGGAACACCATGTCTCGGGCCAGCTGCGCGTAGCGCCCGAGCACGTGAGCGACGCGGTACTGTCCGTGATGGGCAAGCCGAGCCGAGCTGTCTACGACGCATTCTGCCGTAAATTTGAACGCTTGAATCGCGAATACGGACTCAAGCAGTACGTGGTGCCGTATCTGATCTCGAGCCACCCCGGCTCAACGATGAAGGAAGCCGTGGACCTTGCCGAAGCCGTGCGCGACATGGGTTACATGCCCGAGCAGGTGCAGGACTTCTACCCCACACCGTCCACCATGTCGACGTGCATGTACTACACCGGCGTGGACCCGCGCACCATGAAACCGATCTATGTGGCGCGCGACCCGCACGAGAAGGCCATGCAGCGCGCGCTCATCCAGTATCGCAAGCCCGAGAACTACAAGCTGGTACGCGAGGCGCTGGAAAAGGCTGGCCGTCGCGACCTGATCGGCTACACCAAGCATTGCCTGATCCGTCCCGTGCCGCCGCGCCCGGGCGAGACGTCTGCTGGCGGTGGGCATGGCGCAGCCAAGAAGGGCGGCAAGGCCCACGGTGGCGCCGCTGGCAAGGGGCCTAAGGGCAGCAAGGGGCACAGCGGCATGTCGCGCGCGCAGAACACTGCCGGGCGCAACCGTGCAGCTCAGGGGCGTCAGGGTGCCAACGGAGGCGGACGCCGCAACTAGCGCGGCGAGGCGGCATGCCGCCGTTGGCGACACGACACGCCCCACCAATAAAATGCCGCTCGCCGGGGCGTCGCAGAACGATTCCCCGGCGAGCGGCCAATTAATATTGTCTATCTCAAAACGTCGTTACTTTTTGTCGAAACGACCATAGAGCGCAAACGAGAGCGCCGCAGAGATAACCCAAGTCAAAGCGATGCAGACGACAATCATGATCAGGTTCATGGGATTGCCGCTTGGATCGGCATAAACGGGCAACGAGGTAATGCCGGGCATAACAAAGCCGAAGCACTTTGCGCCGAGAACAACGGTAAGCGCACCGCCAATGCCATCCGCGATCATCGCAGCGATAAGCGGAGTCCTGTTAGGAACCTGAACGGTAAACAAGGCGGGCTCGGAAATTCCCATAAATGCTGAGAAGGCGCACGTCATTGCAGCGGACTTGAGCTTTTCGTCGGTCATGCGCAGGGCTGCACCAAAAGACGCACCGCTTTCGGCGAGGTTATGGCAGAAAGAGATCGGGAGCAGATAGTCATACCCAAGCGTTGCGATATTGGAAATCTGGATAGGGCTCGTTGACTGATGCATGCCGAAGAGCACGATAAGCGGCATAAAGAAGCCCAGCAGAAAACCGGCAACGGGGCCTAACGTCGAGAATAGCCAAACGATACCGTTGGCAAGACCAAGACCGCACCAGGCACCAATCGGAGCGAGCACAAACAGGTTGGCGGGAATCACGATAGCAAGGGAGAGCGCCGGAACGACAACGAGCTTAAAAAGATCCGGCACGACTTTGTCGATTGCACGATATACAAAAGACAAGCCAATGACGCCAAAGATAACCGGGAACACGGAATCGGCGTAGCTAAAAATCGGCACCGCAAAACCGAACAGCGCAAGGGGCGTCTCGCCCGTACCGACAGCGTTGACAATGGTCGGGTACATCAGCGATCCGGCAACACAAAGCGCAAGCGAACGGTTGACCCGGAACTTATCAGCTGTAGACATTGCCAGCAAAAACGGCAAGAAGTAGAACGGGATATCCGAAATCATATTGAATATCGCAAAGTCGCCGGCACCCGTGTCGATTCCAAAAGCCGCGATAGCAGCCAGGATGCCCTTTACGATGCCTCCCGCCACCAGTGCGGGAATGATAGCGGAAAAGATGCCGGTGATGATATCGAATACGCGAGCCGAACCTTTTTGGAGCTCAGGCTGCTCGGCGTCGGCGGAGACCTCGCCACCCATCCTGTCACCTAGCATGGGCTCCAATTCGTCATATACCGACCCCACGCTGGCGCCGATGATAACTTGCCACTGTCCGTCTTTAACCTGCGCGCCCAAGGCGCCGTCAAGCGTCTTAAGGGCCTCCAGGTCTGCCTTGCTATCGTCCTTCAGGTTGAATCTGAGCCTTGTAATGCAGTGCGTTGCCATAACAACGTTATCGGCGCCGCCCACGAGCTCGAGGACACGAGCGGCCAGTTCCTTCTTGTCTGCCACGACAATCACTCCTACCCAAGATCCTCGCCATTAGTGGCGATACATTTCTGATACCAATAGAAAGAGTCTTTACGCGAGCGCTCCGCAGTGCCGTTGCCGCAATTATCCAGATCGACATAGATAAGCCCGTAGCGCTTGTCCATCGTAAGAGGACCGCAGGCAACAAGGTCAATGAATCCCCAGATCATGTATCCGCGCACGTCAACGCCATCGATCACCGCTTCTTTAAGGCACTTTATGTGCTGGCGCAAATAATCGATTCGATACTCGTCGTGGATGCTGCCATCCTCCTCGACTACATCAGATGTACCGAGGCCGTTCTCGGCGATATACAGAGGCAGCCCATAGCGGTCATACATCTGGTTAAGGGTAACCCTCAGGCCAATGGGATCGAGCTGCCAGCCCCACTCACTCGTCTCGAGATAAGGGTTCTTGTTTGCCATGACCAGATTACCCGCAGTCTTCTCCCATCCCTGATCGCAGGTGGATACCTGGGAAAAGTAGTACGAAAAGGCCAGGAAGTCGACCGTGTTGCGAGCGATGAGCTCTTCATCGCCCGGTTCCATTTGAATCTCGATATCACACGCATCGAAATAGCGATTCATATAAGCGGGGTATTTTCCACGAGCCATCACGTCCGTATAGAACCAGTTGGAATACTGGTCGTCGTGAATAGCCTGCATGTTATCTTCGGGACGGCAGGTGGCGGGATACGTACAGAATCGAGCGATCATGCCGCCAACGGGAGTATCGGGCGAAAGACGATGGACAATCTCGACGGCACGCGCATTGGCAACAAACTCGTGGTGCAGGCACTGGAAGATGGCTCGATCGAAGTTCTCCCCCTCTTCGTCTTTGACCAGACAGACCCCGTCCCAAGGCGAAAAACGCGCTGCATTGAACTCGTTAAAAGGCAGCCAGAAATCGACCAGATCGCCCAATTCCGTAACGATTGTCTCGACATAGCGGGCGAAGAAATCAATCGTCTTGCGATTCTTCCATCCCCCATATGTGGTGACAAGATTTACCGGGATGTCATAGTGGAGCATGGTGACGAAGGTTTTAATGCCGTGCTTTTTGCACTCACCCAGCATGCTTCGATACCACTCGATGCCTTCGCGGTTAGGCTCAAGATCATCTCCGTTAGGATAGATTCGGCTCCAGCAAATAGAAGTGCGGAACAGCTTGAGGCCCATCTCCGCAAAAAGCGCGATGTCCTCACGGTAGTGATGATAGAAGTCGTTACCGCGCCTAAACGGGTAGAACTCAACACCATCATCTGCGAGAGCGTTCATTAGTTCGTCATGGCAGAAGGGGTTGTTTTGATGCTTGTCCTCAATCTGGTCATGAGTCCAGGTACCATCCAGCCATCGACAATCCTGCGTCGACTTTCCCTTTCCGCCCTCATTCCAGGCGCCATCGGCCTGCGAGCACGATATGGCTCCGCCCCATAAAAAGTCGGAGTCAAACCCATGTTTTAACTTACTCATTTGCCCTCCTTGATCGGATGCTCCAGCGGATAACCCAATACTAGGAAGAACAAGATGCATAAGATATCGCATAGAACGCGTTTATTTATAACATTTTTTTAGATATAATACCGTTTAAGGCATCGATTCTACCGTTCACCCCTGGAGCACCCCATGGATTCGAATCTCAAACAGCTGCTCTATACGCATACCGAGACCGAAGAGTGGCATCGCACACATCCGGGAGAGCTCAGCCCGCGATATAACAGGGTGGAAACCACAACCATTAACGGCGAAGAGGTCTATCTGTTTGATTGGAAAGAAACTCTCGACGAAAACCCCGTGGGCCTTATCAAGGAGTCGCGCTTTACCGATATTCCTCCTCATATCAATCGGGATATGGAGCTTAACTACGTGTACGACGGCGTCTGCACGTTTATCGTCAACGGACGGCGACTACTCCTTAAAAAGGGCGACGTGCTCATTTGCAACACCGGCGTAGTCAGAAGCGTTCCATACGTTAAGGGCGAGCATGATATCGTCATTTCGATCGTCTTCAAAAAAGAAATGTTCGATTCGTTGTTCCTGAGCCAGCTACCCGGCGCGTCACCATTAACGAATCTTCTATTTGATTTTGTGTCCAAAAACCGCGAGGCCCGAAAATATCTCATTCTTCCAGAGGAATACGCCCGACATGCGCGACGCCTCATCGAGATGCTCTTTATCGAATATCACTTTAAAGATGCCTATTCCAATGAACTCATGAGGCACCTCGCCGTCAGCCTATTCCTTGTTCTCATTCGAGGACTGTACCGACGCTCCGCAACTGATAACCAGGCGATCATGTCGGACGAACGCATCGTGTCGATTCTGAATCATATTGAGCGAAGCTACGGCGACTGCACACTCGAAAGCATTGCGAGCGATACGGGTTATAGCACCAGCTATCTCAGCAGCTTGATCAAGCAAAAAACCGGCAAAACGTTTTCGCAAATCAAGCTCAACCAGCAGCTCACAGAGGCGGCATATCTTCTCAATAACACCGAGCGCAGCGTGCAGTATGTAGCCCGAAAAGTCGGCATCTCCAACATGTCATTCTTTTACTCAAAATTTAAAGAAGCATTCGGCGAAACGCCAGGTGCGTTCAGGACGCATCGGTCTAATTAAAGGCGTTATTACTCAGACCGATCAGCTTCGCGCGACACGGGAATGCGCAATCGAAGCAGCGAGCGCATCGCCTCTACCAGCACAAAGCCGGCGATGCCAACCGTGACCACAACGTCGAGCGGCGTATTCACAAACCACGGCAGCCCCATGAGATACGACCCGGCATTAAAGGCAAAGTGCAGCAGGATCGTGTAGCGGAGCTTTCCGGTGGTCACGAGCACCCAACCGAAGATGAGGCCGGCGGCACCCGCGTAGCAACCCTGTACCCAATTCATGTGCATAAAACCGAAGATTGCCGCCTGCAGTACAATCGCCGCTGCGATACCCCACGTGCTTGGGGCCGCCCAGGGCACCATGGCGCCGCCCTGCGCGCTCGCACGACGCCGGCGCTTCCAGAGCGGACGGCACTGCGGGTTAAATGCTCGGAGCGAAAACTCAAAAATGATACCGCGCACCAGCAGCTCCTCGCAAAACGGAGCGCCGATCACCGTGGTCAGGACGGCCAGATAGCTCGTTTCGCCCATGCCCGTCTCCTCGACAAGTTCGCTGTAATCGGCCGCCGCCTCGGGCAACAGCGACAGCACAGCGTCGGTCACGTAGCCAACGACCACCTGCAGGGCAAGGCCGATCACGATAACGCAGGCGATGCGCCTCCATGCTTTGCCTGCTCCCCCGCCAAGCGGGCGCTCGCCCTGCCAGCGCGCCATAAACGAGCGCGGCCACAGATAACGCCACCACAGCAGTGCCATCAAAAACGACGCCATCTGCGCGGCAGCCTGAAGCAATTGAATATCGAGGTCGTCAATCGAAAAGCCCATGAACACCGACGCGACACCAAGGGCGGAAAACAAAACGACGCTCAGGGCAATATCGGCAGCGACGACGCCAAAACAGGCAAGCGCCCAAATCATCGCATTGAGCATGCCAACCTCCTCCCGACGACTAGTCATTGGGGACGTTCTTCAACGACTAGCTGTTGGGGACACTCTTTACCAAAAGCCCCGCTCGGCGAGATGTCGAACGGAAAGGTGCCGCAGCGATTGAAGGCAGCGATGAACATGCGGATGGCGTTGGACGGCGTGGTGCCTACGAGTTGGGTTGCCGCCGCGAAGGCCGCCTTTTCCTCGGGCAAGACCTTCGCGACAACCGGGGTCATGTGTTCTGCCATGGCGCTTCCTTTTTGAAACGACGGTGGTGCGGATGGATGCGGGCCACGCGGCTGGGCGACGGGCTGTGAAGGCAACCCGATTGGCCCGCATCTGGAGTTTGTTCTACGGCGTTGGTATTACTTGGTATTCCTAAGTATTACCCCACAGATAGAATACCATACCCGACCCCATGGGGAGGGAGAAAAAACGGATCAATTTGTTGCTGAGTAAGTCTTTAGAGCGTGATGATGTCCGAGATATTGAGGGCCCGAGCGTCAGCGGAATCGTGCGTGGCAAGCAACAGCATACGGCCGTCGAGCAAGTCGAGCACGGCCTCGGCGCATGCGTCGCGCGCAGCGGTATCTAGACCGGTAAAGGGCTCGTCCAGAATCACCGCGTCGCCTGGGCACAGCAGGGCTCGGGCAATCTCGACGCGACGGCGCTGCCCGCCCGAGAGCTCGGCCACACGAGCATGTACATCGACCCCCGGCACCAGCAGGCGCAACAGGGCTGCGGCACTCGAGGCATCCACGCGCGCGTCGGCGCACACCAGCACGTTATCCAAAGCCGAGGCGCCCTCTACCAGGCGCACATCCTGAAACACCATGGAGCACGGCGCGCACTCGCCCGCCGCCAGCGCAAGCAGCGTCGACTTGCCCACGCCCGAAGCGCCCATCACGCAGGTGCGCCCACCAGCAGAAACGCGAAGTACCAGTCCATCGAGCGCCGGCGCCCAGGGCGCTCGGTCGCCCACGGCGAGCGCAAGCTCCGCAGCAGCCCTGCCGCCAGCAGAGCCGCCCGCACGTCCGCGACTACCACACCCATGCGCCCGCACGGCAGCGCGCCACGCTACGGGCCCCGAAACCCGCAGCAGCCACACCAGCACACGCTCGCACGCCCACGAGGCGGCAACGACCAGCACGGTCCACGCCAGCAGGTCAGCCGTCTCGATGAGCAGCTTCGCCTGATAGATGCGTTCGCCCACGGTGCCCGTCGCCATGCCGATGAGCTCCGCCGCCACGCCGGCCTTCCAGCTCATGCCAATCACGGCGCGGGAACACGAAAGCACAAACGGCAGGACCTCGCGCCAGGTGTGGGCGCAAAACAGACGCCAACCCCGCACGCCATGCAGACGAAACATCTGCTCCAGTGGCTTATCCGCCTGCGTCAAACCCTCAACCAGCGAAAAATACACGCCCGGCAGCGCCATCAAAAAGACCGCCGCAATGCTCACGCGCGCCGACCCCAACCAAATGAGCAGCAGGGCCACCACGCAGGCAACCGGTGTCGCCTTAACAAACGAAAGCGCCGGCGCCACCAGGCGGGCAAACGTTCGCGACCGCACCGAGGCCCCCGCCAGCACACCGCCGCACACCGCGGCAAGCGCCAAACCGCCTAGAATCCGCGCACCCGAGCCCGCCAGAATCGCCCACGTGGCGGCATCGCACACCAGCCGTAGCAACGCCACCACAACAGCGCCCGGCCCCGGCAAAATCAACGGCTGCGCCACCAGCGCCGCCGCGAAGACCCACACGGCAAGCCAAAAGGCGGCAACGGCACCTGCTGCCGCCACCGCCTTCATACGCTCTGCCATTTGTCGAGCAAACGCACGCACGGGCTACTCCATGTAGTAGAAATCGTCAGCCGGGAGCTTTCCGCCCACGGCGCTCGCGTCCGCATCGGCCAGCACCTGCAGGTACCCACCGAGCGCCGCCTTCATATCCTTCCCCGTCTGGCACACGAGCATGCACCCGGGAATCGTCTTTTCGGCAATCGCGGCGTTATCGACGATACCCGCATCGACCACGGCCTGAGCCCAGTCCGCCGGCGCCGCGTTCACGGCCTCAACGCTCGCAACATGGCAGCTCAGGAATTCCGCCACGACCTCGGGATGCTCCTCGGCAAAGGCACGGCGCACCACGGTCACGCCCGTCAGCAGGCGCGAACCCGTGTCACCTGCCAGCTCATCCCACACATCGGTCAGACTTACCGGAGCCGACAGCCTGCCTTCGCTCTTTGCGATGGCAGCGGTCTTGAACGGCTCGGGCAGCACGCCCACGGCAGAAGGATCGGCAAGCAGGGCCGACAGCACCTCGGTGGGCTCGCTCTTAAACTCAAGCGCCACCTGGCCGGCCAGGCCCGCGCGCCCCAGCAGGTAGTTCATGACGTACTCCGGCGTGGTGCCCTTGCCCGTCATATAGACGGTATGGCCCGCCAAATCGCCAAACGAGGTCACACTCGCGTCGCCCGTCACAACGTTCAGCACGCCCAGCGTGTTGATGTCGATGACCTGCACCGCGCCCTCAGTCTTGTTATAGAGCACGCTCGCCACGTTGGCGGGCACCAGGGCAATGTCGATATCGCCCTGAATGACCTTGGGCACAATCTCATCGGCGGCAGTATTGATCGCAAAGTCGAACTCATTGTCCGTCTCGCCATCGACTGCCCGGTCCATAAACTGCACCAGACCAATCGAGGTCGGCCCCTTGAGCGAGGCGACGCGCACCTCGACCGGCTCTGCAGCAGCACCGGCGCCGTCCGTGGCAGCCGAGCCCGCGGCGGACCCGGCACCGGCAGCCCCGCCGCCACAGCCCGCGAGTGCGAGCGACAGCGCACCCGCGGCAAGCGCCGAGGCAAACCCCCGGCGCGACATCTCAAAATCAAACGCGCGCATCGCTAGCACGTCCCCTCGTTAGGCATCGTCCATGCGTGATGGTCGGTATGCAGCAGCTCCTCAGCCAGCGGCGAGAGCGGCTCGCCCAAGAACTCGCGGTAGCACGCCTGGACATCGGGATTCTCGTGCGAGAAACGAATGTCCGCAGCGGCATCCAGGCCCCAGAGCACCTGGCCACGCTCGGCTGCCAGCTCGCAGCCGTCGTGGATGGGCTGACCGCCGCCACCGACGCAGCCGCCCGGGCACGCCATAACCTCAACGAAGTCATAGCTCACGCGGCCGTCGCGAATCGCGTCGAGCAGACGGGCAGCGTTGCCCAGCCCGTGTGCCACGGCGACGCGCACCTTAGTGCCATCGATATCGGCGACGGCCTCCTTCCAGCCGTCCAGGCCGCGCACATCGGTAAAGAAGTCGGCGTCGGGGTTCTTGCCCGTCACCAGGTAATAGGCCGAGCGCACGGCGGCCTCCATCACGCCGCCCGTGGCGCCAAAGATCACACCCGCACCCGTGCCAAAGCCCAGCGGCGTATCGAGCGGCTCCTCAACTAGCGTATCCACGCTCACGTGGCTCGCGCGGACCATGCGCACCATCTCGCGCACCGTCAGCGCAACGTCCACATCGGGCGTGCCGCCCTCGCCCACCATGCTCGGCAGCGCGCACTCGGCCTTCTTGGCCGTGCACGGCATCACGGACACCACAAACAGGCGCTCGGGCTCCACGCCCAGCACCTTGGCGTAGTAGGTCTTGGCGATGGCGCCGAACATCTGCTGCGGCGACTTGGACGTGGACAGGCTGTCGACAAACTCGGGGTAACGCGCCTTCACAAAGCGTACCCAGCCCGGGCAGCAGCTCGTGAACATGGGCCAGCTGCGGCTGTCGCCCTCGCCCTTGGCGGCCTTACCCAGGCGCTCGAGCAGCTCGGAGCCCTCCTCCATAATGGTGAGATCGGCCGAGAAATCGGTGTCGAACACGTACTCAAAGCCCACGCGGCGCAGCGCACAGGCCAGGCGCTCGACGGTGGCCTCATCGCGCGGAATGCCGAGCTCCTCGCCCCAGGCGCTACGCACGGCCGGCGCAATCTGCACCAGCACGATCTTGTCGGGATCGGCGATGGCGTCAAACACGGTCTCGGTGTCGTCGCGCTCGCGCAGCGCGCCCGTCGGGCAATGCGTGATGCACTGGCCGCACGCGACGCAATCGGTCTTGCCGATCGGCACGCGCCCGCGGGTGCCCACGGCGGTATGCGTGGCGCGGTTGGTCAGGTCCCAAATCCCTAGGCCCTGTACGCTCTCGCACACCTTGATGCAGCGCATGCATTTAATGCACTTGTCGTTTTCGCGGATGATGGGGAAATCGAAATCCCAGCCCTCGCCCGCCAAATGCCTTTGATACGGCAGATAGAAAATGCCCAGGTCGTTGGCAATGGTCTGCAGGTTGCAGTTACCGCTGCGCACACAGCTCGTGCAGCGTGAATCGTGCTGCGAAAGCAGCAGCTGCACGTTGGTGCGGCGCGCCTCGCGGGCCTTGGGGCTGTTGGTGTGGACCACCATGCCATCGAGCACGTAGTTGTTGCAGGCGGCAACCAGCTGGTCGCAGCCCTCAACCTCGACCACGCACACGCGGCAGCCGCCGATCTCGTTCAGATCGCGCAGGTAGCACAGGGTGGGAATCTGGATGCCGACGGACTTGGCCGCGTCCAGGATCGTGGTGTGCTCGGGCACCACGACCTCGCAATTATCGATAGTGAGCTTGACCATATTGAGTGCTCCGCTTTCGGTGTTATCGCTGACAGTGGGGTTGTTGAGCTCTACCATTCCAGGTTCCTCCCTCCGCGGAACGCGCCAAAACCAAAGTGGTCGCAACGCAGGCAGCGGCTTGCCTCCTGGCGCGCCTCCTCCTCGGTAAGGCCCTGCTCGACCAGATTCCAATCGTGAATACGCTCGCCGGCCTCGCGCTCACCCAGCTCGCAGCGGCCGCACTCGTGCTTGCCCTTAAACTGAACGGTCGGCAGCTCCACGTCGAGCTTGATCTTGTGGTCGAAGCCCAGATAGCGGTCGATGTTTGCCGAAGCCACGCGGCCGGCGTTGATGGCACGGATGACGGTGGCGGGGCCGGTCTGGCAGTCGCCGCCGCTAAAGAGGCCATCGAAGTTGGGCACGGCACCGTCCGAGTCGGTGACCACGCAACCCCACTTGCAGGCGATGCCCATGTCCTCAAACGGCTTGGAATCGATGTCCTGGCCAATGGCGACAAACACGCGCTCGCAGGGGATGACGCGCTCGGGCGTAGCGGCGGCACGCGGAGCCGGACGACCGCGGCGGGGCTCGCCGATAATCTGCGGTTGCACGCGCAGGCCGCTCACGCGACCATCTTCGCCCGTCTCGATGGCGAGCGGCGCCGTGAGCTCCAGCACCTCACAGCCCTCGGCCTGGGCACCGGCAATCTCGGCGTCCTGGGCCGTCATATCGCAGATGCGACGGCGGTAGACGATGCTTACCTTTTCGGCACCGCAGCGCACGGCGGAGCGTGCCACGTCCATGGCAACGTTGCCGCCGCCGATGACGCACACGCGCTGGCCGCTCAGGTCGGGCAGCTCGTCATCGCCGATGGCGCGCAGCATCTTGACGGCCGATTCCACGCCGGGCGCCTCTTCACCCGGAAGGCCGAGCTTCTTGTCACTGTGGGCACCGATGGCCAGGTAGACGGCATCGAACTCGTCGCGCAGACGGGCGAGCTCCTCGCCGCTCACGGAGTGGTCGAGCTCCACGTCGATGCCGGCGCTCAAGATCCAGTCGATCTCGGCCTGCAGGCGCTCGCGCGGCAGACGATAGCTGGGGATGCCGTAGCGCAGCATGCCGCCCAAGTGGTGGCGCTGCTCAAAAATGGTCACCTTGTGGCCCATCACGGCCAGGTAGTAGGCACAGGAAAGGCCGGCCGGGCCGCCGCCGATCACGGCGACGCGCTTACCGGTGTTGTCCACTACATGTGGCTTGTGGTCGTTGAGGTCGCTATGCTCAACGGCAAAACGCTTGAGGGCGAGGATGTTCATGGGGTCGTCGACCATGCCACGGCGGCAATGCATCTCGCAGGGATGCTCGCACACCAGGCCACAGACGAGCGGTAGCGGGTTGTTCTTGCGGATGACCTTGACGGCGTCGGCATAACGGCCTGCCTCGACGAGCGAGATGTAACCAGGAATGTCGACGTGCGCCGGGCAGCCCGAGACACACGGGACGCGAGCCTCGCGGTCAAAGCCGCAGGAGTGCTCGCGGATGTGGTGCTCAAAATCGTCGCGGAAGCCGCGAATGGCCGTGAGTGCCATGGCGCCAGCTTCGTAGCCGATGGCGCAGTCGCTCGAAAGGTAGATGGTGCGGGCCGTGCGCTCAATCAAGTTGAGCGTGGACTCGTCGGCGCGGCCCTCGAGCACATCGGCGAGCAGGTCGCTCAGCGCGCTCAGGCCCACGCGGCAGGGCGTGCACTTGCCGCAGCTCTGGGTGGAGCACAGGTTGACGAGCGCCGCCGTAAACTCGACGGGGCACGGGGCGAGTGAACTCACCGCCAGACGACGTCCGAGTGCATCGTGCAGGTCGTCCATGACGGCCTGAGCGTGGCTGCGTTCCATTACGTGCAGTCGAGCCATAAGATCCCCTCTCACATGGCAGCCCGGAGGCGAGGCCGGGCGAAATTGCTACACGCACAACACTGACCTAAAAAGTTGTTAGGTCTCCACGCAGTTCGGCAGGCGGTATGAAATGTCACCATCAGCGGTGAAAATGAACATTATCGCAGATAAATGCCATATTTGATAAAACGCGTTACCAAACGACAATGCCCCGCCCACGCAATCACGTGGGCGGGGCATTGCTTCAGGCATGCGGCCAGCGACCCTGTTGCTTTTACTTAAGCTCGGGCCAGTAACCCTTGTTGGCCTCGATCATGTCGTCGAGAACCTCCTTGGCGACCTTCATCGACGGCACGGTCTTGTTGAGCGTAAAGGCCTTAAGCGCCTTCTCGTACGAACCCTCGATCGTAGCCTCGACAATGAGCTTCTCGGAGTTCAGCTGCTGCATCATGAGGCCCTGCTGGAACAGCGGAATGTTGTCGCGGCTGATGACCTCGGGGCCGTTCTTGCCAATGTAGGCAGGCAGCTCGACCATAGCGTCGTAGGGCATGTTGGGGATGGCGCCCTTGTTCTCGCAAATGACCAGGAAGCGCTGCTTGGTGTCGTTCTTCAGAGCGATAGCCAGATCGGCAATCCAGTCGCCGTGGCTGCCCGCATAGAACGTGCTCTCGTCGATCTCGCCCGTCTTCTCGTAATGGTCGATACCATCAAAGAGGTTCTTCTCACGCGTCTCCTCAACCTCGTTAGCACGGGTGCGCTCGGGGTTGGAGTGCTCGACGAACTCCTTCTGCTGCAGGTAGTAGTTCAGATACGTGTTGGGCAGGTACTCCGGGAAGCACTCCATGATCTCGTACTCGCCCTTCCAGACGTAGTACCAGCTGCCCTTGGTGTGGCGGTTCTGCTCGGGGTGCTCGTCGACGGCCTCCTCGGGCTTCTTTGCCATGAGCGAGCCCATGCCCTTGAGGTAAGAGTCGGGCAGCAGAATCTCATGCTCCTTGATGTACTCGCGCAGTTGCGGGAGCACCTCCTCGCCCTTGTGGCGGATCGAGGTGAACCAACCAAAGTGGTTGAGGCCAAAGTAATCGTACTCGACATCCTTCTTGTCGATATCGAGCGCGGCGCAAACCACGTCGATGATCGCGATCGGCATGTCGCAGATGTTGATGATACGAGCGTTGGGACGCAGCACGCGGCAGCCCTCGGAGACGATGGCGGCAGGGTTGGAGTAGTTGAGAATCCAGTAGTCCTTCTTGGCGTACTTCTCAACGTCATCGATCAGCTCGACCATGGGGAAGATGGTGCGCATGCCGTAGGCAAGGCCGCCGCAACCGCAAGTCTCCTGACCCACGCAGCCGTGACGCAGCGGAATCTTCTCGTCCTGCTCGCGCATGGCGTAGCCGCCCACGCGCATCTGGGCAAACACGAAGCTCGCGTCGGTAAAAGCCGTCTTTTTGTCGGTGGTCACCGTGAGCTTGATGTCCAGGCCGAGGTCCTCGTGCAAAATCCAGTCCACGAGCACGCCGATCTTGCGCTGGCGCTCCTCGTTGATGTCGTACAGACGAATCTCGTCAACGTCGAGCTCGTCCTTGCGCAGGGCGATGGACTTGACGATGCCGGGGGTAAAGGTGGATCCGCCACCACACAGAGTAATGATCATTGTTTACTGCTCCTTCTCAATTGCGTTTTCGACCTTGTCGCGCATCTCGGCGACCTTCATGCCAAAGATGATCTGGATATTATTGCCGTTGCGGTTGATGCCGCTGTTGGGCACGTGGTTGATGAGGTCCTCATTGATGAGGTCCGGGTTCTTAACGTTCACGCGGAGACGCGTAAAGCAGTTCTCGAGCTCCTCGATGTTGTCCTTGCCACCAAGACCTGCGACCAGGTCGGCAATACCTGCATCGACGCCCTCTGCGGGAGCCGCGGCAACAGCGCCCTGCTTCACCGCGACAGACGCGGCGGCCTCGCCCTCGGCAACGGACTCGGCAAGCTCGGACTCTTCCTCGCGACCAGGCGTGTGGAGGTTGAGCTTCTTGATAAGGAAGGTGAAGAGGAAGAAGTACAGAGCGGCGTTGACGACTCCAAGCACCAGCATAACCGGCCAGTTGGTCTTATCGACACCGAGGACCAGGTTGGAAACCACGATGTTGATGATGCCGCCTGCAGTCGAAGCGGGCACGGAGAGGACCTTGAGCAGGACCAGGAAGATGCCGGAAAGAACCGAGTGAACGACAAAGAGCACGGGAGCGGCAAAGACAAAGAGGAAGTCCATGGGCTCGGTCACGCAGGAGAGCACGGCGGTGATGATCAGCGGGATAATAACGGCCTTGGTCTTATCCTTGTTCCCCTTGTAAGCGGTGACGATAAAGGCGAGACCGATACCGATGTAGGGCCACAGGTTGTTGAAGGTGTAGCTGTTGAAATACGTACTATCGGAGAAGGGCTGACCCGTCATTGCCATCTCGGCAACACGGATGGGATAGGCGCCGGCAATAACCTGATCACCCAGCGTCAGGGTGCCACCCACATCGGAGA